>CAZSYW010000036.1:9022-15041 GCA_964611315.1 uncultured Rhodospirillaceae bacterium
CGTTTCGGCGGGGACTTTTTTTTGCCCTCCGAACTCTCGAAAGAGCTTTAACATAAATGTGAGCATGACACTCGTATTCAAAGGTTAAATTTCAGAAACTTGTAAAATTAAGGACAATCAATGGCTCGCATTAGTGTCAGTCAAATGTTGAACGCTTTGGTTGATGTTGGGCGTAATTATCTTGATCGGCCGGGAGGCAGCAGTCAACTTGAGGTGCTTGTCGCGCAATGCAACGACTTGGTGTCAGTACACGGAGAAGCTTCCGGTACTGCGCTTGCCAGCCAAATAGTCAACGATTATCTCGCGCTGGGAGAGGATGAGCAGTTTAATATCCTTCTTTCCCTAAATAAAATATTCGCGCCAGATCGGGAGCGGTTGGTTGAAGCGGCGGGAGCATACGCGGCCTATCCCGAAAATGATTCGTACAGAAAGCTTTTAAAAGTTATCGAAGCGCCATGGCAGGAACTGTTCCGACGGATTAATATGGCTCCGGGTGGAACCTCTACCATCGTTGGTATGCGCCAACTCGTTCGGTCGCGGCTGAGCGATTACCCAGAACTCGATAATTTACAACGTGATTTAAAGTACTTGCTGTCGGCTTGGTTCAATAGGGGTTTTTTGCAGTTCGAGCAGATCAACTGGCGCACACGTGCGATTGTTTTGGAAAAATTAATCGCCTACGAAGCGGTTCATGAGATCCACGGGTGGGACGACTTACGTCGACGCTTGGCCGATGACCGAAGGTGCTTTGGTTTTTTTCACCCGGTATTACCTGATGAGCCGTTGATCTTTGTAGAGGTGGCTTTAACTCGGGGGCTCATCGGGGAAATTAAAACGCTTATCCCAAACCAATCAGAAACAACGCCAGAAGAGAAACCAGATACGGCGATTTTTTATTCGATTAGCAATTGCCAAACAGGTCTGGAAGGAATCAGCTTTGGCAACTTTTTAATCAAGCAGGTAGTCGACACAATCAAGGGCGAACTGCACGATATTAAGGAGTTTGCGACCCTGTCACCAATACCGGGATTTTGCAAATGGTTGGATGACTTGTTGGAGGAAAGACATCCAGAGTTTGTGAGTGCAAAGGAATTTGATCTTCTTCAAAGCGAATGGCGAGGCAGTGAGCTTGTACGACAGCGACTGAAGCCGTTGTTGATGAGATTATGTGCGCGTTACTTGATTGAAACGAAACATCAGGGTTCTGCGTTTGATCCCGTTGCTAAATTCCATCTCGGGAACGGAGCGAGTGTTGAGCGGGTCAATTGGGCAGCAGATCAGTCCCCGAAGGGTATTGAACAGTCATTAGGAATGATGGTGAACTACGTTTACGATTCAGAAAAAATTATTTCCAACCACGAGACCTATGTGCGTAATGGTTCTGTTTCCACTTCGAAAGAAGTATTACGACTCCTGAAGGGAAAAGACGGAGGATAAAAACTTCCGTATTGTATTTGGTCTTGAGGTATCAAGGCGCGATAGGTGAGTCTTAGATCCCGTTCCCTCAGGGAATTTTCTCATAGTATAGTAAAGCATTTGAGCCATCTAACAGGGTAATGCCAGCTTTGTGCGTATCATGGGCATGTTAAAATGCATGAAAAAATGGGAGAGATAAGAGATGAAAACTGGAAAATACAAGGGCTACGAGACTGCCCTTTCAGACCCGGGTATCCTTTGGATACGTTTCAATCGACCTGAGCGGAAAAATGGAATGACTTCGGCCATGAAACGCGAGCTTGTAGAAACGCTCACCCAAGCGCAAATGGAAAACGCGGTTCGGGTTATTGTATTTACGGGTTCCGACAACTCTTTTTGTGCCGGAGATGACCTTAAGGGTTATACCACCGCTATGCGGGAAGATGACGATGCCCAAATACCCGTGATCCCGGCTGGTCATGATCATGGTATTGGTACATATACCGGACTGCGCACCATTTCCCAGGCATTGAACATGCGCGTCCGAGAGCTAGACAAAGTAACGATAGCTGCGGTCAACGGTATCGCAATCCAGAGCGGATTTTCTTTAGCTCTGGCATGTGATTTTCGAATAGCGGCTAACGATGCACAACTTGGCAGTGGGACCCTTCGGTTTGGTTTATTGCCAGATGAGGGAGGTCATTATTTACTGGTGGAACACATAGGCTTAGCCAAAACATTGGAATTCATTTTGCGTAAAAAAATTGTCTCAGCGTCTGAAGCGAAGGAACTCGGTTTAGTACACGAGGTAGTAGATGGAACAACATTGATGTCTGAGGCTGAAAAACTCGCTCAGGAGATGGCCGCTGGACCACAGGTGGCAATGCGCCTTTTAAAGAGATCAGTTTACAATGCTGCGGAAATGAATTGGCTACAAGCGCTCGATGACATCGCTGGAAAGACGTCGGTAGTAGATCATCATTCGGATGCCGTGGAAGGTGTGGCAGCCTTTAAAGAGAAACGAATGCCCGAATTCAACAAATGGTTGTCATGAAATATAATCAACTGGAAGGAGGGTAGAGAGTTCAACAACTAATCGTACTGTCCAAGGAGGTCCCACATGCAACAGGAACGTCTTATGTGCGTGGAAAGGAAGAGGGTGGAATAATGACAAAGTCAACGGCTGAAGCAGAGCAGGAGGTCTATAAGCGTATGCTCGAGCTTAACCAAGAGTTTGGAGAAGACGGTATTCAAATCGAAGAAATTGTTCGAGGGGTAGCGGGGTTTCTAGCCAGCATTGTTTTTGAGAGCACACCGTCGAGTTTAGTTCTGACCGCTTTCAGTGGTGTAAATGAAGATCAAATTGAACATAAAGTTTATGCAGGACTGCATACTCCGGACCCGTCAAAAACCGTCACCTAAGAACGTGATCGATAAGAAGAGATATGAGTCATGAAAGCAGTAGTCGTAAGTGCCGGACACGTAGGCTCTATCGAGCTCAGGGATGTTGCTGAACCAGTCCCCGATTCAAACGAGGCTTTGGTGTCGGTGACGGGTTTTTCACTCAACAGGGGCGAACTCCGTCGAGCCCAGGCAGCACCTGACGGTACCCAGATAGGTTGGGATTTGGTAGGTGTTGTTAAAAGCGCGGCTAATGATGGGAGTGGTCCCTCCGAAGGTAGTAGGGTGGTTGGTTTCTCTCGTCGTATGCGAGGATGGGCTGAATTCGTGGCCTTGCCGACTGCCGACTTTACTGGGATCCCAAATGCTGTCTCTGACACAGATGCAGCGACTTTGCCGGTTGCCGGTTTGACCGCACTTTACGCTCTAGAGCGGTGCGAACGTCTATTGGGCAGCAAGGTGTTGGTGACAGGAGCAAGTGGTGGTGTTGGGTTCTTTGCTTGTCAGCTTGGGAAGTTAATGGGGGCCGAAGTGGTCGCCCATCTGCGCCGGGGAGACTTCAAAGATATGGTGGGAGCTACCAACGTTGACGATGTGGTTATTTCTATTGATGGAACCGGTTTAGAGTCTCAGGGGAAATTTAGGGCGATCATCGATGGTGTTGGCGGCCAACTGTTATCGAACCTTTTACCTCAGTTAGATGAGCGCGGTAGGGCTATCCTTTATGGCGTCAGCGCAGGACCGGAGGCGACATTGGCTGTTCGGGATCTGTTTTTAACTGGGGACGGCCGCATTGAAGGGTTTCACCTTTATCGGGAAACCGAAGTTGAGTCGGCCGCGAAAGGTCTGGATCGCCTGTTGCGTTTGTTGGCAGATAAACGCTTGATGACCCATGTACCTATCATCGAAAACTGGAAAGACGTTGGGGAAACGGCTAATCAGTTGATACAACGTGATTTCCCCGGGAAGGCGGTTTTGACGATTTAAAGGAATAATTTGACTTGTTGTTTCATTTAGGTTGTTTTTCCTACTTGGGCCATATGGTCGGCAGCGTTGAAGTACGGGAGGTTGTCCTTTGGTGAGCAACCATTCACGGCTATACGCTCTGCAACTCTAAGTGCCTTTTGGTATTTCCGTTCGTTTTCATCGAGCGTTCGTGATTGAAACTCTGTACCGCACACGGATATACCGTAATGTGCTTGCAATGTCCGGATGATTCGGCCCGCGAGCATGCCATCTGCAATGAGAGAAGGCTGAAAGTCTTCCTGTTTTACCAGGTGTATGTTTCTTTCGACCAGATACTTGCGAACTTGTGTTTCTGCAGCTAACGCGACATTCCAATAATCTGATTCGGATTGGGTAATCTCTCCAGAAACGTCCGTAAATGCCCTGCAGAATGACAAAAATACCTTCTCTTTTTCGTTTGCAGACCTCCAGGCGAAATCTTCGAGATCTTCCCAGACATCGGGGTCTAATGTTTCGAAAACTTTCGGTACTCTTTGGAAAAATAGTTCGTGTAGTCGGTGTTCGTCTCGTGAGCTATCGAGTTTGTGTTCCTTATAGATATCTATCGCCGCATACGAACCGCAGACAGTACAAGTATCATCCGTGCTAGATTTTTTCCTATAGATATGAGAACAGCGCATTTTATTTGGTAGCTTATTTTGGCAGAGCAAATATTTGTCTGTGCTGTCGTCGTCGTCTTGTTGCTGTCCAACCCAATTGAACCGGTTTTTGTACTGCACGAACGAGCGTCTGTGAGTTAAAAGACTCCATTTCAATTTTTCCACCGGGCCAAAGGTGCTCCAATTCGAGCTGACATCGATGACAATGCACTCTTTCTTACCGGGGGCAGAGCGGAGTCCTCGGCCAACTGACTGGCCCCACAGAACCTTGGATAAGGTGGGTCGAAGATGGACAATGATATTGCAATGCGGATTATCCCAGCCTTCTGAGAGGACGCCTACCGACACCATGGCTTCGATTTCACCTTGTTCGTGTTGTTTGAGAAGCTTCATACGCTCCTTGATTGGCGTTTGCGCCGTCACGATAGCGGCTTCGATGTTAAATTTCTGGATCGCTTTAAGTGTTGCGTTTGCAACGCTTACGTCTGGACAGAACCATGCCGAAATTGCTTTTGGCGAAACGTTGTTGCGTTCCTCGTTGTAGCCAAAAATCGCGTAGTCGATCATGGATGAGTTGATTATTGCGGAAGACAATTTTGACACCGGAAAATCACCTGAACTTATGTCCAGTGTGCCAAGGTCCAAGTCATGGACAAAGTGAGGTCTGTAGTTGGCCGGAACTAACACACCCTCCTCGATCAAGTCTTCAATGTTTGCGCAATCAATTATGGCATCAAATGCAAGATTAAGTTGGTCCCTCTGGTCCCCGGTGCGGCGTTCGGGCGAGGCGGTCAAACCCATGAATTGTGCGCCCCGTTTTCCCCGTTCATTAAAATCATCAACAATGCGCTTGTAGCCCGTTCCGTTGGGGGACACCCGGTGCGCCTCGTCCACGATTATGAGGTCAGCTTGAGGTACAGCGTCGGCCAATATCTGTTTTGCCCGCATATTGGTGGCTAGTAAAATGTTGTAGTCCTTGAAAGCCGGGCCTTTGTCGGACAGTGCTAATTTTCGAACATTGTGTTTTAGGGCCAGTGCTTTTTCGAGTTGTTCTAGTAGAACCAGACGATGGCACAAGATGACAATTTTTTTCCCTTTATAGAACCTTTCAATTATCTCGCTAGCCAATACGGTTTTACCGGCTCCGGTTGGAGCTTTTAAAATAAAGCGGCGGTGTTGCTTAATGATTAACGGAAAATCATTGATTAATTTTTGTTGCCAATTTCGAAGATGCATAGGTAACCTGTGTTAAAGAATCTGCGACCATGTGCTAAATCCAATACACAGGTCCATGCGGATCTATAGTTGGAAATGGAAAGAATAGCGCAACGTGGGCAAAGGCCTAAAGGCGCGATTGCCAAGCCCCTACCCCAAAACGCGACCCCCGATAATACATGAATAGGGTGACTGGGGATATTGTTTTAACGTGTCTTTTGGGCCCCAATTTTCCCTGAAAAAGGATTATTGGAGATTGTGAGCTTGTGGTGAGCGGTGTTGATGGCGGTTTCGTCTGACTGAACCAAAACGCTTTGTGATGTGGGGTTAGGACCTTTAGTTCAAGTCCGGCGACGAGGGGG
>CAZSYW010000037.1:0-15015 GCA_964611315.1 uncultured Rhodospirillaceae bacterium
GGTGGTTATGTTTGTTGTCGGTGCTTGGCTCCTAAATTCTACGTGCAGTAGCGCGATGGTATTTGGGGAAGATGACAGAAGACAACAAAGCTATCACGACATGTATCACCTGAAGTCAGTTGGTGTTGTGGTTGCGGGTTCCTACGTTGGCGTTGGAACTCTTGTCTTGCGGGGAGATGTGATGGTTACCAGCGCCCATGTGATCTATGACGAGTTCGGGTCTCTCAGGTCACGTCGGGTCATGTATTTTCCTGATGGAAACCCGAACAAGAGGGTGTCTGTCGATTTAGTTGACGCCGTTGCGGGTAACAAAATTGTCAAACCAGGAAAATTGGAGGACGATTGGATAATTTTGAATCTTGCAAAAGATGTTGTCGCCGAAAATCCTTCCCAAGGTTTCAGCTCAGCTGGGGTACTACCGATTACTCCCAGAAATTTTGGTGAACTGAAGGATAACATCGTGCATGTGTCATTTGATTTTCGGCGTCGACCACACCGAAAGTTAGTTAACCGGAAATGCCGTCTCCATCAAAAAGCACCTGGTGATATGTTCTGGGACAAACCTTCCATTCTTTTGCACGATTGTGACTTGGGTCGACAAGATAACTCCGGGTCTCCAATTTTTTATTTTGAGGATGGCACGTATTACCTGATCGGCCTCCACCAGGGTGGGCACAGGGGTGCCGTGGCCAAGCCGTATGAAGGTTGTCTTGTTGCTCGCAAATGCCGGGACCTTCATGACTCGATTTTTGATCCGGCTAAAAATCCTAATTTTGCGTTTGGCATCACTCATCATTTTGAGCGGGCTATCAGCCGATTTATCGACTTGAGAATTATTGATAGTTCGACGAGGTAAACTTTAACTTGGTGCGCACCGAGGTCCAAAAGTATCAGTTATGAATAAGCAAAAAGTGTTAACTGTATGTTGTTAGTCGGAAATCAGTTGACGTGAGATGGTTTGTAACCGCCAAATTTGAGGGGCGGCACTCTGGTACGCAATGGTATCCAGCTTTAAAAACGCTATCTCGTTCGGGATTGACCCTTCCCGATTTGTAAGAACCGTGTTCCGGGACTCGGAGGGTTTTGGGGCGGGCCGGCGAAACACTGTGCAACTGCCATCCATCTTTTCGCGGTTTTGCCAACGACTTTCAAATTGGTGTCCCGAATGTTTCGCGTTTGTGTGACGACTTGGCAAAATTCAGTCGCCGCTCCTTCGATCAAGTTGTGCTCAGAATGATCGTTATACTTCCAGATGTCGTTGGAAGGGCCACGGAGTTTTAGAAACGGCTTTGGATCCGGCACTTCCTCTTCACGATTGGTAAATGTCCAGGCAAACGTGTTGTTGCCGAGAACCACAATGTTTTTGATGTAATCACGATCTTCACGTGTTGCCCCAAGAAGGTCATAAACTCCCTGGCCGTGTGCCCAAGTCTCCATTAGGCGAGCCGTGATACTAGACAAAACGCTCATATCTGGACCAGCCCATTTTATTCGTTTCTTGGGATCGGCTTCCTGGAAAGCGTGGGCCATGTCCGTATAGTAGTCGCGCCACAATCGCAGAAGAGACCGCCCTTTCACTCCATCTAACTTACTGTCCGCGTAGGCGACAAGGGTTTCTCCTTTTTGCTGACTTTTTCGAAGATCCTCTAGTAGTTGCCTGATTTCGGGCCCATCTTCCAAAGATACACGGGCCGCATAGTTA
This sequence comes from uncultured Rhodospirillaceae bacterium, assembly GCA_964611315.1. GTDB lineage: Bacteria > Pseudomonadota > Alphaproteobacteria > UBA7887 > UBA7887. The sequence goes on from CAZSYW010000037.1 coordinate 1,703, forward strand.
AAGTAATGTAGATGTTGCAGGATTGTATTAACCGTCCATCCTTTGAACTGAGTTGCGCTGTTTAAGGCATCATCCTGTAGTGGTTCAAGTAACTGGTACAACGCATCGCTTTCCGCCTTAAAATCCATGGCCTGCTGCAACATGTTTTTTTGTTTCCTTCTATTCATTTGTCTTTTGACGTTTCAAGACAAAAACGGATAATTTTCAAGGTCATGTTCTTGTGAAATGACATCTCATTACAAATCGTTCGTGTTCTGTCTCTAATGCGCTTCATCGCCTCAATATTGTCTCATTTCTCCCATATTTCATAAGACTTTGATATTTGTGATCGCCCTTAAGATAGGCAGCGCGCCGGTCCAAAGTCATCGTTAGCAAATTTTGGTAGACTTAGTGAAGAGGTTGATAGGACCGAAGATTTAGATCAAGGATCTATCGGGCAACAGCGGTTCGGACTGCCTCGAAGTTTCTATGTTATAATATGAGGCGACTGTATTTTTGGTTTTAACGGGCTTTAAGTTGGGGTGGGAACAGGGTGGTATCTTGACTATCAATGACTATCTAAACAGGGCTTCAGAGTTGTTCGCCCAAACAGCAAAAAGTCACCTTGAAAAGCCTGTTGCCGATGTTATCGAAAGCCTGGTCAGGGTAATAAGTGAAGGCAAACCTGTGCTGGTCTGCGGGAACGGTGGCTCCGCCGCAGACGCAATGCATATTGCGGGTGAGTTGGTGGGCCGTTACTTACTCGATCGCCCGGCGTACAAGGTTGTTTCACTTGGAACTGATCCAGCAGTCACCACCGCGTGGAGCAACGACTTTGGCTATGAATCACTCTTTGCGCGCCAGGTGGAGGGGCTTGGAGAGAGTGGTGGCGTGTTATGGTGTTTAAGCACAAGCGGAAATTCCGAAAATGTCGTTAGGGCCGCCGCCGCCGCGAAAGATCGGGGGATGACTACAATTGCTTTTACCGGTCGAGGTGGTGGGAGATTAGCCAACTCTGATATCCTGGTTGCAGTGCCGTCAGAGTCAACTGCCCATATCCAGGAAGTTCATACCTGCCTCTACCATTATGTTTGTGAGCAGGTTGAATGTCGTCTGACAAGCCACATCGAAAAGTAAGTTCCCGTGCCGGGTTGTCAGAAGTTTGTTATTTGCCTTGAAACGCACATAGACTGAACACGTTGTAGCCCAGTTTTTCAAGTCGTGTCCGGCCACCGACGTCGGGCAGGTCCACGACAAAGCAGCAAGCTTTGACTTTTCCGCCGATCTTTTCGATCAAGTTGGCTGCAGCTTCTGCTGTTCCGCCTGTGGCAAGAAGATCGTCAACCAGTAGCACCGACTCCCCATTTTCAACAGCATCCGTATGAATTTCCAGGACGTCCGTCCCGTATTCAAGCTCATATTCGTGGGCTATGACCTTGGCAGGAAGTTTTCCTTTCTTGCGAATGGGCACAAAGCCGGTGCCAAGGAGTTGGGCAAGAGGGGCAGCAAAAATAAATCCTCGCGCCTCGATTCCCGCCACTTTGTCAATTTTTACTCCGCCGTAGTGTTCCGCCATTCTGGTCACTGCTAATCGGAAACCGTGCGGATCAGCAAGCAAAGTGGTGATGTCGCGGAACATAATTCCTTGTTTTGGGTAATCCGGGATGGTTCGAATTCGAGATTTGATTGACATCGAATCCTGTTTCATTGGGTGCAAGTGTCCTCTGGTGTTGCTACATATGAGTAAGATAACGTTGTTTTTCGAGTCATACCACTGTGCAGCGCTTGCCAGCGCTAGGGACTTGCTGCCCAATAACGGCGCATTATTATATTATGGCCGTGATTATTGTTGGATCTGTGAGGAATTAGAAGAGTGTGCTTCGCTTAAGATTATTTGACGCGAAATCGTTGTCCTTAGTTTATAGGACCGGGAAGGGGTGTGCCGCAGTGGAACGACGGGTTGGTAGAGGTTTAATGGAGGATTCATTGCTGAGTATTGACAGAGGGCCGCTTCTAGCCGGAGCTGGTGGTCGGGTTTTGGGAGTGCTTTTTTTCGCCTGTTGCATGATCCTTGCTTCACCACATGATTCAATTCTTGGGCAAGAACAGGACGTGGATCCTGTAGCAGAGCCTTCAGGTGAGGATGCGTTGGCGACGCTCAAGAGTGGGATTATCGATTTTGCAAGCGGCAGTAGATATGAGGGAGACCTAAGAGAAGGTAAAATGGACGGCCGCGGTACGTTTTATTACGTCAACGGGGACACTTATGCTGGTCAGTTTTCCGATGGTCAAATGCACGGTATTGGAGAGCTGTCTTTCTCCAATGGGGATCGATATGAGGGTGCATTTGTAAGTGGCAAACGGGAGGGACGAGGAGTACTAGATTTCTCTAATGGCCACCGTTATGAGGGAGAGTTCAGAGATGGCCAGATGGACGGCAAAGGTGTCTTGATGTTTGCTAATGGAGATAGCTACGAAGGAGAGTTCGCAGCAGGTACGCGCCATGGCAAGGGTGAGTTTGTCTTTGGCAACGGCGACACGTACGTAGGTGCTTTTTTAGATGGTGAGATGCATGGTGCAGGGACGTTTACCTTCGCGAGTGGGCATGTCTATGAAGGTGACTATAAGGCTGGTTTATGGGATGGGAAAGGTCACCTAACGCTAGCTAACGGTGACGTTTACGAGGGTGAATTCGCTGGTGGAAAGCGCCATGGGAAGGGTATTTATACTTTTGATAGTGGCAATGTTTACAAAGGAAGTTTTGCTGAGGACAAGATGCACGGGGACGGGCTATTTACATACTCCAACGGTGACGAGTACGTTGGGAGTTTTGCTGACGGGCTTCAAAACGGACCGGGAGTGATCAATTATGTCGATGGAGGGCGCTTTGAAGGGACGTTTCGGGACGGCAAACGTTCTGGAAAGGGCGTGATGGTTTACGCAAATGGAGACCGGATAGAGGGTGAATTTTAGGTTTTGTATGACGCCTCGTTCAAACTCTATTCCTGTTGAGCCTCATTAGGAAGGAACCAGGCAAGTACAAGATTTGAAGGCTTTGCAGGGATATTGGCCTATTGTTGTGCTGGTTACTAAATAACCATGCGACAAGTCGATTTCTAGGTTTTGCGTCTAAGTGGAGTAATTCTGGCTCTGAGCCGCGTTCGAGGTCCTGTCAGTCTGGGCCCGCACGAAAGCGCTATTTGTTAGATCAAACAAACATTGGTTGTCTTTTTTTCCAGTGCCGGATGTGGAGAGTGGGCGGGAAACATATAGATTTAAGATTTTTGAAAAATAATACGTTCTGGGAGGAAGTAGCGAAGGCGCATCGTGCAAGGCAGATGAGAACTGTTAGTTAATTTAGCACTCGTTATCGGTTATATTGCATACAACTGTCGGTTTCGCGGCTAAGCTCAGAAAATCGACTGAGGGGAGGATCGTCTTCCAACTGCCAGCTATAGTTATGGGTTGGCAGTGGATCGCAATTGAAAAGAAACAGGCACCGAGATGGCGAATAAAGCAACATCCGGCCCGCGAAATATCGCACTAATTGGGCCCTATTCAAGCGGCAAGACCACTTTGCTGGAGAATTTATTGTCGTCCGCCGGCGCGATTTCGCGCAAAGGGACAGTGAAAGAGGGAAATACTGTTGGTGACTCGTCGCCGGAGGCAAGATCGCGCAACATGAGTGTGGAGGTGTCTGCCGCAACTTTCGAGTTTGGGGGAGAAACCTTTTCGCTGCTCGATTGTCCCGGGTCCCTGGAACTTTTGCAGGAATCCCTGGATGTTTTGATTGGTGTTGATGCAGCTGTCGTGGTGTGCGAGGCCGATGCAAATCGAGCCATCGCAATGACACCACTGTTGCGATTTTTGGACGTTCATAAAATACCATTTTTGGTGTTCGTGAATAAGATGGATCGTTTGAGCGAGGATCTGAACGCATTTGTTTCAGTGCTCGGGGGCTTAACCAAACGTCCGCTAGCGCTGCGCCAAATCCCTCTTGTCGAGGCGGAAGAGGTGACAGGTTACGTGGACGTGATACATCGACGTGGGCATAGGTACACGTCGAATGAAGAATCTAAACCGGTGGATGTGCCGGAGGTAATGCAAGCGGACCTCGAGGCGACTCGTACCGAACTTCTGGAGGCATTAGCTGACTTTGATGATACCTTGCTCGAGCGATTGCTTGAGGATGATATTCCTTCATTGGAAGAGATTTATGAAAATTGGCATGGAGCATTTGCGGCAGCAAAAATCGTTCCGGTATTGATTGGCGCTGCAGAATCAGGTAACGGCGTGCGCCGGCTGTTAAAGTCGCTCCGTCATGATGTCCCAGAAAACTCACAGACAGCTGCTCGTATTGGCATAGAGAAAAGCGATGATTGTGTTGTGCAAGTGCTCAAGACATATCACACCGCATCGAGCGGAAAAATGTCTTTGGTTCGAATATGGCAAGGTGCGCTGAAGGATGGCGTGTCACTCAATAGTCAGCGGGTAGCCAGCGTTAACCGGATGGTGGGACAGACAATCAATAAAGTATCTGAGGCTAGTGGCGGCGATATCGTGGCATTGGGCCGCATGGATGGGGTTAAAACGGGTGATATTTTATCGACCACGGGCGAAGTAAAATTTCCTGACACGTCAAATGTAGAAGTATTAACGCCAATTTACGCTTTTGCTGTTAAGGCCGAAACTCGACAAGACGAGGTAAAATTGTCGGATGCTTTGCAGAAGTTGGTTGAGGAAGACCGTTCGCTCAGCTTTGAAGCGGTCCCTGAGACGCACCAGATGTTACTTAGAGGGCAGGGCGAAATTCACCTTCAGATTGCCCTTGAACGCGCACGCACAAAATATTCTCTTCCACTAAAGACGGAACGGCCTGCTGTACCCTATAAGGAGACCATCCGGAAGTCGGCAAGCCGAATCCAGGGGCGACACAAAAAGCAAAGTGGTGGGCATGGGCAATTTGGTGATGTCTTTCTTGATATCAAGCCGTTACCACGGGGCGGTGGTTTTGAATTCCACGATAAAATCACTGGTGGTGTAGTGCCGAAACAATATATCCCCGCCGTAAAGAATGGCGTGACTGCATATTGTGAACGTGGCCCTTTAGGCTTCCCGGTCGTCGATTTAGCTGTGACCCTAGTGTTTGGGTCCTATCATGCAGTGGACAGCTCTGAAATGGCATTTACCACGGCGGGGCGCATAGCCATGGGTACGGGTATGCCGCAGTGTAGTCCGGCACTGTTGGAGCCTATGTATAAGGTTCATGTTCATGTGCCAAATGAGTTTACACCGCACATTCAGCGGTTATTGAGTGGCCGCCGTGGACAGATCCTGGGTTTCGAAGCCCGTGACGGCTGGGACGGCTGGGACTCCGTGTCGGCACAGCTCCCTCAGGCGGAAACGCATGATCTGATAATCGAGCTACGTTCCCTAACCCGTGGTGTCGGGAGTTTTCACTATGAATTTGATAGCCTCCAGGAATTGACAGGCAAACTTGCTGAAGATGTTGTTGCTGCACGTGTGGAAAAGGATGATGACTGAAGTTCCTAAGTGGTTGGAGCCTTGTCAGATGTGGGCTTTAGTCTACATTGGGGGGACGTGTTCGAGTATTGATGTTCTGTTTGAGGGCCACACACGTGTTTTGCAGCGTGCGAGTGCTGATGGGTCTTGTCAGCAGGCCGTTTTACGAAAATAATCGGCGGACTTTGTCCGACTCTTTGAGTGGGCTTTTAGGTTGAGGGAGGGCGTGACGAAATTAACTCGCAATAACGCGGGGGAACTCGATTTCCGCTAAAATTTCATGAATCAAAATCTAGCTGTCTCAAGTAGCCCAAATTTGAATACGTTTCCTAAACTCTTGGATGATCTGGTTAGCCGAGTCGGAGAGGATTCGGCAATCCGGGAAAAAGATCTGGGTATTTGGCAGTCCTGGACCTGGCGTGAATTTCAGGAAGAGGCCCGTATCATAGCGAACAGTCTGGCCGAAAATGGTTTCAGTCGAGGTGATAAACTTGCGATCATAGGTGATAACCGGCCTGAACTTTACTTCGGAATAATGGCAACACAAATGTTGGGCGGGGTGCCTGTCCCCATTTATCAGGATTCAATTGCGGAGGAGATGGTTTACATTTTGGACCATGCAGAAGTCCGGTTTGCCATTGTTGAAGATCAAGAGCAGGTGGATAAGTTGCTAAGCATTCGAGATAGATTAAGTAATCTCGAATTTATAATTTATGAAGACCCTCGCGGTTTACGGGATTATGAGGACGTTGGTCTCATGGCTTATTCATCGGCGCGGGAACAAGGGCTCTTATTTGGAAGCAAAAACCCAGGTTTTGTCGACGGAGAGATCGAAAAGGGTGGTGCGAACGATCTGGCAGTAATGCTTTATACGTCGGGCACGACAGGTAAGCCAAAGGGAGTTATGTTAAGTTACGAAAATATAATCGCTACATCCCGGAGTGGCATTGAACACGATCGTTTGACGGCGAAAGAAAAAGTCATCGCCTATATGCCGATGGCCTGGATTGGTGATCATTTATTTTCGTACGGTGAAAGTCTTTGCACTGGTTTCACTGTTTATTGTCCAGAAAGTGCGGATACAGTCCTGCAGGATGTCCGTGAGATAGGTCCCACTTGTTTCTTCGCGCCACCACGTATCTGGGAGACTATTCTCACCACGGTGATGGTTAGAATAGAGGACGCAGGTTGGTTGAAGCGAGAGATGTTTAAGTACTTCATGAAGGTGGCAGAGCGTGTGGGCGCCCCGTTAATGGATGGGAGGCCAGTGTCTCTCAAAGGGCGTCTACTGTACGGATTAGGTAGGATCCTCGTGTACGGCCCACTAAGGGATAATCTAGGCTTCTCAAAGATGCGAGTGGCTTACACGGCGGGTGAGGCGATTGGTCCAGAGATTTTTACGTTCTATCGATCAATTGGCGTGAATATTAAGCAGTTGTACGGAATGACGGAAGCAACAGCGCTTGTGGTGGGTCAGGCTGATGGAGAGGTGTATGCCGATTCGGTAGGAGTTCCCTATCCCGGTGTTGAATTAAAGATAGGCGACAATGGGGAGGTAATGTTTCGCGGTCCCGGCGTATTCCAGGGATACTATAAAAATGCGGAAGCAACAGAAGAGACAAAAACCCCTGACGGTTGGATTAAATCGGGTGATGCTGGGTTAATTGATACAGATGGACAGCTTAGAATCATCGATCGAGCAAAGGATGTGGGGCAACTGACTGACGGTACGATGTTTGCTCCAAAATATATAGAGAACAAGCTCAAGTTTAGCCCGTACGTGCGCGAGGCGGTAGCACATGGAAACGGTCATGACACAGTAACGGTTTTTATTAATATTGATCTTGAGGCGGTGGGGAACTGGGCCGAACGAAAGGGTTTTTCTTACACCAGTTACACCGATCTTGCGGCACGGCCTGAAGTCTATGAACTCGTGAGTGAGGATATTGAGCGGGTCAATCTGAGTCTAGCTGAAGATCCGCAGTTGAGTGGTTCTCAGATCCGCAAATTTTTGATTTTGCATAAAGAACTAGACCCAGATGACAACGAGCTTACACGGACTCGTAAAGTCAGGCGCCGGTTTATTGCTGAAAAATATGGCGACCTAATTGATGCGCTGTATAGCGATCGTGACACCGTTTTCATAGAGACGGAGGTTACATTTGAGGATGGGCGGACCGGTTCCGTGAAGGCAGAGCTCGCGATCCAAGAAGTGGCAATTTCAGCACCAAATTTGAATCAGGCGCAGGCGGCTTAGTCTGGTGTCTGGCAATAATAAAGATGTTGGTGAGGTGCTGCTGCAAGTCAGCAACATTTCACTGAGTTTCGGTGCTGTCCAGGCGCTCAGTGATATCAGCTTCAAAGTTTTGGAGCACGAAATTCTCGCTATTATTGGCCCCAACGGCGCTGGCAAGTCGTCGATGCTAAACGTGATCAACGGTTTTTACACCGCGAATGAAGGTGATATTACGTACAAGGGGGTAAGCCGGCCAAAAATGGAACCAGCTGAGGTTGCTCGTGATGGGGTTGCCAGAACGTTCCAAAATATCGCCCTTTTTCGGGGAATGACGACGCTCGACAACATCATGACCGGTCGTAATACTATGATGCATAAAAATTTTGTTTGGCAGGCCTTGCATTTGGGGCCGGCGCGAAATGAAGAGCTGGAGCATCGCAAAAAGGCCGAGGAAATCATTGATTTCCTCGAAATTCAGGCGATCCGTAAAACCCCGGTTGGTCGATTGCCGTACGGTCTGCAAAAGCGCGTGGAGTTGGGACGGGCTCTTGCGGCCGAACCCGAACTTCTGCTCCTGGACGAGCCGATGGCCGGTATGAACAGTGAAGAGAAGGAGGATATGTGCCGATTTATCCTCGATGTGAATGACGAATTTGGAACTACAATTGCGTTGATTGAGCATGACATGGGCGTAGTAATGGATATCTCTGACCGGGTAATTGTATTGGATTACGGGCGAAAGATAGCGGACGGTTCCCCAGATGAAGTGCGGGGCAACCAAGTTGTTATTGATGCTTATCTCGGCGTGTCGCGTGAATGATATGGCAGCGATGTTTTTGACTCGGAAATAGATACCATGGACTTTCTCTACTCAGTTACTGCCGATCCGATCTTGCAAATTGTTGAGGATCCTGTGTTTTTTATCCAGATCATCCTAGAAGGTCTGATGGCAGGGGTGATGTACTCGTTAGTTGCTCTGGGTTTTTGCCTTATCTACAAGGCGTCAGGTGTATTCAATTTTGCTCAGGGAGTGATGATGGTCCTCGCCGTGATGTGTATGGTCACGGTGTATGAAGCCGGTTTCGGCATTGTGCTGGCTGTTCTCATCGCGATGGCTTTTATGGTAGGTCTATCGTTTGCTGTGGAGCGCGTTGTTCTGCGGCCGATGGTTAACCAGGACCAGATTATAATGTTCATGGCAACCATCGGGCTTGCATTTTTTCTTGAAGGATTCGGCGAATTTATTTTTGGTGGTTCTTCACAAAAAATCGTGCCAACGGAAGCCCTGCATATCGGGCGAGAGGCGTTGATTTTCCCGTTGCTTGGGAGTGAAATTCGCCTACAGCAACTCGATTTAACTGCAGGCGTTTGCGCTGCTTTGCTGGTTGCATCCCTGGCTCTCTTTTTCCAAAAGACACCAGTCGGCAGGGCCTTGCGTGCCGTCGCTGACGATCACCAAGCGGCACTATCTGTTGGGATCCCTTTAAGGTCCATGTGGGTAATTGTTTGGTCCGTCGCTGGATTGGTCGCCTTGGTAACGGGCATTATGTGGGGGGCCAGTAGCAGCGTTGATTTCAGTCTTGTTTTGATTGCTATGAAGGCTTTTCCAGTACTCATTCTCGGTGGCTTTACATCGGTCCCCGGTGTGATAGTGGGCGGTTTGATAATTGGGGTAGGCGAAAAAGTTGCGGAACTTTATTGGGGTGACGCGCTTGGAGGATCGATTGAAGAGTGGTTTGCCTATGTACTGGCGTTGGTATTTTTAATGTTTCGCCCACAAGGTTTGTTTGGCGACAAGATTATCGAGCGGGTGTAGACAGTGTTTTATCGTGAAACAGGCCAATACAAGGCAACTTACGATGCGGATCAACAAATTTTTCCGATCGTCCAGGACAGGTACATATTTTTTGCCTTTATGGCACTTTTAGTGATTTATCCGGTTTTTTTCGGCTCGGATTATCTGTTTCAAGTCGTGTTGTATCCAGTTATGGGCCTTGGGCTTTGTGCGTTGGGCCTAAATATTTTAACCGGATATTGCGGGCAAATTTCATTGGGTACCGGCGGGTTTATGGCAATAGGAGCCTACTCGTTCTTTAAAATAACAACGATTTTCCCAGAACTAAACGTGCTCGTGGTATTTTTCTTCGCGGGTCTAATAACGGCTTTTTTCGGTATTTTAATTGGTCTTCCGAGTTTACGAATCAAAGGATTCTATTTGGCGGTTACCACGCTTGCGGCGCAGTTTTTTGTCGAATGGGGCATTAATCGTATCGATTGGTTGTCCAACTACAGTCCGTCTCACACGATTGGTGCACCGCCCCGTGAAATGTTTGGGTTCATGGTGATGGGGCCGGAGGCGTCGGGCCCGACAAAGTATCTCGTCATGTTATTCATTGTCGTTGTGATGACCCTAGCTGCTAAGAATTTAGTGAGGGGCCGCATTGGCCGCTCCTGGATGGCAATCCGAGATATGGATATTGCGGCTGAGTTGATTGGAATTCGACCACTCTTCACTAAGCTATCGGCATTTGCCATCGGCTCTTTCTATATAGGAGTTGGTGGGGCGATGCATGTTATGTTCAATTTGGAAAGTGTGGATCCCGAGGCATTTGAAATTTTTGCGACTTCTTTCCCGATATTGTTCATGATTATGATCGGCGGGCTTGGGAGTATTCTTGGATCTTACATGGGGGCTGCGTTCATTGTGCTCATGCCAGTAGTGCTTCGTAACGTGTTTCCGTTCTTAGGAATCGATATTGCGTCCCACGTTATCCAGCACCTTGAATTCATGCTTTTTGGCGGTCTGATAGTATTTTTTCTGATTGTTGAGCCAGCGGGCTTAGCCCGATTGTGGCAAATCGTGAAGGAAAAGCTCCGGCAATGGCCATTTCCTTACTAGGAATCGAGCCGGCGATAGCAATTGATTGGTCTTTTTGGTGGGTGTTAAGGTTGCAAACAGTGTAGACAGCATTGCTGTTTAGTTTTGAATATAGGGAGGAATAAATGAGGTATGGGAAATCATTGATAAGCTTCCTGGCTTTGGTTGCTGTGCTGTGTCCGCTTCCGACACCTACGGTCGCTGAGGACGGCTTATTTATACCACTATTCACCTATCGCACCGGGCCATACGGCCCTGGCGGTTCTAAGGTTGCTAACGGGCTTACCGCATATTTTGAAATGATCAGAGCGCGCGATGGTGGGATTGAAGGTCGGGAACTCATTTGGGAAGAATGTGAGTTTGGTTATAGAACGGACCGAGGCGTCGAGTGCTACGAGCGCTTAAAAGGCAAAGGTGCGCTGATTTCCAACCCATTTAGCACTGGGCTGACCTATAAGTTGGTTCCAAAAGCCCCGGTGGACGAAATCCCGATTCTCTCTATGGGTTACGGCATGAGCGGTGCTGCTGATGGACGCTGGTTCCCATGGGTTTTCAATTTTCCGACAAGTTATTGGTCGCAGGCGTCCGCCTTTATACGGTACGTGGGCACTGAGATGGGCGGTATGGAAAATTTGGAGGGTAAAAAGATAGGCCTGATTTTCCTGGAATCCGGTTATGGTCGTGAGCCAATTAAGTTGTTTGAGGCCCTGTCCGAGAAATTTGGGTACGAGTTCAAACACTGGGCAGTTCCCGGAAAACAGATGGCAGATCAACGCAGTCAGTGGCGTAAGATCGTGCGTTATGATCCTGATTATATGTTCATGTGGGGTTGGGGTGCGATGAATCCGACGGCGGTTTCGCGCGCGTCTGAATTCGGTTATCCGCTCGATCGATTTATAGGAGTTTGGTGGTCCGGAGATGAACTCGATACCAAACCTTCCGGCATGAAGGCAAAAGGTTATAGGGCCGGAACCTTCCATACGCCGGGTGCCTTTGCTGAGGTCCACAAGGAGATTTTGAAATACGCGTACGATGGCGATATGGCAGTAGCTAAAGAACACAACTACGGGGACGTTCTGTGGTCACGTGGTGTTTTCAACGCCATGTTGATAGCTGAGGGTGCGCGCAACGCAATCCTGGAATTTGGTGGGAAAATTACAGGTAAAGAAATGCGGTGGGGTCTTGAGCACATCAATTTGACCGAGGAACGTTTGGCCGAACTCGGTGCGAAGGGCTTCGGCCGACCGTTTACGGTGACTTGTGCAGACCATGAAGGTAATGGTCCGGTATTATTCCAAGAGTGGGATGGTGAGAAGTGGGTTATCGTCAGCGACTGGATTGAGCCCATGCGTGACATTGTTCGTCCAATGTTGGAGCAAGCGGCTGCAACGGAAGCTGAAAAATGGAACTATACAATGAGGGACGACTGCACATGATTAAACGATCATGTGTCAGTCGATGACATGTCAACACGAAACGTCGATGATCATCGAGGAGGGTATTCGACCCTCCTCGGAGTCATTTTGGAAGGGCCTAGTTTTTCTAAAGACCGCAGTTTTTAACAGTAAGGAATTTTCGAGAAATGACCGGTAATGGTCGTACCCTACTTGAGGTTAACAACATTGAAGTCATTTACGATCATGTGATTTTAGTGTTGAAAGGTGTTTCCTTTGACGTGCCTGAAGGCGGGATCGTTAGCTTATTGGGGGCAAACGGGGCGGGCAAAACGACCACCTTGAAGGCCATCTCAAACTTGTTGAGCTCCGAACGCGGCGACGTCACAAAGGGCTCCATCAAGTACTTTGGAGAGCGGGTGGATCAGCTATCGTGTAATCAGCTGGTAAAAAAGGGAGTTGTCCAGGTCATGGAGGGCCGGCATTGCTTTGAGCATTTGACAGTTGAGGAAAACCTTTTGACCGGCTCTTACACTCGTAGCGATGGCCGGGCCGAGGTGAATAAGGATTTGGCGTTGGTGTATGAATATTTTCCGCGTTTAAAGGAGCGTAGAAAGTCTCTTGCCGGGTACACGTCGGGCGGGGAACAGCAAATGACTGCTGTTGGGAGAGCTCTCATGGCGCGGCCCAAAATGATTTTACTGGATGAACCATCGTTGGGCTTAGCACCGCAACTGGTTGAGGAAATTTTTGATATTGTACGCCGGCTAAATGAAGATGAAGGTGTGACGTTTTTGCTCGCCGAACAGAATACCAATATGGCCCTTAAATATGCTGACTACGGCTATATTTTGGAAAATGGTCGTGTCGTCATGGATGGTGAAGCGGCCGCCTTGCGTGAGAATGAAGACGTAAAGGAATTTTATCTTGGCATTTCGAGTGGCGAAAAGAAAAGCTATCGAGATGTTAAACATTACCGTCGTCGAAAAAGATGGTTGGCTTAAAGCGTTTGAATTCCCGTTGCGCATTATTTTACGTTACCAAAGCGGGTAAATAGATCGGTCGGTTTCAGCCTGTTTTTGCATAATTAAGTGAACGGGCTGAGTAAATCCGGTTTTTTGACTAAATAGTTTTCTTTAAAAAAAGTCGTTTTGGCAATTGCACGTTTGGTAAAGTTGTATAACAATACAGCGTCGCTAAACGAAATGTGATGCGTTTTTTGTTTTAATGGGTCGCGTGGATGTAGCGACGGAAAAAATGTAATCATTTGACAATAATGATCTGTAGAGGTTTCGTTAGCATG
>CAZSYW010000038.1:0-14876 GCA_964611315.1 uncultured Rhodospirillaceae bacterium
TCGTTATCAAAATAGGCTTCTATATTTTCCATTAAAGCAGAATAGTGTTTTAACGCTTCGGCGTCGTTGCCTAAATGGTTGGCAAGAATAGCAAGCGCAAGTTGTGCAGGTGCGTCCCCGACATAACTCCACTCGAACAATCCATCGCGCGAAATGGATTTAAGATCCACTCGGCTGGAAAGTGGTTTGTCATCGACCCAGACTTCTGCTCCAGCCTGGGTACGGTCACCTCGGTAGTGCCTCATTATTTTTCTTCTTCATAGCCAAAAATCAGTATAGCTTTACCCGCCCTTGTTGCGGCCGCCCTTGGCTTCAGGGAAAATCCAGATCCCGAACAGCATGACTGCTCCAGTCGCAAGGGCAGCCCAGAAATTTGCCATATTCCCCATTGAACTCTGCCAAAGCGCTACTCCGATTGCTGTTGCCATTGCTAGAATGCTGATGGCAATTTGAACTCCCATTGGCATAATTTGTAAACCGCTACGGCGCAGGAGTTGTTTTAGCTAGGGATCGGCCGTCAGGGGTATGGCTGGTATGTCTAAGGTCATCACGCACATATGCATTGTTGTAGCCATTAAATAGATGTCGGAACGGGCCGCATGTCAGGTCCGAAGTTTTAAAAAGCCAGTCACAGATCGGAAAAGTCAGATTCATATTCCGTTCCATCATAATTGAATGGCTATGGTGGGCGGTATGATGGCGACGTAGAGTATTTACGAAGGGACAGTTTCTTACGAACCAACCTTCATTGACGTGACAACAAAAATGCATGAACTCGTAAATGAGATACATGCCTGTAGTTGTCGTGATTAGGAGCCAGCCGACATTTGCGGAGATTAGCCATCCCACTATCAGGGCAGGGGGGATAGACATCAGAGTAAAGACTACCAGGGCATTAGGGGGAAAAAAGGTAACCCTCCAGTCACCGGAGTAAGCGAACCGCATATCTTTTTCAGTAAAGAATTGGTGGTGGTTAAGGGTGTGGCGAGTATAAATTGCGCGGAAAAGCGGATTTTTACTCGGCCTGTGCATTATATGTCGGTGGAGAAACCACTCAAAAAAATTACAGCATAACCCAATTATCGGGATTGTTAGCCATTCCCACCACAACACGTTTTGCATACTAGTAATAAAGATAAAGAACATTCCAAGACCGATCATGTAAATGATCGCGACATGGAGCCAACCATTATACCAGCCGTCTATGTTGGCCCGGTAGTTCTCACGGAAACGCCGTTGGCGGCCACTCATCGCTGTATTAGAAAATTCTACGGTCATTGCAAGTTCTCCGCCTTTCTTAATTACTGCTTCAGCTTGTGCCTCTCGTTGTCGTTTACTATTTATCAATATTTCTGACGTTTACTGTTTTCCCAGATTATATGTCAAAAACGGAACGATTGGGAGCGGTCTTTCTCATTTCTTCCCCAGTCCCCCTTAACTAAAGCGGTGGTAAATGCAAACGTGTGTTTGAAAACGATTGCATTCTTAACGTTATTTGGGGTGGGGAAACAATTAAAATGAAAATAGCAATTATCGGTGCTGGCGGAGTTGGGGGCTATTTTGGTGCCCGTTTGGCAGCAGCCGGTGAGGATGTCTCATTTATCCAAAGAGGTCCTCACCTTCATGCTATGCAAGAAAAGGGTTTACAAGTAGAAAGTGAGGAGGGTGACGTTTCTTTGTGGCCGGTCAAGGTGGCGGAAACCGCTGAGAACCTTGGGCCAGTCGACATCGTATTGATCGCCGTAAAGAGCGGACAAACGGAGGTGGCCGCGCGGTTCTGCAGGCCATTATTGGGTGCGAAAACGGGCGTAATAAGTCTGCAAAACGGAGTTGAGAACGAACCCAAACTAGTTGACTGGATTGGTCGAAAACATGTGCTTGGCGGAGTGGTGTATATATTGTCGTTAATTAAATCGCCCGGTTTGATCCGCCACTCAGGAAAAACTGCGAGGCTTTTGTTCGGTGAGCTTGACGGTTCGGATACGGAGCGTTGTCGTGAGTTTTTAGCATCTTGTCGGAAGGCGAGGATTGACGCGAAATTTACGACTGAAATTGAGGCAGAACTTTGGGAGAAATTTGTGTTTCTTTGCCCGCATAATGGGATGACGGCTTTGACCCGTTCCCCGATAGGTTTGGTACGTGACGATTCCGATTGTCGTCGGCTACTCGAGGGGGCGGCTGGAGAGGTGATATCCCTCGCGAAGGCACATGGTATCGGAATTCGTTCTGATCAGGTTGCTACCTATATGACCCGTTTTGACAATTTACCTGCTGAGATGACGTCGTCCATGCATTATGATGTTATGCATGGTAAGGCGTTGGAACTCGACTGGTTGAACGGAGCGGTAGGGAGACTTGGGCGAGACAAAGGTGTTGCTACGCCAATCAACGATTTTATCTATACAGCCCTAAAATTGCTTCGAACTGGCGTTGAGAGCTAATCTAAAGATAGTTCCTGGGCGTGAAGAGTGTTAACGTGCGAGTGCATGCAGAATACGAGTATAGCGGGAGAGAAATGTTATGAAACTTAGTGATCCAAGCTTGTTTCGCCAGCAGTGTTTCATCGACGGTCAATGGGTCGACGCGGATTCTGGTGAGACGATGGAGATCAGAAATCCTGCAAATGGAGAACTCCTGGGGACTATGCCAAACGCAGGGGCATCAGAAACCCGTCGAGCGATTGAGGCGGCAGATTCGGCATGGCCTGCTTGGCGTAGACACACAGCGAAAGAGCGAGCTGGTGTAATTCGAGCATGGTACGATCTGATACTTTCAAACGCTGATGATTTGGCAATGTTGATGACTTTGGAGCAGGGCAAACCTCTGGCGGAAGCAAAGGGGGAGATAGCCTACGCTTCCTGGTTCGTGGAATGGTTCGCTGAAGAGGGAAAACGCGCGTACGGAGAAGTGATCCCGGAGACTATTTCTGACCGGCGTATTGTGGTGATCAAAGAACCAGTTGGAGTTGTTGCGGCTATCACACCCTGGAATTTTCCAGCCGCCATGATTACCAGGAAAGCTGGCCCGGCATTGGCTGCGGGATGTCCTATAGTGCTAAAACCTGCGAGCGCCACGCCGTACACCGCGACGGCTTTGGTAGAGTTGGCCAATCGCGCTGGTATCCCCAAGGGCATCATTAACTTGTTAAGTGGATCGGCGCGAGATATCGGCGGAGAGATGACCAGCAATCCCACGGTGCGTAAACTTTCATTTACGGGCTCGACGGAAATTGGCAAGGAGTTGATGGCCCAGTGCGCTGGAACAATAAAGAAAGTTTCACTCGAATTGGGCGGTAATGCGCCTCTCATTGTTTTTGACGACTGTGACATGGAACAAGCAATCCGAGGAACCATGGCATCCAAATATAGGAATGCCGGGCAAACTTGCGTGTGTGCGAATCGGATATTGGTGCAGGACAGCGTGTACGATGAATTCTCTTCACGTTTTGCGCAGGCAGTGGGTGAATTAAAGGTTGGCCCCGGCTTGGGAGAGGGTGTTACTCAAGGTCCCTTAATTGATATGGCAGCTGTGGAGAAAGTTGAGGAACATATCCAAGATGCCCTTGATAAAGGTGCCCGTTTGGTAGTGGGTGGTGAACGTCATTCTCTGGGTGGACAGTTTTTCAGACCTACCGTTCTTGCTGACGCGACGTCAGATATGAAAATTTCAGGGGAGGAAACGTTTGGTCCGGTCGCGCCCCTGTTCCGTTTCAACACAGAAGACGAAGCAATCACGATGGCGAACAATACAGAATTTGGTCTTGCAGCATACTTTTTCAGTCGTGATATCGGAAGGATCTGGAGAGTTTCTGAGGCACTCGAGTATGGCATCGTCGGTGTGAACGAGGGAATTATTTCTACAGAGGTTGCACCGTTTGGTGGGTACAAAGAATCTGGGCTTGGCCGAGAAGGTGCACGTGAAGGTCTAACGGAGTATTTGGAAACTAAATACCTATGTATGGGTGGTATCTAGTCTTTGTTGCCACAGGATACCGACTAAAAATCTATTATGGCTTTCGACTATGAGTTATTGACTATTGGTGCGGGATCGGGCGGTGTCGCCGCGACCAGACGGGCCGGTAATTATGGTGTCCGGTCTGCCATATGCGAGGCAGATCGGGTCGGTGGAACCTGCGTGTTGAGAGGATGTATTCCTAAGAAACTGCTTGTGTATGCCTCACATTTTGCGGAACAGATTCAGGATTCGACCAATTTTGGTTGGTCGGTTCGGGGTTATGAGTTTGATTGGCCTACACTGATGCGAAACAAAAATGTGGAACTAGATCGTTTAAATGGTATCTACAAAAAATTGCTGAGCGACGCTAACGTCGAGCTCATTTCTGGCAGGGCAAGGCTACTAGACGCACATACGGTAGAGGTTGCAACCGAGGGCGGTCCGCGGCGGGTTACAGCAGAGAAAATTTTGGCGTCCATGGGAGGGTGGCCGCTGAAGCCACCAATCCCAGGTCTCGAGGCGGCTCTGACCTCCACAGAGGCCTTGGACCTACCAAAGCTCCCTAAACATATAGTCATTCTCGGTGGTGGATATATCGCGGTCGAGTTTGCTGGGATATTTAACACACTTGGCGTTAGGGTGACACAAGTGATACGTGCCAGTCATATTCTTCGTGGCTTCGATGAAGATATTCGACGTCACTTGCAAAGCGAAATGGTGCGACAAGGCGTGCAGATAAAATCAGATGTAACCGTGACTGATGTGCAAAACGGGTCACATACTTATAAAGTGACACTTTCTAATGAAGATGTTATCGAATGCGATGAGGTTCTTTGTGCCTTGGGTCGGGTACCCAACACCGCCGATTTGGGTCTGGAACGGGTTGGCGTAGAGCTATCTGATAACGGCGCGATAAAAGTTGACGAATGGTCGCGGACCTCTGTTCCGAATATTTTTGCCATTGGTGATTGCACTGATCGTGTAAACTTGACGCCGGTTGCTATCGCAGAGGGAAGAGCGTTGGCGGATACCCTTTTTAATGGTGACTTGAAAAAGATGGACTATGAAAACATTCCGAGCGCGGTTTTTAGTCAGCCACCGGTTGGGACCGTTGGCTTAAGCGAGACAGAAGCCTGTGAGAAATTCAAGGACGTGGACATATACCGATCTGAGTTTCGTCCGCTCAAAGGTACCGTTAGTGGCAATGAAGGGCGGACTTTGATGAAACTGGTTGTAGAGAAGCAAAGTAAAATAGTTGTTGGTTGTCACATGGTCGGGGAGGATGCTGCAGAGATCATTCAGGGTATGGCAGTTGCTGTAAAATGTGGTGCTAGTAAAGCTCAATTTGATTCGACCACGGCAATACACCCGACGGCTTCTGAGGAATTCGTGACGATGTATGAAAAATCATATAAAACAATAAGTTAATAGTATATATTGGTATATTAGTTTAATTATTATAGCACCTATTCTGCTCCTTAGATCAGACTTTTTTCGCAGACTTTGTAGGGTAGATGTTTGAGGAGGGGGTATGCGCGTCCTGAGGCGGTCGACTGGCATTGAAACTTGGTACGGCCTGGATCCACTTTGTTTCTCTGAGTCTTGAGGCTCATTTGGTTCGAAGGGCTTGGAAATTTCGTCAAGCCGCGCTATAGGCAAGGCCTATTTGCACGAACGCCATAGGTAATGTCATGACGAAGCGTTGGAGTGTGGACAGTTGGCGCCAACTGCCGATAAAACATCAACCCACCTACGATGATGTTTCTGCACAGGCGGCGGCTGAAGCTCAGATCAAGAGTTTCCCCCCCCTGGTGTTTGCTGGTGAGGCACGAAATCTTCGAGCACGATTAGCCGATGCGGCAAACGGTCGGGCATTCCTGCTACAAGGCGGAGACTGCGCAGAGAGCTTTGCAGAATTTCACCCTGATCATATTCGTGACACGTTTCGGGTCTTGCTACAAATGGCTGTTGTGCTCACATTTGGCGCGACTCTGCCAGTTATAAAGGTGGGTCGTATGGCAGGTCAGTTTGCGAAGCCGCGTTCCTCTGACATTGAGAGTCAAGATGGGGTTGATTTGCCGAGTTATCGAGGTGACATAATAAACGGGATTGAATTTTCTACGGATACGCGAGCTCCAGATCCTGCACGTATGCTCCAGGCTTACTCCCAGTCGGCAGCTACACTTAATCTGATCCGTGCATTTGCACAAGGTGGTTATGCAGATCTGCACCAGGTCCACCGCTGGAATCTAGGTTTTATCTCTGGCAGGCCTGAGGCTGAACGATATCGTGATCTTGCGGATAGAATTGGAGAAAGTTTGGCGTTTATGGAGGCATGTGGCCTCACAACTGAGGAAGTCTCCGAACTACGCCAAACTGATTTTTTTACCAGTCACGAGGCTTTGCTGCTGGGGTACGAAGAAATGTTGACCCGTGTCGATAGTACAAGTGGGCATTGGTATGATTGCTCGGCTCATATGCTTTGGATCGGAGATCGGACTCGAAATATCGACGAGGCCCATGTTGAGTTCTTAAGGGGTGTTGAAAATCCGATCGCCGTCAAGGTGGGGCCAAGCATGGACCCGGAAGAACTAATACGTTTGATTGACCTCTTGAATCCCACAAACGAGGCGGGGCGATTGACATTGATAGCACGTATGGGTGCCGACAAAATAAACGAACTACTACCACCTCTTCTTGCCCGAGTTAAAGAAGAAGGCAAAGTGGTGTTGTGGGCATGTGATCCGATGCACGGTAATACGATTAAGTCATCAACAGGATACAAAACACGCCCGTTTGAGAAGGTGGTAGAGGAAGTGCGTGGATTTTTCGCAGCCCATCAGGCAGAGGGGACCTACGCCGGGGGTGTTCATTTTGAAATGACTGGCAGAGATGTAACTGAGTGCACCGGCGGAGCACAGGATATCACGGAAGAGAACCTACGCGATCGGTACCATACCCATTGTGATCCCCGATTGAATGCTTCACAGAGCCTCGAGTTAGCGTTTTTAATTGCTGAGGAACTCAAGGCTCAGCGCCAAGGGACGAAATAGAAATTTATTGCGACGCAATAGGCGGATAGTGAGGGGTAGAGATCAGTGAACTTGGTCGCCTCTGCAGTTTTCATCGGTCCACCAAAATTTGTGCTGGGTTACTTTGATAGTTTTACGATGGTTTCGTGGTGCTTATCCGCGTAGCTTTCCAAATTAATGGGATTGGTTGGTACATAATTTTACTGGTCGGTTTGGGCTTGTCTGACCTAGTTTTTTTTTCGAAAATAGAAAGGATAGTTTTGTGAGTTTCTTTGGGCTGGTACAAAAATATTAAACATTACCAGGGTTTTTTGAGCGGATAGATGCACGTAGCACTAAGTTCTATTGGGATTAGCGCACTGTTTTTGGTGTGGTCTTCCATGGCGCCTTCTCTCGGCGCCGTTACAGAGCCGTCAACAGGTGCTGAATGGGTCGCTAGTGTTGATGAACCCGGACCCGATGTGCCGCCTATAGGTCGGTCGTTGTTTGATCACCTCTTCACTGAAAGGGTCGATGGTGTCGCTGAGTATCATGTACCATTCCCTTTTGAGAAGTTGACCGCAAAAATTGAAGTCTACTTACGTGCGACTTCGACCCGATCGCTACAAAAGGTTTTGATTCCCCTTGGACGCTCTCTCCAACGGAACGCGGCTAGCCCGCATTTCTTTAAATCGCCGAGGGCTGTGGTAGCTGCAGAGGCGAATCCACTACTGGTGCCGGGGGAGCCTCTTATTGTGCTTAAGGACCGCCTTTACCTAGGGTATCAACCGGGCGCTTCAGCAATAGAAGTAATTAGCTACAATGAATCTGCCGGAAGATTCGAGTTTCAAGTTGTGGAGGATTATAGACTTGGCGGCAAGCCAAAAGTTTATTATGCGGAACGCCCCGTTTGCCTTGGCTGCCACCAGAACCATGCTCCGATTTTTGCGGTTCAACCCTGGGATGAATCGAATTCCAACCCGAGTGTCTCTGTTCTTCTCAGGCAAGAGCAGGCCACCTTTTATGGCATTCCGTCGTTTACCGGCATTGATATTCCGGGGTTAATCGGGCTTTCCGCAGATCGTGCAAATCTGTTTTCGACGTACCAGTTGATCTGGGAAAAGGGATGCAGTGCGACTGAGAAAAAAGAATCGATAAAATGTCGGGCCAATGCTTTGTTCGCTGCGCTTCGGTATCGACTTGCTGCTGATACACATGCCGGTACGCGACAGGATGATACCCGTCGTGTCCATTCCGATCGATTCCGCCAAACATGGAGAGAAAATTGGCCGACCGGTCTTGCTATTCCGTCACGTGAGTTGCCAGACCTCGATCCGTTTGGAGCTGCGAAGACTTATTTAGGTGTCGGGGCTGTTCGCGAGATTGAGTCACTGGAAAAAATGGTTCCAGTCGACGTCGTTTCCGTAGATGATGAGTTTGAACCGTTGTTTCCGAGAGGACCCCTAGAGGTATGGAATTGGCCGAGTCGCATGCTGGGCGGTGCGGATGTCGAACCGAGCTGGATGAACAAATTTATTGCGGGTCTTGGCGAATTTCTTGTGCCCCAAGATGTCGAAAATTTTGACAGGGTGTTGGCACGTGCAGGCGGGTCCGCGACGGAGCTTAGTGCTCCTTGTGATGTCAAAGTGGTTCCTGATCCGTTGGTGGATACTATGTTGTTGTTTTCGTGTGGTGCGAAACAAACGCCACCAAGTGAATTCTCGGTCACGGGTAGGGTTCGGCTTGATAAGGGAAAGCTAATAGAAGGTTTAATTAAAAACCTGCGGGTCGATCCTTATGGGCCTGCAGGTTCGCTAAAGGCTATAGAGTCCGAACTAGTTAAAAACGAGAGAAACTGGCGGCTACTTTTAAAAGTTAGGGCGGCAAATTATAGTGCCGAATTGGGACAGGCAGGACGCCACCCGACTATTAACGCTCGGTTGCCAACAGGGGAGCTGATTTCGGAAATTGCCGTGGAGTGGCCGCACTCCGATACGTTGGGTGCGGAAGCCGGTTCAATCAGAATTACAGTTGTAGACGACATCGGACGATTGAAAAAGGCTGTTGAGGTGTTAGCTGGGCAGGGTGATAGGGGTCTTTCAGATGCCTTAACAGACGGGCCATTTCGACGCTCAGCGGTGCTGCCTCCGCTGCTGGAATCGCTAGGCATGACACCTTTTGCATGGTGTTGTGTAGATGAGAAAAAATTTCCAGAGGTGGAAATACTGGGACAGTACCGGGAAAAAATATGTTGGACGTCCAGGGAAGGTAGAGAAGTGGCACGTTGCCGCAACGACGTTTTTTTATTATGGCTACCAGAGTAATGTCAGATTTTGAAGACTATCTATCGAAGCGGGCGGATAGCTATTTTAAGCGGACTCGTGAGATCGTGCGTGGTCATGGTGACCAAAACGTTACCTATGCCGTGTTTATGCGCCGGCCAGTCGTATTTTGTCCACGTCTTGCAGTTGGGTGGCTAGAACAGGCAGCATGTGAACGTTCAACCCATTTTGATATCAGGCCCTGTTTTGAGGAGGGGGAGCGCGTTGGCGCTGGGGAGGCGTTGCTGTACGTAACCGGCCAGATGTCTGATTTAGTGGACTTGGAGACCATTTTTTTACAGCGGTTAGGCGCGCCATGTGTTGCCGCTTACAACGCTTATCAAATGTGTGTCGATCTGCCGCGTGTAAGATTCGTAGCCATGGACGCTCGGCACTGCGCAGGTGATGGTATGGCCGATTTAATGGCGTATGCGGCGAGTGTCGGTTCCACGCGCGCCAAAGCTGAGCACAATGCAGTAGGTTTTGTCGGGGGAGCGAATGATGGGACTGCACATTATTTCGGCCAAACGCGAGGTTTTGGCACTATGCCGCACGCCCTAATAGGGTATGCTGGCTCAACAGTGCGAGCGGCGGAATAATTTCACAAGAAATTTCCAGAAGAGCCATTGACAGTCCTGGTGGATTATTATGGCAAGGAGATATCGGACGCGCTTTCTGTATGTGGGAGGTTTAGTGATTTAGCAGCTGCCGGGCGATTGAGCTTTCGTCTGGACACTCACGGTGGTCGGTTTGTGGAAGGGCTCGATACCGCGACTTCGTACCAAATTTTAGAACAACAAGTACCGGAGGCCATTAGGACCTATAGAACTGAGACTGAGCTACGATGGCTGGTGGGGACCGGGGTGACTGCCGCGGCATTGTACCACCTTCGCGCTAGTCTTGATGCAGCTGGGTTTGGTCAGGTCGAGATTGTCGCCAGCTCTGGTTTTAATGCGGCGAAGTGTCGGCTTATGTCGCAGGTCAATGCGCCGATGAATTCTATCGGTACCGGCTCATTCTTGCCTGAAAATTGGTCGGAAACATATGCTACCGCGGACATCGTATCATATGACGGCGTTTCAGGAGTGAAGGCAGGTCGGGAATTTCTATTAGAAAAGACTCCGTAATGGGTAGAGCTTGTACAACTCTGGCTAAGATACGATATAGCGTTGGCAGCTTACCAGTTTGTTATATATGTTAGGAGCCGGTATTAGGTATTTTGGTTCAATTGCGGCGTTTCAAACTGGTTGGCCAACGATGACCACCGATCGGGCCAGCGTTCAGCGTTTTTAGGGCCGGTTTTAAACTTTTCTTATAGCCAAGCCTTTTGCCACAGAGATAATGACTGATCACCTCAGAATAGTATTAGCCCAATTAAATCCGTTGGTTGGCGACATCAAGGCAAATGTAGCCAAACTGCGCGAGGCCCGTGCTGAAGCGAAACAAAACGGTGCAGATCTTTTGGTGTCTAGCGAGCTTTCAATTACTGGGTATCCTCCGGAAGATCTGGTTTTGCGAAAAGCTTTTATGGCCATGGTGAAAGAGGCGGTAAACGAGTTGGCGAGAGACACGGAAGACGGCGGCCCTGGTCTTATCATTGGCACCCCTTGGCGCGACGAAGGCAAGCTTCAAAATGCTGCTCTTTTGCTCGATAAGGGAAAGATCGTGGCACGTCGCTATAAGCACGAACTACCCAACTATGGTGTTTTCGATGAAGCTCGAATTTTTGAATCTGGTCCGTTGGCGGGCCCAGTAGCGTTTCGTGGCGTGCGACTGGGTATCATGCTCTGTGAAGATATGTGGTTTGAGGATGTATCTGAAACGCTTACGGAATCCGGGGCCCAAATTCTGATTGTGTTAAATGGATCTCCCTACGAAAGTGATAAGGAGGACGTGCGTCTCAATTTGGCAGTTGCGCGAGTGACGGAAACCAGCCTGCCTCTTGTCTATGTTAACCAAGTCGGTGGTCAGGATGAATTGGTATTTGATGGTGGTTCGTTCGTACTTGATGGCGATCGAAGCCTGCGCGTGCAGGCCGCTTGTTGGCAAGAGGCGTTGTGTAAAAGTGATTGGTCCCTTTCGACAGACGGTCGTTGGCATTGCGCTGATGGGGAAAGGGTTCCGGATATAAAAGGGCTTGAGGCAGTTTACCGGGCGATGTTGGTGGGTCTTCGAGATTACGTTGATAAAAACGGTTTTCCTGGGGTAATCATAGGTATGTCAGGCGGCATTGATTCAGCGGTGTCTGCGGTGTTGGCGGTCGATGCGCTGGGCGCCGACCGGGTTCGATGCATTCGCATGCCATCACGCTATTCGTCGACCCACAGCCTAAATGACGCAGAGGTTTGCGCGAGTTTGTTGGGCGCGCGTTGCGATACCATTCCCATAGAGGACGCACAT
The DNA here is from genome assembly GCA_964611315.1 of uncultured Rhodospirillaceae bacterium. Lineage (GTDB taxonomy): Bacteria > Pseudomonadota > Alphaproteobacteria > UBA7887 > UBA7887. Next base: position 11,687 of record CAZSYW010000038.1, read on the forward strand.
GGAGCATTTGAGACGATGCTTAGCGAGTCCTTTGCGGGTCATGACTCAAACGAAGCTGAAGAAAATATTCAGGCCCGGGTGCGAGGTGTAATTCTGATGGCGTTATCTAACAAGTGGGGTCATATGGTTTTGACCACGGGCAACAAGTCTGAAATGTCTGTGGGATATGCTACATTGTACGGTGACATGTGTGGCGGCTTTTCCGTATTGAAGGATGTGTATAAAACATCAGTATATCAGTTGGCGGCTTGGAGAAATTGCTCTTGGGTTGAAGATTTTAAAGGCCCGTCTGGCCTCGTCATTCCGCAGAATATTATTACCAAGGCACCATCGGCTGAGTTACGGCCTTCTCAGACGGATCAGGATAGTTTGCCGCCATACGATGAGCTCGACGATATTTTAGAAAGCTTGGTGGAGAACGAACTTGGTATTGATGAAATTTCTGCTCGGGGTCACGATGTTGAAGTCGTGAGGCGGATCCGTCGTCTACTCTATCTTGCCGAATATAAGCGCCGCCAAGGGCCACCCGGTGTTAAAGTTACCCGCCGGGCTTTCGGTCGCGATCGTCGTTATCCAATTACAAACGGGTTTCTCCGTGCAGAATGACCGCGACAACTAGTATATGAGACTACACCTATACAATACCTTAAATCGGAGAAAGGTTGAGTTCTCCCCACTGGATAATGAGCATGTGCGTGTTTACGTATGCGGGCCAACCGTTTATGACGATATTCACGTAGGAAACGCTCGCCCCATCGTAGTGTGCGACGTCCTTTATCGCTTGTTGCGAAGTCTATATCCGCGAGTTACTTACGTTCGAAACATTACGGACGTTGACGATAAAATTATCCTACGAGCTACGGACAGAGGCGAAGAAATCAGTGCGCTTACCAAACGAACTATCGAGCAATTTCACCATGATATCGAATCGCTAGGAACGTTGAAGCCCGATATTGAACCGCGTGCGACGGATCACATCGAGGACATGATAGTGATGATTGATCTGCTTCTAAAGCAAGGGTTCGCTTACGTGGCGGAACAACATGTCTTATTTCATGTTCCATCATCATCGGATTATGGACGACTTTCGGGCCGTGATCGGGGTGAAATGATTGCCGGAGCTCGGGTTGAGGTTGCCCCGTATAAAAAGAATCCGGCAGATTTTGTTTTGTGGAAACCAGCAATGACTGACGAATTAGGATGGGATTCACCGTGGGGTCGCGGCCGACCAGGCTGGCACATTGAATGTTCCGCCATGAGTACGAAATATCTAGGCCCGGATTTCGATATTCACGGTGGAGGTGAGGATTTGATTTTCCCACACCATGAAAATGAAATTGCCCAGAGTTGTTGTGCTCATTCAGGGTCGTTGTTAGCCCGTTGGTGGTTGCATAACGGAAACCTTCGTTCAGAAGATAGAAAGAAGTCGAAATAGCTTGGGAATTTTTATACCGTCAAAGAACTGTTAAGCGGAGATAAAAGAGAAAGAATGTGGCGTGCTGAGTCAATCCGTTTGATGATGCTTAGCACGCATTATCGGCAACCTCTCGATTTTACCAGGAGCGGTATAGATAAGGCGAAAAGAAAACTTGATCGATGGTACCGCCTGCTTGGAGATGTTGATTTTGAGAAAATTGATTCTAGCACGGAGATTCTCAAAGCATTGTGCGATGACATTAATACGCCGCGCGCTGTAGCAATTATGGATGCGTTGTGCAGCCGCATTTCGGCTGGGACGGGCCGGGTGTTGGAGGCCAGGAATGAGTTACGCGCAGGAGCTAACCTTCTTGGTTTGCTAAGACACAGCCATGAGTCTTGGTTTCAAGGTGGCGATGTGTTCGAGACTGATGACGAGAATGAAGAGATTGAAACATTGATTGCGCGCCGTCTTGCAGCACGACAAGATCGCGATTTTGATGCTGCGGATTCGATTCGTAAGTCCCTGATAGATCGTGGGGTGGTTTTGGAAGATAAGCCCGATGGGACGACAGTTTGGCGTCGGACCTTCTAGTGTTCTCGCTTTTTTGTGGAGGAAAGTTAGGAACCTATGACGCCAAACAATAGACGCCGAGGGATTGACGAGCAGGATTTTGAAGTCGATGAGGGTTTCGCGAGTCCAGCAGTCATTTTGGTTGAACCTCAGTTGGGAGAAAATATTGGCACTGCCGCCCGTGCGATGCTTAACTTTGGACTTACTGATTTACGTCTGGTACGGCCTCGGACGGGTTGGAAGAACGATAAGACGTTTGCAGCTGCTTCTGGCGCCAAGCGAGTATTAACGGAAGCACGTCTGTTTGAAAGTACTGAGGCGGCGATCGCCAATCTTCACAACGTGTATGCATCGACGGGTCGCCCGAGGGATATGGTTCAGCGTACTATATCACCAAGTACTGCGGGTCGAGCCATGCGCATGGACGCGCTTTCTGGGTCTTCATCTGGTGTACTTTTTGGTCCCGAGAGAAGCGGTCTTACCAATGATGATTTATCTCTCGCTGATGTTTTAATTACCGTTCCCGCTAATCCGGCTTTTAGGTCCCTAAATCTGGCGATGGCTGTTTTGCTGATAGGTTACGAGTGGTTTGTTCAGCCAGACCAGAACTCCGACCTTAGCGCACTTACAATGTCTGGCACTAGATCGGCGAATAAGTCGGAATTACAGGGGTTCTTTGATCACCTTGAAGGGGCTTTGGATGACTGTGGTTTTCTTCGAGTACAGGAAATGCGCCCCCATATGGTACGCAACATTCGTAATATATTTCAGCGGGCCCAACTGACAGAGCAGGAGGTCCGCACCCTCCGAGGAATTATCTCCGGGCTGGTTAGCCATGCGTCTTCGATAAGGTGAAATACTCCAATGGTAGTTGACCCCCATAGTTCTGTAGGTATAGTGCGCATCGCGTTGCTCGCGTTTCTTGCGTTTCCCGGGCGTGTCGGGCACGTCCAGACATTTTATTTGGAGCATTTATGAGCAAACGAATCAGCTCAAAGTATAAGATCAACCGCCGGCTTGCCGTGAATTTGTGGGGGAGGCCAAAAAGTCCATTTAACAGGCGAGATTATCCACCGGGGCAGCATGGGCAGAGACGTCGTAAGGTGTCTGATTTTGGCACTCAGTTGCGCGCCAAACAGAAGCTGAGAGGTTATTACGGGAACATAGGTGAGAAGCAATTTCGCCGTATTTATGCGGAAG
>CAZSYW010000039.1:0-14828 GCA_964611315.1 uncultured Rhodospirillaceae bacterium
ATACTGCCGGGAAACTCTTCATATCTGCTGTTCCCCGGCCATAGAGCCTCCCGTTCTTAGGTGTAACCGCAAAAGGGTCGCTGTTCCATTCTTGCCCGTCGACCGGGACAACGTCGGTGTGTCCTGATAAAATGATGCCGCCTTTCGAATTGGGCCCAATAGTCGCAAATAAATTTGCTTTCTTGCCACTGTCATCGTAAATGCGTTGAGTCGGGATGCCATATTCTGAAAGGTAAGTAGACACGAAATCGATCAGTTCCAAATTGGAGATCCGGCTGGTTGTGTCAAATGAGACTAATCGGTCAATCATTTGTTGAGGTGTGTATGTGGGTAGGGACATTGGTTTGGTCAACTCAATTAGTTTGTTAAACGATTTAGAATCTAGAATTCTTAACAGGGTCAATCATTATTGATGATCATGGCGTGCATTGAGCGATAATACAAATCTCGGTCTTCGACTTTGCTGACAATCTTTAGGTGGATTCTAGTGGTAGCTGTGTCCCTATTTTGGGGCGCTACGTGTCGGGGTGCGTCTCCCGATAATGTCGTGGTTATGGCCAAGTCACTTGACGATTTGATCACCCTCGATCCTGCTGAGGCTTTTGAATTTTCGGGAACTGAGATTATAGCGAACCTTTACGATCGTTTGTTCGTGGCCAATCCTGTAAATCCGACACAGCCAACGCTTGGTTTGGTAGAAACTTGGAATCTTGGCGAAGATGGGCGAACCTACGAATTCCTCTTAAAAAAAGGACCTACTTTTCAGAGCGGTCGATCAGTCTCGGCAGCGGATGCAGTTTTTTCGATTAGGCGCTCCGTTATTCTTAACAAGACTCCGGCCTTCATACTTTCCCAATTGGGTTTTACTCCAAGTAATGCTCAAACAACCGCCCGCGTAGTCGGCGACCGACGTTTTATTCTTCAGGTCGATCGTGAGTATGCACCATCGCTTGTCTTAAATGTATTGAGTTCAGCAATCACTTCAGTTGTGGACAGGGAAACGGTGCTGTCGAATTCGTTGGAGGGTGATCTTGGGAACGGGTGGCTGCGTTCGAACAGTGCGGGCTCGGGGCCTTTCCGACTTCGTAGTTGGAATATTGGGGAGTACGTTATGCTCGACGTCAATCCTGATCATCCAAATTCATCACAGGCGCTAGAACGTTTCATTATTCGGGACATCCGTGAACCAGCAACTCAGAGACTGATGTTGACTCGTGGAGATGTAGATATCGTTCGCGATCTTGCTCCGGACCAAATCGTAGCACTTGCGGAGGAGGCTGGTATCGTCACATGGTCGGCTCCTCAAGCCAGAATTTTTTATATGGCTCTGAATCAACAAGATTCATTCCTCTCTGTTTCTGAAGTGCGACGGGCAATCCGTCATGCTATCGACTACAAAGGTATTGTGCGCTATTTGCTCCCCGGTCGAGCGGAAGTGCATCAGGCATTTTTGCCAAAAGGGTTTTTGGGAGCTTTGGAGGAGACACCCTTCGTTTTCGATTTGGAGCGAGCACGTGAACTGCTCGCTGATGCAGGTTTTGAAAAGAAAATTTCGCTTGCCGTGGATGTGCGTTCAGATCCCCTCGCTTTGCAAATTGCCCAAGCAATTCAGACTAGTCTTTCCAAAATCGATATTGGTTTGGACATCCGGCCGGGCGACGGAAGGCAGGTGCTGACTAAATATCGTGCGCGCCGGCATAAGATATACATGGGTTACTGGGGCCCAGATTATTTAGATCCACATTCCAATGCTGCCGCCTTTGCCCGTAACCCCGACAATGACGATGACGCAGTTGATAAGACGTTGGCTTGGAGAAACGGCTGGGAAATTCCGGAGTTAACCCAACAAACTGATGAGGCGATACTGATTCGAGATCCAGAGGAGAGAGCTGCTGCCTACGATGAGCTACAACGAAATCTGCAAATGGACTCTCCCTTTATTGTCCTTTTTCAGGAGCGGGCATTAATCGCGACACGTGAGAGTGTAAGTGGCTTGGAAGTGGGGCTAACATCAGATCAGATTCGCTATGAACGCGTTTCGAAATAGCCTTTTCTCGTGTCCAATCAGGAGATAAAAGGCATGGCTTCGATGGACCGTTCAGATCCATCTCTGGTGTCTCGTTTTTCGGACAGGGAAGAGGGGGGCTGGGTATTCTCGACAAGTCGCTCGTTGCTGCTTAATAGGCTCCTATATCGTTTCGGCCGCGGGGTCCGTGTTCTTCTAAGTGTTTTGATCACGATGCTGGGGTTATTGCTGGTTACTTTCCTGATAGGGCGAGTTGTGCCGATTGATCCTGTGCTCGCCGTCGTTGGCGACCAGGCTAGTCCGGAAACCTATGCTGCTGCACGTGCAGACATGGGTTTGGATCAACCACTTCTGATCCAAATTGGTCAATACTTAGCCCAAATGGGACGTGGGGATTTTGGGGTCAGCACGTTGACGGGGCAGCCTATTGCCGAGGATATCGTTCGTTACTTCCCTGCAACTTTGGAGCTTGCGACCCTCGCAACCATAATGGGCGTATTATTTGGCATCCCGGCTGGTGTGATTTCAGCCGCTTATCGTGGTCGTGCCCCCGATCACATTATTCGGGTGTTTTCCCTGGTCGGGTATTCCATGCCCACATTTTGGTTGGGCATGATCGCCCTACTGGTTTTGTACGCGAAGCTTGGGTGGGTCGCTGGGCCTGGAAGAATTGATATCCTTTATGATGGAATGGTACCAACTGTGACCCACCTTTTATTAGTTGATTCTCTGCTGGCTCGAAATATTGACGCGTTCTTGAGTGCTTGCGCCCATATAGTGCTGCCAGCGTTAATCTTGGGCTACTTCTCGATGGCGTACATTGCTCGTATGACACGTAGTTTTATGATAGAGGAACTAGCACAGGACTATATTATCGCCGCTCGCGCGAAGGGCCTGAGTGAAGGGCGTGTTATTTGGCGACATGCATTGGGTAACGCAGCAGTGCCTCTGGTTACAGTTGTTGCATTAAGTTATGGAAGTTTACTTGAAGGCTCGGTCTTAACAGAGACGGTTTTTGCTTGGCCCGGTCTTGGGCTATACCTCACTAATGCCCTGCTCAGCGCGGATATGAATGCTGTGCTTGGTGTTACTGTTATCATCGGACTGGTGTTCCTGGGTTTAAACCTGTTGTCTGACATCATTTACTCTTGGGTTGACCCCAGAGCCAAATGAATTCTCTTAAGAAACATGCGCCCTATGGTGGGCATGTGACCTCGCCTAACGAATTTCGGCAAGAGAAAATGCCGCGCTCTCGGGCACAAGCCCAGCTGGCTCGTTTCGTTTTATTTTTGCGATCTTTGTGGCGAAATCCGTTAGCAGTGGTGGGTTTTGGTGTTGTAGTGATGTTGTTTCTTGCCGCGCTCCTGGGGCCTATTTTTTCTCCTCACGATCCAGTAGCCCAAAATTTAGCGGCCCGATTGCAAGAGCCTAACGCTACCTACTGGTTCGGCACCGATGAGTTGGGCCGCGATATTTTCTCGCGGATTCTCTATGGATCACGCATCACTTTAAGTATCGTTTTTCTAGTAGTTGTGGTGTCTGCGCCCGTCGGATTGATCTTGGGTTGTGTCTCCGGTTTTTTAGGAGGCTGGCTAGATCAGATCATAATGCGGCTCACCGATATTTTTCTAGCGTTCCCACGTCTAATTCTGGCGTTAGCTTTAGTCGCAGCGCTCGGGCCAGGCATTGAAAATGCAGTGATTGCTATTGCCCTGACATCGTGGCCCGTTTATGCGCGGGTAGCACGTGCCGAGACACTCGTCATTCGTTCGGCTAATTACATTCGGGCAGCACAATTACAAGGCGCCTCATTATGGCGCATAATTTACAAATATGTGGTGCCGATGTGCGTAAATTCGATGGTGGTCCGGGTGACTTTGGATATGGCAGGCATTATTCTCACGGCTGCTGGGCTGGGTTTTCTTGGTCTTGGTGCAAAACCGCCGTCACCGGAATGGGGCGCAATGATTGCCTCCGGCCGTCAATATCTGTTTGATCAATGGTGGATTGCCACGATGCCTGGTTTGGCCATTTTAGTGGTGAGCCTCGGTTTTAATCTGCTGGGCGATGGCCTTCGCGATGCTCTGGATCCTCGGATGTGACACGATGCTAAGCGTCAAAAATTTAAGCGTCGCCTATGGTACCACGCGCGGTGAAGTGACAGGACTTGCGGGAGTCAGCTTCAAATGTGAGCAGGAAAAATTGGGAATTGTCGGTGAATCTGGCTCAGGGAAGTCCACGATAGGCCGGGCGATAATGGGTTTGTTGCCTGTTAACGCTCGCCTTTCTGCCGATGAAATGAATTTCAGGGGGAGTAATTTGCTGACTTGCAGCGAACCGATGCTCCGGGCCCTTCGCGGTCGCCGCATGGCTATGATCTTTCAGGACCCTCTGCTCGCGTTAAATCCTGTGATGAAGATTGGCGACCAAATTGCGGAGAACTACCGGGTTCATCAAGGTTTTGGAGCATCTGCGTCACGGAGATACGGACTTAGTATGTTGCATGCCGTTCACATTGAGGATCCTGACAGAATGTGGAAAGCGTACCCAAAAGAACTGTCGGGTGGAATGGCACAACGTGCAATGATTGCGATGATGTTGGCAAGTGGGCCAGACTTGTTGATCGCTGACGAGCCTACCTCTGCCTTGGACGTGATCTCACGTCAAGCGGTGCTCGAAATTATCGATGAGTTAGTTCGCTCGCAGGGCATGGGGTTATTATTTATAAGCCATGACCTCTCCCTAGTAGGCAGTTTTTGCGACCGTGTTATGGTTGTGAAAGAGGGTGAGTTAGTTGAGACAGTTGCTGCAAATGCACTAACTAGATCAACCGATCCGTACGTTCGCGCTCTTCTAGCAGCGCGCCCACGACTTGTGGTGGAAATGTCGCGAAAAGCTGGCCCCAGGAGCGTCGTGCACTAATGATCACTGTGCGAGATTTAAGCGTGAGTTACGGGAAAAAAGAGCGCCAAGTGAGTGCGGTTTGCGGAGTATCGTTCAGTTTTGGAACGGGAATCAGTTTTGGTCTGGCAGGTCAGAGTGGATGTGGAAAGTCAACGGTGCTGCACTCTATCTCTGGTTTAATTGGAAACTGGCAGGGGACTATTGAGATTGACGGCCAACTTCAGTCAGCAAAACGGCATTCAACTTTTTACCAAAACGTGCAACTGGTGTTTCAGGATTCGAAGTCGGCATTACACCCGCGGCATATGGTAGGATCTGCGCTAGCGGAGCCAGCACGTATCCACAATTTAGACAATGTTGATAGACGCGTTGAGGTCGCGCTTGGCGAAGTTGGTCTCCCATCTAGTGTTCGTTATCGGTACCCACACCAGCTTTCTGGTGGTCAACGGCAGCGTGTTGCGCTGGCCCGTGCATTGCTGCTAAAGCCTAAAATCCTCCTTCTTGATGAACCAACTGCGGGCCTCGATATGGTTGCCCAGGATGGCATTATTAAATTGCTAAACGGGTTAAGGCGTGATGGTGAGATGAGTTATTTGCTGGTTAGCCACGATATATCTGTGATCGCCGATTTATGTGATTGGGTTGGTGTGATGCGGAGAGGCGAGTTGGTCGACGTTCAACGCACTGCCTGCCTTGCTTCTAATTCAGCGGGTTTGGCCCCTTACACTCGAACTTTGGTCGACGCAGCATCTAAATATTTCCCCCGAAATGACACGACGGCAGATGCGACGGCATGATCCGTGCCGCATGTGATTTGTATGGAAGCTTCAGTCTTGCCATGTGTCTGCCGTTTTAAAAGAAGGGACAGGACTGCGTGACCCGATTTCGCAAAGTACTATTCCCGGTTGGTTTGGTTCTCGGAGCCATTCTAATAGCGGGGTGGTTGCGGGCAACCAAGCCGGTGTCTCCGGCAAACCCAATAACGGAACGTGTTTGGACCGTTGATGTGTTGCCTGTCGCTTTCTCAAATGTTCAGCCTGACATGCGGCTTTTTGCTCAGATAGTCGCAGGCCGGGAAGTACGCCTACGGTCGTTGGTTTCTGGTGTGGTGGAAACCGTGGGGCGGAATTTTTCTAACGGTGGAGTAGTAGAGAAGGGGGAGATGCTGATAACGATCGATCCTTTTTTTATCGACCGTGATTTGGTAGAGCAGCGCACGCTTTTTCGTGAGGCAGGGGCGCGATTTAAGGAGTTGGTAACGCAGGTTGAATCAGAAGACCTGTTGTTGGTCGAAGACCATGTGCAATTAAAAATCGCCCAAGCGGATTTTGAGCGCTATGTAGAGCTAGTCGGAGAAGCAGTGTCTGAGCGCAAGCTAGATGAAGTGCGACTGATGGTGAGCCAGGCCCAAACGCAAGTGCTATTGCGGGAACAGAACCATTCTATGCTCGAGGCGCAGATTGACCAACAAAGAGCGGTTGTTGAAAGGTTAACGGCTGCGGTCGAAAGCGCAGAGCGAAGGCGCTCAGATACTGTGTTTCATGCGCCATTCGGCGGCTACCTGACGGACATATCCGTTAACGAGGGAATGTGGCTGAACGCGGGTGACTCAATGGGTAGGCTCATCGAGGCGCGCCACCTGGAAGCGCGGGTATTTCTAAGTGACGAACAGTTTGCACGTGCCTTCTCTACTGGGCCCATTTCTAGGCCAGCAACCGTCCGGTGGAAAATAGGTGATAGCTCAGTTGTTTTTGATGCTGTTGTGGATCGTTTAGAAAGTGAAATAAACCCGGCACTGGGGGGTGTTCATGTGTTTGCGCGACTTGGTCCCAGTGCAACAACCGCGGCTTTGCGGCCTGGCGCGTTCGTGGAAGTGACTATCCCGGATCGTGTTTATGAGAAGGTGGCGCGTCTACCACAAGAGGCGTTACACGAGGGAGGGCGTGTGTATGCGGTAGTAGACGGTCGTCTCGAAGAACGATTGGTAGATTTGGTGGGACGTGACGGTGACTGGGTGCTTCTAAAAGGCCTGCTTGCCGAAGGTGAAGATATTGTGCTCACCCGATTCACCGAGATTGGGCCTGGCGTTCCGGTAACAACTACGAGATGAATTCGCGGCCCCGACCTGTGTTAGCGGCTTTCGTCGCGCACCCAACTGCTTCTACTCTTCTGATGGTTTTAATTTTGCTTTGTGGCTTGGTGTCACTTGGACGAATAAACACTCAATTTTTCCCCGATTTCGGAATTGACATCATCACGGTATCTGTCGTTTGGTCGGGTGCGAGTGCTGAGGATGTAGAAAGTAATATCATAAAGGCGCTCGAGCCCGAACTGAGATTTCTGGACGGAGTGGAGAAAGTCACCTCCTCGGCCCGTGAAGGAAGGGGTACGGTTGCTCTTGAGTATCAGCCGGGTACAGATATGCAAGCAGCGTTGTCCTCAGTAGAGAGTGCGGTATCGCACGTTGCGACGTTTCCTAAAGACATTTTAACGCCGGAAATTGTTCAAGTTGTTCGGTACGATACGATAAGCCGTCTGGTCCTGTCTGGGCCTTACACTCAGACCGCCTTAAAGCGTATGGCAAAGCAAATTAGGGATGATCTTCTTGCGATTGGGGTGGACAAAGTTAGTATCTTCCCGCAACCGGACGAGGAGATTCATGTAGAACTTCCTTTGGAGCGGTTACTTTCGCTAGACATGAGTTTGGCCCAGATCGCTTCGCAGATTCGCGCCAGCAGCCAAGATTTACCGTCTGGGGATACGGGCGGTAAGACAAATCAACAGTTGCGTGGCATTGGGTTGGCGCGAACTGTCGAAGATATCGCTGCAATTACTGTTCGGGCCGGAGAAAACGGCGGAAAAATTGTCCTCGGCGATATTGCTGAGTTGCGAGATGCATTTGATCCGGATGCACCTGCTGTGTTTTTGGATAATCAGCCGGCGTTTGAGCTGCATATTCAACGTGCGGTTGGAGCTGACGCCCTCATTTTGGCAGATTCTGTTGATCGGTATTTAGAGTCCCTAAGGCCAACGTTGCCAGAAAATTTAAAAGTAAAACAATTCGACATTGCGGCAAACTTGATTCGAGAAAGAATCAATTTGCTTTTGAGAAACGGTGCGGGCGGGCTGGTCCTAGTCCTTGCAATTCTGTTTCTATTTTTAAATTCGCGGGTTGCATTGTGGATAGCGGTTGGAATTCCAACAGCATTGCTTGGGGCTGTTATAGCAATGTTAGCAACTGGACAAAGCATCAACATGGTCAGCTTATTCGCGTTGATAATGATGATAGGAATAGTGGTTGACGACGCAATTGTGGTGGGTGAGCACGCTGTAGCAAGGCATGTTGCAGGCTTAAACCCTACTGATGCAGCAACCTCAGGAGCTCGACGTATGATGGCCCCGGTGTTCGCTGCAAGTCTTACGACCATTGCCGCATTCGTGCCTGTAATGATGATTTCCGGCATTATCGGGGAAATTATTTTGGCGATACCGCTCGTCGTTGTTGCTGTGTTGGCAGCCAGTTTAATTGAGTGTTTTTTAATTTTGCCAGGGCATATGCGAGGGGCATTGGCTAAAAATATTTCAGACGAATCAAGATTTCGCCGTCGTTTCAACAGAGCATTTGAAGATTTTCGTGACGGACTATTCAAAAGGAGTGTCCGATTTTGTATCCGTTGGAGATATGCAACTCTAAGCGGCGTATTTGCGTCACTTATTATAACAGTGGGTTTGGTGGCGGGGGGGCGTGTCCAGTTCGTCTTTTTCCCCTCTCCTGAGAGCGATATCATATACGCTAATTTCACTTTTCCCCCAGGCACTACACGAGACCATACGAGGAATATGGTCGAGGAGCTTGGTCGGGCCCTCGATTCCGCGGAAGACAAGTTGGTTGATGTAGGTCCGAGCCCAGTCCGCTTGGCGTTAGGATCGGTGGGCGCGCCCGTAGGCAGTTTTGGGAGAAGAAATACAGAAAATGGAAATCACCTGGGTGGAATGACTGTAGAACTTGCCCCGTCCCAAAAAAGGAACGTCCGGACGGTTGAAATTATTGCTGCTTGGCGTTCAGAAATTCGGGCGTTACCAGGACTGGAGACGATTACCATTAGAGCTCGGCAAGGAGGCCCCCCAGGACGGGACTTGGATATCCGACTCTTTGGACGTGAAATTGCTACGTTGAAAAAGGCGGCCTTGGAAACGCGTAATTTGGTGGAGCGTTTCAGTGGTGTGAGTGATATCACCGATAATCTGCCGTGGGGAAAGCAGGAACTAGTATTTTCAGTTAACGATCGTGGAACGACTTTTGGTATCACGACAGAACAAGTTTCACAGCAAGTGCGTGATGCTTTTGATGGAGCGATTGCCCAGCGATTCGTCCGTGATGGCGAAGAAGTCATTGTGCGCGTTCAGTTGCCCCGAGACAAAAGCACGCCTGCTACTTTGCGCGACTTGTACGTGCGGACACTTCAAGGCACAGAAGTTCCCCTTTTGGAAATAGTCGATCTACAAACCAGTCGCGGCTTTGCTGTTATCCGACGTGAAAATGCCACGCGAGAAGTGTCGGTCACGGCTGAGGTAGAGGAGAGCGTATTAAATCCGACGGAGTTGGTGGCTGAGTTGGAGGCTAGCGGTCTTACTGAAATTTCGCAACGCCACGGCATTAAGTTCAGATTTGCTGGTAAAGCCGAAGAACAGGGGGAGACCTTGGCAGATATGAGCACCGGAACACTCATTGGCTTAGCGACGATTTATATCGTTCTTGCCTGGGTATTCGCGAGCTATACCCGTCCGTTAGTGGTTATGTCGATAATTCCGTTTGCGGTGGTTGGCGCAATCTTTGGGCATTGGCTGCTGGGTTTTGACTTGACGATTTTGAGCCTAATTGGGCTGCTTGGGCTATCTGGGATCGTCGTAAATGATTCTATAATTTTAGTTACGGCGATAGAAGAAAGGTTGGCGCGCAATGAAAGTTTGCACACTGCTATTGTTGATGGTGCGCGGGATCGTTTGCGGCCTGTTGTTTTAACTTCGTTGACCACCATCGGGGGGTTGTTGCCGTTGTTGGCGGAAACTAGCCTACAAGCGCAGTTTTTAAAACCGATGGCACTGACTATCGTGTTTGGGTTGATGGCGACAACAGTTCTGGTGTTAGCTGTCGTACCGGCACTGATAGCAATCCAAGGCGACTTTCGAATCCGGTCCTCGTTACTCCCGCCAGAAGCTGGGGATGAATAACACCAGCACAGTGAATAATTCAAGGCGGCCTAGTAGCATGGCTGCGGACAAGATCCATTTAGCAGAGTCTGAAAGTAGTGAAAAATTACTTGTCGGTCCAATTAATGGACCGAGGCCTGGGCCGACGTTCGCGATAGCTGTGGCGGCTCCACTGGTGCTCGTAATGAAGTCATAACCTTGCAGCCCGAGTGCCAATGCGGTGACAGCAAAGCCGGCAAAAAACACGAAAAAGAAACCACGGACCGCATTTGCTATTCCATCTGGGATTGGTTCGCCATTGTATCGGGGCGCTATAACGGCATGTGGGCGGATCAAGTGTGTTAACTCGACCCGAGCACTGCTGAGCAGCACTTGGTATCGGAATACCTTTATACCGCCAGTAGTGCTGCCAGTGCAGCCACCCACGAACATAAGAAAAAAAAGCACTGTGATCGCGAAGGAGCCCCACTGATCGTAAGGTGCTGTCGTGAATCCAGTCCCTGTGATGACAGAAACAGTGTTAAAGGTTGCGTAGCGAATCGCGGCTACCGGAGGGGCTTCCATGTGGTACCACAGCCACGCTGTCATGATTAAGGCAGACAAGATGCAGAAACCGATGAACCACTGAATCTGGGTATCTCGAATGAGAACCCCGAAGTCACCCCTCATGGCTCTTAGATAAAGTATGAATGGCATGCCTCCGACCAACATGCCAACGATTATGATCCAATCAATGGCAGCTTCGTTAAAATTGCCTATCGACCCGTCTGAAGTCGAAAAACCACCGGTAGCCATAGTGGTCATAGCATGACAAACGGCGTCAAATTTTCCCATTCCAGCAAACCACAAAGCGGTCGCCCACAACGAAGTTAATGCGAAGTAGGTTAGCGCGATCCATCCTGCTATCGGTGCGGCTCGTGGTAGAATTTTCTGAGAGTGGTCAGATGACTCTGTTCGGAATAATTGCATCCCTCCAACCCTAAGGATTGGGAGGACCGCGACCGCCATCACAATAATGCCTATTCCGCCCAGCCATTGCAGGATTGCTCGCCAAAGCAATATGCCACGTGGAGCCTGATCCAAGTCAGACATTACTGTCGAGCCCGTAGTGGTTAAACCCGACATCGCCTCAAAAAAAGCGTCTGTCATGCTGAATTGGGGTGATGAGAACCAAAGCGGTAAGCTGGCAAAAAGCGTAACCGCCAGCCAGCTTGCCGTTGTTAAGATGAAGGTTTCCTTGAGGTTTAGTTGGAAGTTTGATTTTCGAAAAGCTAGGGCGAGACTTACTCCAACAAACAGAGTCGCTCCCGCTGATGTTATGAACACGTGCCAAACGTCGCCGTTTGCCGCCGCGTCCGCGATCGCTGGCAAAGTCATAGATAGGGCAAGGACGATCAGAAGCAGACCGATCACAAATAGCGAGGATCGGAGGTCAACCACAGGTCTCAGCGCAGCACTGCTGCCGGCGCACGGATTAACTTAAATACATTGCGGTGAAGGCTTCGACCAGTCTTTGCATCACAAGTCCCGTTTTGAGGGGTTGCCAATTATATTCAGGAATTCGCGTCGGGTGCTAGCATCTGATCTAAAGTCACCCGTCATACGGCTTGTAACCATGCTGACACCGGATTTATGCACCCCTCTCGTCGTCATGCATTCATGTGCAGCTTCTACCACCACCGCCACCCCTTTGGGTTTTAAAACTTCATCAATTGTGTCTGCTATTTGCACAGTTAATTTTTCCTGAATCTGCAGGCGCCTAGCGTAAATATCAACGATTCGGGCCAACTTGCTTATTCCGATCACTCGGCGGCTAGGTAAATAAGCAACGTGTGCGCGACCAATGATCGGAAGAATGTGGTGCTCACAGTGAGATTCGAACCGGATATCACGGAGTACGACCATCTCGTCGTATCCATCTACCTCTTCAAACGTTCTCCGAAGAATTTCCTTAGGATTTTCACCATAACCCGAAAAGAGCTCACGGTAGGCACGGGCCACCCTCCCCGGCGTGCCCAGAAGCCCTTCGCGGTCTGGGTTCTCCCCTATCCATTCCATGAGTGTTCGAACTGCCGCTTCGGCCTGCTCGCGGGTCGCTGTGCCTAGGTGACTATCGCTTTGAGGAGGTTTCTTCGGCGTCAGTTCGGTATCGGTTTCCGGTTTAGTCATGTTAAGTCTTCTTCCGTTGCTAACGGCCGACAACAACTTCTGTATAGGCCGTCAAATATGGCTAGTTCAGCTGCTTATGAGCAAATGGGCTATCGAGGGAAAAGGCTGGAACTACGGCATCGAAACTCTCGCCGTCTGATGTGACCATTTCATAAGTTCCCACCATTATGCCCGATGGTGTGCCTAGAGGTGTCCCACTTGTGTATTCAAACGAATCACCGGGGCTAATTACAGGTTGCTCGCCGACGACACCCTCTCCTCGCACCTCCTGTTGGCGGCCGTAGCCGTCAGTTATTTGCCAATATCGGTTGCGTAATTGCACCGTTTCTCCACCTTGGTTCTCAATTTTTACCTGATAGGCGAAGACATAATGTTCGTCTTCAGGTGATGACTGATCATCAAGATAAAACGGCTTTACGGTAATCCGAATCGACCTCGTGGTCTCTTCGTACATAATGGTTATCTTTCTTGGTGCTCAGACGGCGAAGCCGTGAGGGGGATGCCCTTAAAAAGTGAACGAAAGGTGCTCGCTTGTCCAGTCACATAACGTTAAAAACTTCATTTTCATTGTTTCAGCCATCAGTTACTCGAGCAGGATGCCCCACCTAGTACGCAAAAGCTAGCACAGTGTGGGTGGTTAAGGGTTACCTGGTGGCTAGATCCAGCCAAACTAAAGCCTAGATCAAATTGTGGGTCCTCGGCAAGAAGGGTACATGGAACCACCGTGGGCCTAGAAGCGTCTTTGCGCTTTACGACCATTCTAGCCTTCGCGCACATTAGTTGATCAGGGGAAATACCTAAGGTAGTCCAACACGCCTCAGTAATCTCAGGAACATCTGCGTCGTCATCCATTTCGGGAAACAGAACAAGTTGGTCCCCGTCTCCGGCGTCTATTTCTAGCGTCTCCCTTTGAAACAGTGCTGCGTATCCTCTCCGCACGCTCGGTTCCGTTTCGGAATGTCCTAACCTCCCCGCCACTTGCACCCTAAAGCCGTTTCTACACAGCCAACGCAGACCCCTTAGGGCGGGCTCCCATGACCGTTGGCCCCGTTCCATTTCATGTAGCGATTTGGTGTAGTGGTCCAGCGAAACACGGATATTCAAGGCATTCGAATATCGTAGTCGAAGTGACATTAGCGGAGCGCAATACCTAATCATTGGTTTCATGGCATTAGTCAGAACTAAAACTTTGAATTGCCTACTCAGGCAAAGTTCTAACATTTTAATCAGGTCGGGGTTCAGGAACGGTTCGCCACCGGTAAACCCAATTTCCGTTGTTTCATATTTTTCGACAGAGATCTCAGATATAAAATCTCTAACTTCTTCGATGTTCAGATAAACAAGATTATCATTTGTGGGGCTAGAATGGATGTAACAGTTATTGCATGTTAGGTTGCACAGAGTGCCCGTATTAAACCAAAGTGTGCGCAAAGTTAGCAGCTCGACTCGTGCGCGATGGGCCCCATTGGCCGTGACCTCCGGGTCAAAAAACTTTCGCGTTCGAAGTGGCAGGTCCATGCACAAATTTTAATTATGTTGGTTCAACGGCAGAGCAGAAGCGTCCCAAGCACACGACTGGGGTTCAATTCCCCCTCCTACATTCCAGATGTTTTGGTTTCTCAAAGGTTCTAGTAGAGTTGGTGTAGATTTCCCTTTTCTGCAAGAGTAACGTGGAAAAAATTGTCCTCAGAGTGAACTCAGTTCGGGATTAAAAAGGGGTTAGTGATCTCTTGTCTCCTATGTCCTGCTATCAAGGATAAAGAGGATGATGGTGCCTCGTGGTTATGTGGAATTGTTACACTAGGTGCCGTGCAGTCCTTGCTGACCTTGTGTTTTAGGGGATCAATTTTAGATAATGATTAGAGTAGAGTGGAGTTTTAGTGGTGCCTATCCACCCAGAAAGTAGCTCTCTTGATGACTATATAAATGGGGCAGGAGAATATTTGCCTTCTACTCCCGGTCTAATGATAAGAGATTGATAACTAACGAAAGGAATGAATAGGGGTCTAATGCTATGAAAATTTGCTTGGCTGCATTGTTGGTTCTGATGTTCTCCATGCCTGTGACAATAGCAGGTTCGCTAACTGGTACACATATGTGGTGTCCCGGTGAGTTAGATCCAACACATAGTATTGGTTTGTCCTTTACAGATAGTGGAGCCGAATACTGGTACCTCAACGGCTACAATGTTGCACAATCTTTGTGGGCAGTACGTGAGGAAGCAGACTCCATATACCTCAGGAAACAGGGTTCTGATGAAGATTACGCTATAGACAGAAACACACTACGTGATGTGTCTGGAAGACAATGTTCCATTGTAAATTCATCGGGGGAAATAATGAGTAAGATGCTTGCCGTTGCTCGTGAAGCCCTAGCCAATAATTAACTTTAAACATCCTGTTAACCGACTGAATCCTCATAACCCCATATTCTTGCCTTTTGTTGTGAAGCCCTTTGATACAGGGGGTAGTCGGTGTAATCTTATCCTGTTCCTCCATTTGGAAGGGGATTCTGAAAC
>CAZSYW010000040.1:0-7156 GCA_964611315.1 uncultured Rhodospirillaceae bacterium
GCAATTGGGTTTCTTAGGGCTCCGGTTGCTTATGAAGTAGTCCGGTCACGCTACTTGCAATTGGAGACATTTGATCATGATTTCGTGAATGAGTTAATCGAAGACATGGGGGTAGAAGCGCGAACTGTAGTTGAATTGGGGGCTGCGGGAATACCACTTGATGAAACTCGTTTTGCTTATATGCGCTATGTTGGCCAGGGCCACGAAATCATCGTGCCGCTGCCGCTTCGCCCCCTAAAACCAGAAGACGTAT
This sequence comes from uncultured Rhodospirillaceae bacterium, assembly GCA_964611315.1. Taxonomy (GTDB): domain Bacteria; phylum Pseudomonadota; class Alphaproteobacteria; order UBA7887; family UBA7887. The sequence goes on from CAZSYW010000040.1 coordinate 254, forward strand.
CCACTCTTCGCCAAGCGTTTGAAGCGGAGTATACTCGTCTTTATGGACGAGTAATACCCGGCCAGGAAGTGGAAATTCTGAGCTGGACTTTGACAATATCGGCGAATTCAGGCGGACAGGGCAGTAGCACTGTATCTCAAAAAGGGACAGACGGGATGACGACAATTGGCAATCGCGATTTGTTCGATGCTGACACTAATGAGTTTGTTGATGCCCCAGTTTATCTCCGTGAAGACTTGGGTCCGGGTGCAACTGTTACGGGACCGGCTCTAATTAGTGAAGATCAAACAACCACTGTTGTAACTTCAAACTTTACGGCTAGTGTCGATGGCCGTGGTTACCTCATTTTGGACCGGCATTTAGAGAGGAAAAGTGATGACTAAAAAGCGAAATGGTGCGTCCAGCTTGGATCGAATCAAAATGCAAATTCAATGGAACCGTTTGCTTTCAGTTGTCGAAGAACAAGCGCAAACCCTAATTCGAACAGCTTTCAGCACTTCGACGAGGGAGGCAGGCGATCTCTCTGCCGGTGTTTTTGATAATCGCGGGCGGATGCTCGCCCAGGCGATAACGGGCACACCTGGTCATGTCAACGCAATGGCTGCAAGTGTTGGATATTTTCTAGAGGAATTTCCAACCCAAACCATGCGTGAAGGCGATATATTTATAACTAACGACCCGTGGAAGGGGACTGGCCACTTAAATGATTTTACTGTAGTAACGCCAACTTTTCACAAGGGCCGCCTTGTCGCCTTGTTTGCTAGCACTAGCCATGTCGTAGATATAGGTGGCCGCGGCTTTGGGCCGGACGGAAGGCAGGTTTATGAAGAGGGGTTAAATATTCCAATCACCCGTTTGGCAGAGAAAGGGAAGATGAACTCTCTTTTGTTTGAGATTGTACGTGCCAACGTTCGTAATCCTGTAGAAGTTGAAGGTGATCTTTACTCTCTTGCAGCATGCAATGATATCGGAGGGAGGCGGCTAATAGATATGATGTCGGAGTTTTCCATCGAGACCCTTGATGTTCTCGGAGAGCAAATTATCGCTATGTCGCGAGTAGGGATGATGGCAGAAATAGAAAAACTGCCAAAGGGCACATACAAAAATTCTATGCGTATTGATGGCTACGAACGTGAGTTGGACCTTGTTGCAAAAATGACCATATCAGATGACGGTATTGCTGTAGATTTCTCGGGGACGTCACCAGTCTCTAATTTCGGTATAAATGTTCCTATTACTTACACGGAGGCCTACGCCAGTTTTGGTGTTCGGTGCATCGTTGGCGGAGCAATCCCCAACAATGCGGGTTCGCTATCAACAATCAAAATTACAGCTCCCGAGGGAACTATTCTGCATGCACCCCATCCATGTGCGGTAACGGCGCGCCATGTTATTGGTCAAATGTTACCTGACGTGGTCCTCGGCTGTCTCAATCAAGCAATTCCCGACCAAGTGCCAGCAGAGGGAACGTCTTGTCTATGGAACCCGGTATTTCTTTCTGGGCACGGCCTCACAGATGACAATACCAATGTTGATGATCAACCTTTTGCCATGAATACTTTCCACGCAGGAGGTACCGGTGCTAGGCCGGGTAAGGATGGATTGTCGGCAACTGCATTCCCTTCGGGAGTTCGCAATACACCGATAGAAATTAACGAAACTATTGCGCCCTTAGTCTTTTGGAAGAAAGAGTATCGCTGTGATTCCGGTGGTGCGGGTGAGTATCGTGGAGGTACAGGCCAGATAATGGAGGTTACTCACGCTAACGGAAAGGCATTTGCGATTAACTCTATGTTTGACCGTGTCATTCATCCGCCGCGGGGTCGTAATGGTGGGGCTGAAGGAAAGAGAGGGCGATTGTATATAGAGTCCGGGCAAGAGCTAAAGGGCAAAGGCCGACAAACCATCTATGGGGGAGATAAACTGGTCATCGAGATGCCTGGTGGTGGCGGGCTTAAAAACCCATTACAGCGACCTGCTGAGTTGGTTGGCATAGATGTCCTAAACGGTATTGTTTCTGTTAATGCAGCACGTGCCGATTATGGTGTAATAGTAAGCGAAGATGGTGTTGTTAACGCCGTCGAAACCGAGCGAGAGCGGAGCATTCAGGGCAGCGCAGAATGAATTGTAGTCTGCCCGCAATTTCAAAATGCAAATAATAGACACTGCATGCCGGTTTGTTCAACGGCATGCGGTATGGTTTTGGGCCGCGGCATTATTCATTGGCCTTGCATTTCAGGAATTAGCACACCTTATACGACCAGTCGTATTCCCATTGGCTGTTATGACCATGATGATGACGATGACCCGTGTTGATTGGATGGATGTGTTGGTTTTTGCACGCCGACCTGGCTTATGGCTAACAATCGGGTTAATGACCATGGTGATAGCTCCAATTGGTATATGGGGGCTTCTTGAGATAATTGGAGTGAGCGGTGCACCTGCAACAGGAATAGTATTGGTGGCCGCCGCGCCACCATTATTGTCAAGTCTGACCTACTCTATTTTCCTCGGTTTAGAGGGGGCGTTAGCAGTGACAGTCTCAGTCCCACTAAACCTTATCAGCCCCTTAGTTTTGCCATTTCTTTTGATTGAGATCTTGGGGCTCGACCTAACCCTTAGCCTTGAAACTTTGACTTGGCGCCTCGCGTTGATGATTGGATTATCATTTGGTGGCGCGTGGGTAATACGCCGCTTAAAACCCGCTATATCCCGGGCCAGTCACGCCCACTATACCGAATCGGCCATGGTTCTTTTCATGACGACTTTTGGCATTGGAGTGATGGATGGTGTTGTTGCCGTTATTGCAGCTGAACCGTTAAAGGTTTTCACCTTTGCATTGATTGCAGTGGGAATAAATGCAGGCCTACAGTTATTTGGGATCGTTGTGACTTGGCGCTTAGGAAGAAAAATTGCGCTGACTTCTGGTTTGGTTGTTGGGTGTCGAAATGTAATGTTGGTAATCGGTGCTGTAGCGACAACAGTGCAGCCTGACCTAATGCTATACCTCGTTGTTTCGCAGCTGCCACTCTACGTGTTTCCGGCTTTGCAGCGCCCAATTTGTGGATGGTTGCTTAGAGACACGTAAAAATATTGTGCATGCACCTTGCCGTCCTAATATTCGGGCAGCATCAATTGGAGCGCATAGATTTAAATAATCTCTTTACTGCGATCATCCGTTTCTCCAAACCGGGATAGGATCGCTGGCCTCGTGCCTTCATAAACACGGTCTAGGCCTTCTGAAATCGCCTGGTTTTGCTGTTCGAATAGGCTGTTACCGTCGAGATCGCTCTCAACGATGAAGGGACCAAAATTTTCTACCTCAAGGATCCACATTGCTTGAGCGATGCCTAATTCCTTTATCCATATAGCATCTAGTACCTTTTTTACGCCACGCCCCAAGAGCGCTCCGGTTCCGTATCCGACGGTGGTGAGGTAGACGGCTCCATTAGGCACGAAAAACCGATTGTAATCTTCTACCGACATCCCGCCTTTCCCAATAATTAATTTAGCACCTGAAATTTCAAACCATTTTTCTAACCATTTTGAAAACCGGAAGGACGCCGTTGCTGTCACCGCACTGACTGTGTAGCCACCATCTAGGTTGACGCAGGCTGCAGGTGAACAGTGAAAGTTGGCGCTACTTACCTTCGGGAGGTCAATTGGAAGTTCAAAGTTTTGCTCGATGACTTTGGTATAGACGCCTTCACGGCCCGTATAAACAATTCCGTCGAGATAAACGATGTTGCCGATCTTCAAGTGGCGAAGAGCGTCCAAGTCTGGGTTGGTGCTTAGGCGGACTTTTTTGATGGTTTCTTTTTTGGAGGCCATTCGACCGTCTCCCGTCGCATAAAGGGGGTGAACCAATTTGGATTGGTGCGGTATTTTACCTGACCGGTGGCATAAACACGGGCGGTGGCTCGCCTCGAGGAGAGACAAAAGGCATGCACACTCATGGGTAAACCGCCCGTGTGGCAGTAACCAACTTCTATGTGGCAATCGATGACCATCGCATTACCAACGAAACCCATAGCGCCCATACCAATGGAGTTGCCGATATCTTTAAACTGTTCCTCTAATTCTGCGATTTTTGGGTCCGGGTTTCTATCCCCGACGGCACGGAGACAAGAGGCCTGCTTACCGAGTACCATAGTTATGTCTTTGGAACCACCTAGTCCGATGCCAATGATGGCTGGTTGGCATGCGAGACCTCGCTTGCCGAATGCAACAAGGCTATCGATGTAGAAGCGTTTAATACCGTTTATGCCATCACCGGGGAATAGCATGCGATAATCGGTTCCAAACAGGCCTCCTTTGTGCACGGTTGTTAGGTCGAGCCAGTCACTATCGGGCTCAAAGCTATATTCTATCTCGGGCGCATTTATCCCAACGTTGTTGTCATAATCTGTTCGCCAAAGAGGGTGTACGCGGTTTGGTCGGAGGGGTATGCTCGTAGTAGAGGCCGCTGTGGTTTGGCGCAGAGTTTCTTCCAATGCTACCGGACCATTTTCAATACGTGCTTCGTTGCCTATTTTCACATACCAGCGCGGAACTCCAGTATCGGCGCACATGGCGCGGCGATCTTCCTTGGCAGCCTCGTAGTTATCAAGCATGGCTTGTAGTACGAAAGAGGAAAGATCGCCTTCTTCCTTAGCGGCAGTTTCTTTTAGACCGGCGAGGTAATCGTCGGGGATCTCGATGGCAGCCTTTTCCATCAATTGATGGGCTGTTTCCCGAATGACATCTAGTTGGATCATAACCACATTCTAAACCTAAGGCTCAAACATAACCTAGGAGATGGTCAATGTCACTTTCATGAGCATTACGGGCGGTAGGGGAGCCGAATCCACCACCACCTGGCGTACAAAGGAGCACGCGATCCCCCTTTTTTAGGACATACTGCTTGTGGACATCGATAGCTGAGCCGTTGATTTCGACGCGACCAAGTGCACCGGCAACGCCACCGTTTAGACCGGGTGCAGGGAATTTTGTACGTTCGGTCATGAAGAGCGCCATCAACGGCCGCTCAGATGTGCATTCGAATTCGATTTCCTGACCCAGCCCGCCACGCCTCGTGCCCTTCCCTCCAGAATGTGGCCGCAACCTCTTAAACATACAGTGTAAGGGGCCGTTTTTTTCAGCAACTTCAACAGGTGTAGATGAGATGTTGCTGGGCCATGATAGGCTGTGCTCACCATCGTTAGTCTGTGTTGCACCCATGCCTCCGTTGTAAAATAAGATGTTAGCGAATGTCTTCCCGTGGTCATCTGTGCCTGTGACCGTAAACACCCAAAGTGGAGAGCCAGCACCGGCCAGGACTTTTTCTGGAATTATTTGGTTGAGGGCACCAAAAACCAGTAGGGGCACATAGTGGCCGGTATTTGATCGGGCGACTACGGCGGCTGGGTGTCTTGGGTTGAGCAAACAGTCTTCCGGGGCAATAACCCGGATCGGGCGGAACATGCCTTCGTTATTTGGGAGTTCGGGGAGCAATGCGCATTTTATAGCGTAAGCAGTCATAGCGTAGGTATAAGACATAACGCAGTTGATTGCGCGAGGCTGAACTGGGGAAGTTCCAGTATAGTCGGCGATAATATTTTCATCTTCGATAGTGATAGCTACTTTAAAGATATACGGTTCATCAGCGCCGTCGGTTTTGAAGTCAAAATTATAAGTGCCATTAGGTAGAGCCAGGATCGCTTTTCGCATAGCTGTCTCGGCTCGTTCAAACAACTCATCAGCAAAGTCCTCTAAGTCGCTCAGGCGGTAATCACTAATCAAATCCTTAACCCGTTGCGCCATTAATTCGTTTGCGCCGACTTGGGCCCAGATATCCCCGACAGTCTGTTCCGCTGTGCGCACATTCTGACGAATCAAATGAACTAGTGTTTGATCAGTGGACCCGGCGTCGATCAGTTTCATTGGTGGAATCTGTAGGCCTTCTTCAAAAACCTGACGCGATTCTATGGCTCGAAGTCGTCCGCCAATATCCGGGACATGCGAAGTAGTTGCAGAGAATGCCACAAGGCTATCGCCGTTAAAGATAGGTTTGACGATACAAACATCACTCAAATGACCCGTGCCGATCCACGGGTCGTTGGTGATTAGGATATCACCTGGTTGAAAATCGGTCTCATCAAAAATTTCTAGGAAATGGCGTACCGTGCGCGGCAGCGTAGCAATGAAAGATGGAATGGAGCCAGAGTTTTGGGCGATAGATTGACCGCGCTTATCGGTAAGGACGCAGGCAAAATCATTTGCTTCGTTAGAAAGGGTTGAGAAAGACGTACGGATAATAGCCTTTGCAGCTTCGTCAACAACGGAGATCAAGCGGGTCCATAATACTTCCATGAATACCGCATCCAAGGTGCGAGTTCTTTTTGCCATGTCTTTTCAATCCGCCAGGTGAACGACGACATTGCCGCTGTTCGAGACTTCCCAATATGATCCTGGCCCGATGACGAGAGTGGAGCCGTCATCTTCAATGATTGCAGGGCCTTGGAACTGGCCATCAATGGTTAATTGCCCCCAGTCATATACGTTGGTGTCAACAAAGTTCTCGGTTTCTGGAAAATAAACAGGTCGTTGGCCTTTTCGAATATTTGCTTTAACTTTTAGTTTTTGGTTCGAGAGTAATTGTAGCTTTTTTACATCCGGTATGGCTGCGCGCGCTGACAGCCGGATGTTAGTAAATTCGATTGGCACCGCGAGCGGAGTGCGACTAAATTTCTCACGATAACCGTCCTCAAAGGTGTCGTGAAGAGCTGCACGTGTATCATTTGTATTGCCTTTACTATAGGGGCCGTCGGGTAGCAGCACGCTCAATTCAAAACCCTGGCCTATGTAGCGGCCATCGGCAAAACGTTGATACTGTATGGTTGAGGTTTCAAGCCCGGCCTCTGC
>CAZSYW010000040.1:7166-14314 GCA_964611315.1 uncultured Rhodospirillaceae bacterium
GAGCTTCCTCTTCCAACGCCCGAAAAGAATTTTCGAGTTCCTGCAAGCTGCACTCAGCTAGCCGTGTGCTAATAGTTGTAACACGATCGACCCGCGCCGGTGCGACTAACATTCCGAGTGCTGAGGCGACCCCCGCTGCTCCAGGGCATATTATTTTTTTAAGCCCGAGCTTCCTGGCTACATAGTACGCATGAACAGGCCCGGCACCTCCTGTGCAGAGCAGAGTAAAATCACGCGGATCACGGCCACGTTCTGCTATATGGACGCGTGCAGCGCTCACCATATTTTCATTGACTACGTCGTGAATGCCCCAAGCGATTTGGGTATGGGTTAAACCGGCTTTCTTGGCTACGGAGTTTAACGCGTGTTTGGAGGCGTTTAAGTCAATATCCAACATACCGCCGGCGAAGTGCTCCGGGTTGAGATAGCCAAGCGCAAAGTCCGCATCTGTGACCGTCGCATACTCGCCTCCCCGACCATAAGCCGCTGGCCCTGGCTCGGAACCTGCGCTTTTTGGTCCGACCTTGAGGAAGCCGAGATCATTGACGCTGGCTATTGAGCCACCTCCAGCACCTATTTCGATTAGATCGATGGTAGATATCCTAATTGGTAAGCCACTGCCCTCGACGAAACGCTCCTGGCGACCCGCTTCGAACCCGTGCGCAACTAAGGGTTCGCCATCATCGATTAAGCAAAGCTTTGCGGTTGTGCCGCCCATGTCGAAAGCAATGAGAGGCTCTTTCGCATCGGCATTGCCAAAAAAAGCACCAGCCAATGCACCTGCTGCGGGACCTGATTCCAACATTTGTATAGGTGTACGCTTAGCTTCCTTTAGATGGGTTAGGCCGCCAGATGAGATCATAAGGTGCAAAGGGGCTTCAATGTCGAGCGATTTAATTTTGGCTACAAGCGAATCGAGATAACGCACTGCTAATGGCTTGATATAAGCATTGGCTGCAGTAGTGGAGGCTCGCTCGTATTCACGTATTTCTGGTGCCACTTCAGAAGATGCGGATACACTGATATCAGGGAAGGCCAAGGTAAGAATTTCACTAGCTTCAATCTCATGGCAGGCATTGGCATAGGCATGAAGAAAAATAATGGCTATGGATTCTACGCCGGCTTCACTTAAAGCTTGGCCGGCAGCGAGGACAGATTTGGTGTCGAGTGGCGTTAGTATATTACCTTTAGCGTTCATTCGCTCCTTGGCCTCCATGCGTAAGTTGCGGGGCACTAGAGGGTCAGGTTTTCGAATAGTTATATCGTAGAGGTTATATTTACGTTCTCGGCCAATTTCTAACGTGTCGCGAAATCCTTCGGTGGTTATCACTCCAGTGCAGGCGCCCTGACGCTCTATCAATGCATTAGTGAATAGGGTCGTTGCATGTACAACCCGCTGAGTGTCGCCAGGGCTCAATCCATCCATGGTAATTAGCGCATTAATCCCATCGATCACAGCAGTTGAGGGATCGTCATGTGTAGTTAAGACTTTTCGGTTGAATTTATGGCCTGTATTGACGTCGTAAGCGACAATGTCAGTGAAAGTGCCACCTATATCAATTCCCAACGCGTAAGCCGCCACTTATTTCTCCCCCTGACGAAAATTGCTTCTAACAGGTGAGCATTGGTCAAGATGCATGTGGGGTCAAGGCTCGCGATGGTTACAGTAGCATGCTAAGGGGGATTAGACCCACGTTTCCAAGTAAGCATAGTCAGGTTCTATGGGCGGGTAAATGTTTGCTGGGAAAAGTACTAATTACAAAGAGCGCTCTGCGATCACAGATTCCAATTGCGTAATAGTAGCACGGAGTTGCGCCTTTATTTTCTGCGGCGGAATAGCTTCATGTGCTGTTTTACCATATTCGGGAGGTAGGATTTTTTGAATATCAAAACCGGCCCCTACGCCCTCAATGTCGAAATCATCATCAGAGATATAGCGATATTTCAGAACCGCATTGGTCCAAGCGAAGAACCAAAACTGGAAATAACCAAAGCCACCCTTATCCCAATTTTTCAGCGCTAACAAGCCGCCCCTAATGACCCAATAGATATTGGATGGCTGTGCTGCAAAGCGGGTTAGGCGCTGGATCATTTGCCAGAGTGCAGCACGGTTTGTGGCTATCATCTTGATGAATAGACCAAGGTTACCAAAACCCTTGCTTTTCATAGGGACGAAGTTGCCTTCGTTTAGCAGTTTGAAAAAGCTCTCGAGGCGTTGGTATTGATAGACACCTTTACAAAATTCTTTAACAAAAAATTTGTACCCGTCTACCATGATTTTGGCGGGTAAAAGGTAACGAATATTAGTCTGATATTTATAACCACCAAGTCCGAAGCGAACGTCGCGCAAGCGCTTAGATAGCTTCATGCGCCGGTAAAGTGGAGTGCCAGGTAGAGCTGTTAGTAACGAAGGGTCTCCCGATAGCAGTGCCCCCTCTTGGAGCCCATCCAAGGTTTCTTTGAATGAGGCTTCGGTATCAGAATCAAAACCAAAAATCAGTCCGGCAACGATAATAAAGCCACGCGACTGAATTTCACGTATAACTTTTATCATGTCTGGAGCTGTATTTTGTACTTTTGCAGTTTCAAGGAGTGAATTTTTAGAAAAGCTTTCGATCCCGATAAACAGCATGTCGAAGCCCGCCTGACGCATTTTTTCCATAAGACTATCGAATTTATAGAGGTTTATAGTAAGCCAGGTATAAAGGCTTGGTCGGAAACCAGTACGTTCCTGCCAGTCCAGAATCTTGTCGATGACTTCCTCCGCCCATCGCGGTTCTCCAATAAAGTTGTCACAGGCAAACAAAACCTGGCTAACTCCCTGGCGCGCGAGATGGTCAAGTTCAGAGACAATCAACTCAGGAGACTTATTATGCGAACGGTTGTTGTCAGGTAGGATTCTTATATCGCAGAATTCGCATAAAAATGGGCAGCCACGTGAAACTTCTAGAACGGCGCCGTAGTAGCGCCCGACTGTGCTGTCCAGCATCGGACGGTAGAAAGGGACAGCCGCATTTATGGGAAACCGACGTGCTGCTTTGATAATGTGGGCGAGATGCTTTTCGGTGCGGAGCGCCTCCATCATTCTTTCTATCTCTTCTTCCCCATCGCCGATGAATACATGGTCAAATTTAGACAACTGGGAAAGAGTGCCAGCTTGTTCAAACGACCAGCATATAGGACCGCCAATCATACTTTTAGAATTGGGATAGCGGCCTCGTAGGTTGTTTCTAACACGCTCCATATTGGAAAAGTCTTGATTGATTCCGCTGAAAAGATAAATGTCGGCTTCAGTAATGGCCGTTTCCGATTCGAAACGACAATCGGTTAGAACAAGTTCGAAGCGACCGTCACTAGGTATATGTGCGCCTAAAGTATAGGCCCATACAGGCATGAACTTAGCGCCGTAATTCTGAGTATCGGCATAGACCGGGTCTGGTGCATGAATGAAGGCAATCCGATAAGGCTGTGCAGTATTAGCGGCCATAGTTTCTGTGCTCACCCTTGGTCTACCAAACTTGTTTAATCAACCCGTAGTACACGATGTCGTCGTAAGAGACATGAGTTTTAATCTGAATGTGTATTTGTGTCTAAATAATGGTCATACCACCATCAATGACAAGTTCTGCCCCAGTTATATGGCGAGCTTCATCAGAAGCAAGAAAGAGGGCGCCATTTGCGATATCTTCAGCCGTTCCCACTTCTCCCAAAGGTATCATATTAATTCTATCTTTCCATTTTTCATTTGTATCACCGCCATTTAGGGCAACCACCTGATCTTGCATTTTAGTGCGTATAATGCCGGGATGAATTGAATTACAACGGATACGATATCCTTCTCGACCGCAATGAACAGCTATAGATTTAGTTAGTTGCCGCACTAAACCTTTTGAAGCTCCATACGCAACAAGATGAGGGGAGCCTATAAGCCCAGCTATAGAGGACAGGTTAATAATTGAACCACCGGTTTCTCTCATTGCTTCAACACCGTATTTGCATCCCAGAAAAACACCCTCGCTATTTACGGCTTGAATTGTCCTCCACTGTTTTAAGCTCGTATCTTCAAGTACTTGACTGGTTTCTGTAGCCAGAATGCCGGCATTATTGACCAGGATATCGATCTGTTTGAATTGGTCTCGTGCGAATTTAATAAGTTTCTGCCAATCTTTTTCGGCGGTAACATTTTGATAGCAATAACTGATTGATTCAGACCCCTCCGCTGCACTTATCCCATCTTGTCGATTGGAATCGGTAATAATGACTCGCGCCCCTTCTTTAGCGAACCGTTCAGCAATAGCTTTTCCAATACCGTTACCCCCACCGGTTACGATAGCATTTTTCTTTTGAATACGACCACTGGAGCGCATAGCCCCCCTCTAAAAACGACATTGTAAATGAACAGGAATAAAATATCACTAACGACAAACCATAAGTCCCTATTGGAAAAATGTTTTTGGAATATACTCTGTAAATCCATATTACCTCTTAAGGTTTATACGCAGCAGCCTGGAACGTCTATCATTGCAAAATTATATCTTACATCGTGTTTTGCTTGTTGTGCCAACTGTCCTAGGTGCGGGGATAGTCGTTTTTTTTCTGATACGTATACTTCCTGGGGACATCTGCTTAGTTAGATGGGTGGATTATGGGCAGGATCTAAAACCAGAGCTTCTGGAGCTTTGCCGTGATAATCTCGGTCTAAATGATCCCCTCTATATACAATTCTTACATTTTATAAGAGGCGTCCTGACGTTTGATTATGGGGTTTCTATGTGGACGGAAAGGCCAGTAATGGAGGAACTAGAGTTGCGATTTGCCTTGTCTCTTCAATTAGCGATCATGGCGACCATCGCCACTATTCTAATCTCTATTCCGTTTGGAGTTTTGTCGGCGGTGAAACAAAACACATGGATTGATTATGTGATTCGCATCATTTCAATTGGAGGCGTCGCGGTACCATCATTCTGGCTCGGCATTCTCATTATCCTTGCGCTTTTAATTGGTTCTGAAGCGTTGTTTGGCGAACCATGGATACCCCCTATTGAGTATGTATCGCCGTTCAGCGACCCTATTGCTAACTTATCCCAATTAATCTGGCCAGTAGTTGCCACGGGGTATCGATATTCAGCAGTGGTAACCAGAATGGTCCGTTCTGCAGTTCTTGAGATTTTGCGTGAAGATTATATTAGAACTGCAGATGCTAAAGGTCTAACGAAGGAGATTGTTATTAAGCGACACGTATCACCGAATGCGTTTTTGCCAGTGATCACAATTATTGGCATGGAGTTTGCCTTTTTTATGGGAGGTCTAGTAGTAACTGAGTATGTATTTAATCTCAATGGCCTAGGAAGACTGATGGTCGAATCGGTGCTGTATGCGGATTACAACATGATCCAGGCACTGGTTATGATCGTGGTACTCGTTTTCGTAGGTGTCAATCTTGTGGTTGACGTATCCTACGCCTGGCTTGACCCTCGAATCCGATATGGGTAATCAAGAACTTCCGATATAAATTTTTTGGGTACGTATAACGCCCACTCAATTAAAAAGACAAATATACAAGTTTAATTGGCAAGTAACCTGCTGGGGTTTAAGTGCTGACGGCTCCCGTTTGATCCGCTTCTAAGTCAAAAGCTGCGGCCATTAATGCCTTAGTATACGGTGTTTTAGGGCTTTTGATTACCTCCTCTGCAGGACCGCCTTCGATCACTTTGCCATCTTTCATGACAATCACTTCGTGTGCCATAACTCTAACCACTCTTAGATCATGGCTTATGAACATGTAAGCAAGGTTGTGTTTTTGCTGCAAGTCGCGTAGTAGCCGAGTAATTTGCGCCTGTACCGACATATCAAGCGCGGATGTTGGTTCGTCTAGTACGAGAAATTTTGGCTTTACTACAAGAGCGCGTGCGATTGCTATCCGTTGGCGTTGGCCGCCCGAAAATTCATGTGGATAGCGATCCTGCATAGCTGGTTCAAGCCCAACTTCTATAAGGGTTTCACCTATTAATTGTCGACGTGTCTCATAGTCAGTCCCAATGTCATGGACCAGCAGCCCTTCATCGACGATTTGGCCAACGGATAAACGCGGGCTCAAAGAGCTAAACGGGTCTTGAAATACGATCTGCATTTCGCGTCGGAGTGGTCGAAGTTCCTTTGGCCGCAAGTCCTGCAAATCATTTTTCAAGAAATTAATTTGGCCTTTAGCATGCTCAAGTCTTAAAAGCGCGCGACCCAATGTTGATTTGCCTGAACCTGATTCGCCGACGACACCAAGGGTATGGCCGCGTTTTATCGTGACAGATACACCATCAACCGCCTTTATATGCCCGATTGTCCGGCGAAGCACGCCACGCTTTATTGGAAACCAGACCTTTATATTGTTGCCAACCATAATAGGTTGTGCATCTTCTCGTGCCGATGCAGGTTGGCCTTTTGGTTCGGCGGCAAGTAAATGGCGGGTGTATTTGTGCCTTGGGGCACTGAATATTTCGGCAACAGGGCCTTGTTCGACGATTTGACCGTCATTCATTATGCACACCCTATCTGCCATGCTTCGCACAATACTAAGGTCATGGGTTATGAACAAAATTGCCATACCGAGCTTGTTCTGTAAGTCTTTAAGTAGTTTTAGTACTTGCGCTTGGATTGTGACATCAAGTGCAGTTGTTGGTTCGTCGGCTATCAATAGGTCAGGGTCATTGGCCAAGGCCATGGCAATCATGACTCGTTGTTGTTGACCGCCGGAAAATTCATGTGGGAGCGCGTTAAGCCGTTCTATTGCCGCTTCTAAGCCAACTAACCGCAACAATTCAATTACTTTTGTTCGAGCTTTTTGAGGTGACAGCGACTTATGGAGTAGTAGGGTTTCTGCGATTTGTTTTTCAATAGAGTGCAGTGGATTGAGACTGTTAAGTGGTTCTTGAAATATCATTGCAAGGTCATTGCCTCGTAGATCACGCATACGATGTTCTGGGGCCGTCAACAATTCTTCGTTCTTAAACCGTATTGAACCTGTCGGATGGTGGGCCAACGGATAGGGCAAAAGCCGCATGGAGGACAAGGCGGTCACGGATTTACCAGAGCCTGATTCTCCAACCAATGCTAGAGTCTCGCTTTTTTTAATTTGGAAATTGGCACCGCGGACG
>CAZSYW010000041.1:0-273 GCA_964611315.1 uncultured Rhodospirillaceae bacterium
TGAGAGGCCGATGTCCTAGGCCACAAGACGAAGGGGACATAACACCACTATTAATCGTGACACGCCCAGCTATCAAGAAGATTTCTGACTGAAGGCTGTTGTTTCTGTAGTAGGTGGTCTTTGCAGTGTGGCCCTATATCCACACGAATCTGCCAGCCCGCAAGCTCAAAATACTCTTACAAGTGAAGGATGCTGTTCCCAACTGGCCTGTATAATTACTGTTTCCTGCATCGAGCTTACACCCCCCTTTGACGGATTGGAAAAACACTTACA
>CAZSYW010000041.1:283-14290 GCA_964611315.1 uncultured Rhodospirillaceae bacterium
GCAATATCTCATACACGACTAGCCGCCGCTTCAAGGAAACAGTCTATATCTTGTTCAGAGAGTGTATAGGGACACATCAATCGCACCATGCCTTTCCGCCCCGGCCAACGGTGAAAAAGGAAGCCATCCTCAATCAGCCCCTCGATCATCGCCTCAGGAAGACAGGCGAACAACGCATTTCCCTCGACGGGATAACACATCTCTACGCCTCGAAATTTCGATAGACCATTGGCCAATTGCTGAGCAGCATGGTTAGCTCGGTAAGCAAGGGAAAGCCAGAGACCGTCTTCGATATACGCGGTAAGCTGGGCCGACACGTATCTCATTTTACTCAAAAGATGCCCGCCGCGCATCCGTTGACGCCCAAATTCAATTGCTAGATCGGGTCGAAAAAAAATTACTGCCTCAGCTGCCAATGCACCATTCTTAGTTGCGCCAAAAGAAAGGACGTCAACTCCAACACGCCAAGTAATATCCGCAGGGGCACAGCCAAGCGCAGAGACGGCATTGGCAAATCGAGCACCGTCCATATGCAATACCATGCCATGTTGATCCGCAATTTCGCCGAGCGCCAAAAGTTCAGCCGGTTTGTATAGCGTTCCGCACTCTGTTGTCTGGGCAACCGTTAAAGCCGCGGGCTGGGCTTCATGGTCCCCATGTGCCCCATAGTCGGAGAGAACCTTTGCAAATACTTCTGGAGTAATCTTGCCGTCGACATCCGGCAAAGTCCGGATCATAGCGCCGCCCGCGTAGAAACCGGCAGCACCGCATTCATCAGCGAATACATGTGCCTGTTCCCCGCAATAAATCGCGCCATAAGGCGGGGTTACATGACCCAACGCAAGGGCATTAGCGGCCGTACCGGTAGCTACAGGAAACACTAACGCGTCGCACTCAAACAACCGTGAAAATTTCTGAGAGAGCCGGACTGAAACCTCGTCAGCACCATAGGAGAACGCAGAACCATGGTTAACATTGGAGATGGCGGCCATTATTTCAGGCGCTACCGGCGCTTCATTGTCGCTACGGAAATTAATCACCCTTATTCCCCCGCAGAGCCCAGTGTGGACAGTCGCATCAGTTCGATATGATCTCCACTGGGATCTCCTTAAAACGCACCAAAGACTCTAGCACGAGGTGAGCTGTTGTGGTCGCTGCACTCCCTTTGTTTACAGCAGTAATTAGCCAAACCAAACTACTTTCCCAAGCGCGTTGAATATCGGTCTGTGATGGCGCCGCGTCCCCATCGGGATGTGAGTGGTATACACCAACGAGATCTAATGATTCCTCCCGAACGCGTCTCTCAAGATCAAATCGAAGTTGCGGATCAATTTCGAATTGGTTCGCTGGAGCAGACGCCATATTGGCACTTCGGTGAACCTCCCGGATAAACACATCGCCACCCGAACGCTCTCCAACGAGCAAACCGCAACACTCATTTGGGTACGCCTGTTCCGCATGGGAAAGAATTTTGCTCATTTGCATATTTGTTAGTACGATCATTGCTCATCAACAAGTTCAAAACGTCTTATTACCTGGTTGCTTGCTATGTCGACCGTCACAACAATGTCACCCTGCGGAGTCTCTACTGACACAAACAGCAGTCCTTCATCAGCAGCAATCGCCCGAATTCGGCTACCATGAGGTGTAGAGAACAGGACCGTGCTGACGATACCTTCCTGCACTTGACCTTCGGACATATCATGCAACCGCCTCACAATGGTGACACCGACTATCGTGGTCCCAATGAAAATCAGCACCCCCAAAACAACTACAATGACCTTGAGCAGAGTTATATTAATGGTTCAAGCCTTACCTGATAAAAAACTATGATTGCCTCAAAACAACATAACTTAATCGTGCGTCTTGAAGATTCGAAAAAACGTCTGGATCGCACCCTCGCAGGCGCTTTGCCCGAACTCTCACGGACACGCCTCAAAATACTAATCCAGGCGGGGCTAGTGAGTATTAATGGAGCATTAGTCACTGACCCTGCCCACCGTGTTACCCTCCTCGAAAAAATCAAAGTAACCATACCGCCACCTGAACCGGCGAGGCCTCAGCCTCAACACATTCCGTTACCCATAGTTTACGAAGATGAAGACCTGATTGTCATTGACAAACCGGCAGGGTTGGTTGTTCATCCAGCCCCAGGAAACCCTGACCAGACTTTAGTTAACGCCCTCCTGGCCCACTGTGGTGCTAGCATTTCTGGAATTGGAGGGGTGCGCCGGCCAGGGATTGTGCACCGACTTGATAAAGGAACAAGCGGCCTTTTAGTAGCTGCCAAAAATGATGCATCACATCAACATTTAGCCACACTTTTTGCCAAGCACCAAATTGAACGGGCATACAAAGCGATAATACTAGGTATTCCTAGTCCAGCACGGGGCACAATTGTGGGCAGCATAGGTCGAAACCCAAAAAATAGAAAAAAAATGGCGGTGGTTACTCAGGGAGGAAAAGAAGCCCAGACGCAATATTGCTTGGAACAAGTTTTCGATAATGGTGCAGCCTCCATGATTGTCTGCCGGCTGTCGACAGGCAGAACCCATCAAATTCGAGTTCACTTGTCGAACATGGGTCACCCAATATTGGGTGACCCGCTGTACGGCCGCCGACGTGCTATGCTTGGACGAGTGTCCGCACATGCCCAAGATATAGTGCGAAAGTTTCCGCACCAAGCGTTACACGCATTTCGACTAGGCTTTACTCATCCGCGAACGGACGAAACCATGACATTCGACAGCAAATTACCATATGATATGGGTGTTTTAATTGAGACACTTAATGGGAAAGCCCTAATTTAGGCGGGACCGCCATATTTTTGGCTAAATGTATCCCTATTCTGGAATCCGTCAGCCCAGCCTGATTAGAATGGCACGAACGTGAGGTCCGAGTAAAAGCGGCAATTTAGCGCACATGCACGGGCGTGAAAATGATGAAAGAAAGTTTTAGATGACCAACTCTCGACTACCCACGATTTCTAGCGAAGGGGGTCTCTCACTTTATCTAAGAGAAATTCGCCGGTTCCCGATGCTTACCCAAAAGGAAGAATTTACTCTAGCGAAAAAGTGGGTTGAACAAGGTGACATCGAATCGGCACACAAGCTTGTAACCTCTCATTTACGCTTAGTTGCAAAAATTGCTATGGGCTATCGTGGTTATGGTCTGCCAATCAGCGAGCTGATATCGGAGGGGAACATTGGCATGATGCAAGCGGTCAAACGGTTTGACCCAGATCGTGGTTTTCGTCTTGCGACTTATGCGATGTGGTGGATCCGTGCAGCTATCCAAGAGTATATCCTCCACTCATGGTCGCTGGTGAAAATTGGAACAACGGCAGCCCAGAAGAAACTTTTCTTTAATCTCCGCAAAATTAAGGGACAGATAAAAGCATTCGAGGATGGAGACCTCGCCCCAGAAACTGTTACCGAAATTGCGCGCCGTTTGGATGTGCCAGAACATGAAGTGGTAAATATGAACCGACGGCTGGCAGCTCCGGATCATTCACTGAACGCTCCACTTAGAATTGATGGGGATGGTGAATGGCAAGACTGGCTTGAAGACACTACACCAAATCAAGAAACTGAGTTAGCGGCATCGGAAGAGTTAGAGCTACGACGCCGAATGCTTGAAAGCGCGATGGAAACTCTCAACGACCGAGAACGTTACATCCTGACCCAACGCCGACTCAATGAAGAGCCTATGACATTGGAGACCCTAAGCCAAATCTATAACATCAGCCGCGAACGTGTTAGACAAATTGAGGTGCGTGCGTTTGAGAAAGTGCAAGAGATAATGAACAAGCAGGGGGTGTAATTCGGGGACAAAATCGTGAGTGCCTTGACCAATGCGGCCACTGTTTACTATTTCATACCTAACGCCCGCTTCCTTAATACAGCCTATCTAATAACTCACAAACCGATACCTCTCGACACCACTGCGGCACACTCATTGTTTAATTTTAAATCACTCAGCGAAAGGGTCCCGAACTAAAATCGTGTCCTCTCGCTCTGGGCTTGTGGACAACAACGTCACAGGGGCGCCTATAAGTTCTTCCACGCGACGAATATATTTCACAGCCATCGCAGGAAGGTCTGCCCATGAGCGTGCACCTTGGCTGCTCTGAGACCAACCCTCCAACGATTCATACACTGGCACGATACCGTTTTGGTCTCTTTGCGAAGATGGCAGGTGATCAAATTTCCTATCGCCTAAAGTGTACCCTACACAAATCTTCAATTCGTCAATGTCGTCCAAAACATCAAGCTTCGTCAGTGCGATGCCATCAACCCCAGCCACCCTAATCGCTTGACGAACCATGACGGCGTCAAACCAGCCGCACCGCCTCCGTCGGCCAGTTACCGTCCCAAACTCCTTACCGCGTTCCCCGAGCAGACGACCCGTGGCATCGTCTAACTCACTCGGAAATGGGCCGTAGCCAACGCGTGTGGTATATGCTTTCGTAATTCCCAGCACGTAACCAACTGATTTCGGACTTGTCCCACACCCAGCTGCCACACTTCCTGCAACGGTATTCGAAGACGTGACATAAGGGTAAGTACCATGATCAATGTCGAGCATCGCGCCCTGCGCTCCTTCAAACAGAACCCGTTTCCCTTCATCCCGCGCTTGTTCCAAGAGACGCCAAACCGTATCCGCATACGGCAGCAAACGAGGCCCAACTGCAAGCAAATCAGCAAGAATTTTTGATTTATCAATTGGTGCCACCCCATATCCACGACGGAGTGCGTCATGGTGTCCGATCACCGCATCCAGTCGATGTTCTAGCTCATCCGGGTCAACTAAATCGCAAATCCGGACCCCTCGACGACCAATTTTGTCCTCGTAAGCCGGGCCAATTCCACGACCAGTGGTACCAATTTTTACCTCATTAGCGCCTTCTCTCAGCCGATCTAGCTCACCATGAAACGGCAAAATCAGACACGCATTTTCTGCAATCCTTAACTGCTCTGAAGAAATTGATATACCCTGTTTCTCCATTGCATCGATTTCCTGAATTAACGCCCATGGATCGACAACCACTCCGTTCCCAATGATCGATTTTTTTCCCGGTCGCACCACACCAGAAGGCAACAAACTGAGCTTATAAGTGATTCCGTTCACAACAAGAGTGTGCCCCGCATTGTGTCCGCCTTGAAATCGGACCACCACGTCCGCCCGACGCGACAGCCAATCCACGATCTTCCCTTTTCCCTCATCGCCCCACTGGGTGCCTACGACTGTCACGTTAGACATTGCTCGACCTTAGTTAGAAGGTTCCAAATCCAACTCATGGATTTGGTCGACAAGGCAGACATGAGTGCATTTAAGACGGAGCGCTTCAGTTGTTGGGTTATCCTCAGGCACTAAGCCATTCACTGTAACCCAGCCCGAATCCTGCAGGGATTTTCTAATTTCGGTTTTTGCCCCGAACGGCACGTAAACACGGCGTCCAGACAGAGGATGTGCCACCGCACTCATTAGTACATCCGTAAATAGTGTGAAGCCAGTGGCGAGCTCATCATCACCACAAAGATAACGTCCACCTGTGCCAAGCTCACCCCGGACGTCTCGGGCGAAAAGCGTGAAAGTGATCCCTGTGTGATACTCAAAACCGCGGCTATCTGCAGGATCCACGGTAACATTCAAACTAGGTGCCTTTTCCAATACTAAGTTCACAACTTCAGCCAGCCGTTGCCTCAAAAGCGCGGCCTCTCCAACAAGCTCCAATTCATCGATTAAAGTTATGCCGGTCTCTGCTGGCCCGGCTGCCTCCAGTAAACCTAACAAAATTGGTCCTGCTTGGCTCGAAAGTTTGGAGAGAACTGCCGCGTTCTTTCGGTTAAGAGCAGATAGCAGATTGTCGGTAACGTCGGCCGCAATTCCTAAGTCCTTACAGATCATTCGGGCCATCGATGGAACATTGATATCGATAGACAGGTCGTCGATACCAAGGTCCAAAATAGCTTCCGCCGCCAGAAGTATAACCTCAGCATCTGCCATCGCAGCTTGCGCAGCACCGATTAGTTCGACGCCAACAGCACGAAATTCTCTCTGCGGACGCAACTGCGCTCCCCTTACGCGCAACACCTCACCGCTATACGTAAGGCGTAAGGGCCTCGGTGCATCCCGCAACCGAGTGGCCGCTATACGTGCAACTTGGGGGGTAATGTCTGCGCGTAAACCCATCATACGGTGTGAAACTGGATCCATCACTCGGAACGTTTCGTCTGCAACGGCTGCGCCAATACCCTCCAGCAACCCGTCCTCAAACTCTAGCAGCGGTGGCTTAACAAGTTCATAGCCGTATTTTGCAAAGTGGTCTGACAAACGGCGAACCAAAGCCTCCTCCTGCCCCGCTTGAGGGGGGAGTAGGTCCTCCAAACCTGCCGGCAATAATGCTTTTATCGGACGATTTGTCATGTTTTTAAGTTTACACAGAGCGACGGATGTCGCAAACCGACTAAAGTGCCTCACTTTCCTGCGGAAAATATAAGGCGTGGACTTGCACCACGTCGGGAAGGGCCTGAACCTTGTCTAAAAGCTCCTCCGTCACCGGCTGATCTACTTCGATCAAAGCAATAGCTTCAGCTCCATGGGCTCCCCGCCCGAGGTGAAATGTCGCAATATTTAGGTTCACATCGCCAAGAGTCTTACCAAAGGCTCCAATAAACCCGGGTTTGTCCCGGTTAGTAACGAGAAGCATATGTGGTCCCAGTTCTGCCTCAATATTGATGTCCGCAATATGGGTGAGACGTGGTCGCCCACCAAACAGGGTTCCGGAAACAGTTTGGGTTTGCGTCTCGGTAACGATTGTCAGTTTGATCAAACTATTATAGTCGCACGGCCCATCGTGTTTAGTTTCGCGCACCTCAATGTCGCGTTCCTTTGCAACGAGAGGAGCGTTGACCATGTTGACTGACTCAAGTAGTGGGCTCAACATACTCTTTAACACAATCGCACTTAGTGGCCTTGTATTAAGTGCAGCTGCCACCCCCTCGTACTCGATTGATACCTCCTTAATTCCAGTCTCAGTCGTCTGACCAGCAAAACTACCTAGCCGCTCTGCCAGCGCCATATAGGGAATGAGTCGCGGCGCCTCTTCTGGACTAACCGACGGCATGTTCAGGGCATTCGTAACAGATCCATTCAACAGGTAATCCGACATTTGCTCGGCCAACTGGGACGCGACATTTTCCTGGGCTTCATTTGTCGCAGCCCCCAGATGGGGTGTCGCAATGATTTCTGGCATGCCGAACAGTTCATTTTTAACCGCAGGTTCCTCTGTAAACACGTCAAGAGCCGCCCCAGCAACATGGCCCATCTGAATTGCTTCTTTGAGATCCTGCTCCTGAATCAAACCGCCACGCGCGCAATTTATCAACCGAACTCCCGACTGAGTCTTAGCCAAAGCAGTTTTGTCAATCATACCACGCGTTGCATCCGTGAGAGGGACATGAAGGCTAATGAAGTGAGCTCGAGCCAGCAGGGTATCTAGTTCAACCCGCTCAACCCCCAAGTCTGCGGCGTGTTCATTTGTCATAAAAGGATCGTATACGATAACTCGCATTTTCAGGCCCTGGCCCCGTTCGGCAACGATTGATCCTACATTACCGCAACCGATCAGTCCCAGGACTTTGCCGGTAACTTCAACACCCATGAAACGGGATTTCTCCCATTTCCCCATTTGGGTAGAGCGATCTGCCTGTGGGATTTGTCGAGACAACGCCAGCAGCAGGGCAATGGCATGTTCGGCCGTGGTCGTAGAGTTTCCGAATGGTGTGTTCATCACCACCACGCCACCTCCAGTTGCGGCAGTAACGTCTATATTATCGATTCCGATCCCCGCCCTCCCTACTACTCGCAACCGCGTACCAGCAGCGAGGACTTCTGCGGTCACTTTTGTTGAGGAACGTACAGCGAGACCATCATACCCACCTATACGCGATATCAATTCCGCCCTATCCAGGTTGATGCTTATATCAACCTTAATACCCCGCTCCCGAAATACCTCCACCGCCTTATCACTAAGGTCATCTGCAATTAGAACTTTATTCATTCAATCACTCGTTAGCGCTCAGAGTCCCTGAAATAACTAAATGTATCTTGCCTTAACTTCGTCAAAAGCCCAGTCTAACCAAGGTAATACCGCCTCTAGGTCAGCACATTCAACGGTTGCACCCGCCCACAACCGAAGTCCGGGAGGGGCATCGCGATAACCGTTAATATCGTACGCTGCACCCTCATTCTCCAACAAAATACACATGGATTTAGTGACGACCCTTTGTTTGTGCAACGGTAAAGCCACAAACCAAGGATCATCAATTTTTAAACATACGGAAGTGGATGAACGAATCGTCGGATCTTCCACCAAAAACGAAGCCCAAACACAACCCTCTAACCAGGTCGCAATAACCTCTAGGTTTCTTTTACTTCGTCCTATCAGCACATCCTGCCCGCCAATTGCACTGGCCCAACGAAGACAATCAAGTGCGTCTTCGACACATAACATTGATGGAGTATTGATGGTTTCTCCCGAAAAAAACCCTTCTGAAATTTTTCCACCTTTTTTCATGCGGAACAGTTTAGGCAATGGCCAAGTGGGTGTGTGGTTCTCCAAGCGTTCAGCCGCACGCGGACTTAGAATCAGCATACCATGTTGACCTTCGCCACCGAGCACTTTCTGCCAAGAATAGGTAACGACGTCGAGTCGATCCCAGGGAAGAGCCATGGCGAAGGCTGCAGACGTCGCATCGCAAAAGGTAAGGCCCGCGCGATCTAACGCAATCCATTTCCCATCAGGCAGGCATGCGCCAGATGTTGTGCCGTTCCACACAAATATTACATCCCGACCAAAATCTACCTGCGTAAGGTCAGGCAAAAAACCGTAATCCGCATCAAACACCCTAACGTCGCTGAGCATAAGATGGTTTACTACATCGTCAGCCCAACCAGCACCAAAGCTCTCCCAAACCAGCACGTCCACCCCACGCCTGCCAAGCATCGACCACATAGCCATCTCGAAGGCACCGGTGTCGGAGGCGGGAGTAATGGCAATGCGGTAGTCATCCGGTATATTGAGCAACTTCCGACTCAATTCAACAACCTCCCGAACACGCTGCTTTCCGGGATCAGATCGATGCGACCTGCCCACGAGAGCCGCGGCCAACACAGCGGGAGACCAGCCAGGACGTTTGCTACAAGGACCAGACGAAAAATTCGGATTCGCCGGGCAGGCGCTCGGTTTCATTGCGGTCTTATGGCTCGGGATTAAGCCTCAACAGTTAAAGGCAACGGGATACTATGGGCACCATCCGATAGCGTCAATACCGCAGTGCAATCTGCGCCCGAGCTGCACCATTCTATCTTGATAATTTATAACTGTGATTTATTGGGCCATTGCCACTCCCGTACCCAGGTGCGGTTCGGATGGCGCCAAGAACATATGCTCTAGCACGTACAACAGCGGAGTGGATGGATAAACCTTGAGCAATACCTACCGAGATTGCGGAGGCTAAGGTACACCCTGTGCCGTGTGTATGTCGGGTCATAACCCTTGTAGACTGAAAAGTTTCAACACCATTTTTCGTCGCCAACAAATCCGTTATCTGCTTCCCAGCAAGGTGTCCCCCTTTGAGCAAAACTGCTTTCGGACCTAGCGCCAATAAATCCGTCACAGCTATACGCATATCATCGACGGTCCTGACTTCAGAGCCTAGAATCTTCCCAGCCTCAGGCAAATTAGGGGTAATCAAATCAGCGATCGACACTAACTCCGAAACCAGAGTGCGAAGAGCACTTTCCTCCAGCAACGGAGCGCCCCCTTTAGCGTACATAACCGGATCGACCAATATTTTCATTTCGGACGAATAGCGCTTTACCACCTCCACCACACACTGGATCAATTCCGCCCTGTGGAGCATTCCAGTCTTCATCACATCAGCACCTATGTCATCCAAGATCAAAGTCATTTGCTGAGCGACAAACTCTGCGGGCACATCTTGGACCGCGAGCACTCCATCCGTATTCTGAGCAGTTAAGGCCGTTACGGCGGTTGCAGCATAGCCTCCTAATGCGGTAACGGTCTTTATGTCGGCTTGAATGCCTGCACCGCCAGACGAATCCGAGCCTGCAACTACGAGCACCCGCCCTTTCATGGCTGCATCGGCGGGTGAGTTAGTGGCTCAGCCGACATGTTGTTGAATAGCACCGACCACATCATCAATTACTGTCTGCAAGAGACCCTCGTCCTCCCCTTCGGCCATTATACGAATTTTCGGCTCGGTCCCAGATCGGCGCACAAGAAGTCGACCAGAACCAGCTAACTGCCGCTCCGCTGACGCTATTAACTTTCTGATTTCATCACTTTCAAGCACGGCGCCGCCCTTATAATCTACATTCCTTAACACCTGTGGTAGAGGGGTAAACACTCGGCAAACCTCACTGGCCGGCCTTTCCGACTCTACGAGCAGAGACAGCACTTTTAGCGCGGCAATCAGGCCATCCCCCGTTGTCGTGTGATCAGCCAGTATAATGTGACCTGACTGCTCTCCCCCGAGGTTGTACCCATGTTTACGCATGTACTCCATAACATACCGATCGCCGACCCGCGTGCGAACGAGAGATAGACCGATGCTGCTCAAATATCTTTCCAACCCTAGGTTTGACATCTGCGTTGCAACCAAACCGCCACCACGCAGCTGCCCCCGGCTATCCATCTGACCAGCCACTAATGCCATTAATTGATCACCATCAAGCAACTGTCCCTGCTCATCCGCTATGACTACTCTATCCGCATCCCCGTCGAGCGCTATTCCAATATCAGCGTTTTCGGCACTAACCATTTCACACATACGCTCAGGAAAGGTCGAACCACAGTTCAAATTTATGTTTTTCCCATCGGGATTGACGCCCATGGTACTCACCTGCGCCCCCAGTTCCCGCAACACAGTTGTAGCCACGCGATAAGCTGCGCCATGCGCGCAGTCGATTACAACCTTAATGCCATCAAGTGTCATACCTCTGGGGAATGTATTTTTTGCAAATTCTATATAACGACCCTGCGCATCAAACATGCGCCAGAGCCGACCCAATTTTTCGGGCGCCGCCGCCGGGCTACCAGGACCCTCTCGAACAAGTGCCTCGATCTTAGCCTCCGACACATCGGACAATTTGTAACCGTCCGGGCCAAATAATTTAATCCCGTTATCCGGGTAAAGGTTATGTGATGCCGATATCATAACCCCGAGGTCGGCGCGCAAAGATCTGGTTAACATCGCCACTGCCGGCGTGGGCAAGGGGCCCAACAAATTAACGTTCATCCCCATGGCGATGAAACCGGCCGAAAGAGCTTGTTCAATCATGTACCCGGAAAGTCGTGTATCTTTTCCAATTACGACGTTATGCCGGTGCCTACCACGAGTGAAATAACGTCCAGCTGCCAACCCTACCTGAAGCACTGTATCCGCAGTTATGGGCTCGCTGTTGGCGCGCCCCCGGATGCCATCGGTTCCAAATAATTTATCTGACATTACGTCTGTCTCAGTGTGTCTAAATTTTCGAATCTGTGAAAACTAGCTTTTTCCTTACACAAGGTGATTGACCATCGCACTAAATCCACGTTCCTTCCAAAGAAAGATCGAACCGATACTCTAATTTTCTTACCATACAAAGACCGCCACATGTCTAAATGATTGCCTGAATTAGTGCTAATCAACATCAGAAAAGTTAATTAGAGGCGTCTCGAATAGCTCTCCTTACCCCTAAAGCCTGTATCGTTTCGCGTACATCGTGGGCTCTGATTATTTGCACACCCTGATCTACGGCATGCAGCGCCGTGGCTACCGAACCAGCGAGACGTGCCTTGGGCGTGGCATCAGGAGCCAATCGACCAAATTTTCGCGACGCACCCAGCATTATTGGACACCCCAACCCATGGTACAGACCCAACCAGTCAAGCACCTGAAAATTGCTCGCTGAGGTCTTCTCGAAACCCAGACCGGGATCCACTACGATTTTTTCGCGCGGAATACCGGAAGCACACGCAGCATTTATCAGTTGCGCTAACCTATCGTAAACGTCGATGGCGACCCGACCATACGCAGGATCATCTTCTGTAACATTTGATTTCTGTGAATGCACCAACACAACTGGCGTGCGTGTCGAGGCCGCAATTTCAGCACTATTAGCTTGGTAAGTAAGCGCACTTACGTCGTTTATAATCGAGGCCCCATTTGCGACTGCTCGTAGCATAGTTTCTGGGTGATACGTATCAATCGAAATTGGAATCCCGTCTGCTACCAACGCACGAATTACTGAAATTACACGGTCTTGTTCCACCACTGATGAAACACGTTCTGCCCCAGGTCGCGTTGACTCACCTCCCACATCAATGAAACTTGCACCCTCCCGAAACAGTTCGCAGCCGCGCGCTATGGCTTGGTCCGCGGTCACACATTCCTTATCCCCCGAGAAACTATCAGGAGTAACATTAACTACGCCCGCAATAACCGGCTCAAAAAAAGAGATACCCCCTATAGCCACCCTTTCACGCCCAAGATTCGTTAACAGTTCTTGGATTCTCAAATTGGAAACGGGACCGATCTTTTGCCTCCACTGGAAAAACGCTTCGATCGTCATTACGTTTTCCAGCTTTATCGCCTTCCCTTTCCGTCTGATTACTTGACACGCCGTAAAAGCCGCATGACCTGCAAGCGGCAGCCCTCGACCAGCGTCTATAGCTGTTTTCGCCGCATGACCATGAATAATCCCGTACGGTCGAACGTATAAATGTCCGACCGAATCAAGAGTTGGTAGGTCAGTTTTTGGGCGTACAACACCCATTACAACATGCAATAATGCTAGTTTCAGACACCGGTTTGTGGCTTCGGCGCTAATTCGTCGGAAGAACTCGAGACGGCTCCACTGGAGGGTACCGACGCCCGTTTTCCTGGCGAGCTTGATGACGGCTCAGCGCCGGAATCACGCACAACACCCTCGCCCTGCAATAAACCTTCGACTTCCTCAGCCCCCAACGTTTCATACTCTAGCAGAGCTTCTGCAATCGCGTGAAGTTGATCAATATCCTCAGTGAGAATTTCACGAGCCTTCGCTTCAGCGGCCTCTATTAGATGACGGACTTCCTGGTCAATCAACTCTGCTGTAGCATCAGAAACGTTCTTGTGTTGAGTTACGGAGTGCCCGAGAAAAACCTCCTCATCATTTGCGTCGTACAGGAGCGGCCCGAGTCGCTCACTCATACCCCACTCTGTGACCATCTTTCTTGCCAACCCAGTAGCTTGCTGAATATCGTTCGCCGCACCAGTTGTAACCTGTTCAACACCAAAGATTAGTTCTTCAGCCACCCTCCCTCCGTACATACTCGCGAGCCTAGATTCAATCTCCTGTTTAGTATGGCTGTATCGGTCCCGTTCAGGCAAAGACATGGTTACCCCGAGCGCCCTCCCCCGCGGAATAATTGTAACCTTGTGCAAGGGGTCATGTCCCGGCATCTTGACACCTACCAACGCGTGTCCAGCTTCATGATAAGCCGTTATCTTCTTCTCGTCTTCCGACATAACCGCAGAACGACGCTCCGCTCCCATCAGAACCTTGTCCTTCGCCGTCTCAAACTCCACCATCGTAACAACACGACGCCCAACACGTGCCGCCAATAAGGCCGCTTCATTCACCAAGTTAGCCAGATCTGCGCCTGAAAAGCCCGGCGTTCCTCGCGCTATTATTTTCGAATCCACGTCAGGCCCAAGGGGGACTTTCTTCATGTGAACCTTCAAAATTTTGTCGCGGCCAAGGATGTCTGGATTGGAAACTACTACTTGCCGATCAAAACGACCTGGTCGCAAAAGGGCCGGGTCAAGTACGTCAGGACGATTAGTGGCCGCAATCAAAATCACCCCCTCCGTCGATTCAAAACCATCCATCTCAACCAATAACTGGTTGAGAGTTTGTTCACGCTCGTCGTTACCACCACCTAGACCAGCG
>CAZSYW010000042.1:0-14148 GCA_964611315.1 uncultured Rhodospirillaceae bacterium
GGATTCGCCATTTACACCGTGTGTCCTTGCACTCGGTGCGGGAGCGAATTTTGTAGCTCGGGGCATTGATACGGCTGTGAAGGATCTGTCAAAAACGTTTAAATCCGCACGAGATTTTCCAGGAACCGCTTTCGTCGAAATTTTTCAAAATTGCATTGTTTACAACGATAAAGTTTTTTCAGATTTTACGGACAGGGACGTATCGTCGGAGCTACAAGTCGTTGCCTCACACGGCATGCCGTTGATTTTTGGCGCCGAGAAAAACAAAGGTTTACGTTTTGATCCCGTTCGTGTCCAAATCGAAGTCGTTGCGATCGGTGAGAATGGAGTCACTAAGGAAGACATATTAGTTCATGACGAAACAAATCGAACCCTGGCAGCACTATTAGCTGCGATGCAACCGCCAAATCACCCAATGGCAATAGGGGTTTTGTACAGCAATCCAGTTGATACATACGAATCCCAAGTGTACGGCCAAATTGCAGCAGCCCGGAACGGGGGCGCTGGGTTGAATGACGTCATGAGACGCGGCCATACCTGGCGAGTCGATGGCTAATTTTTCGGCCGGGTAAAATACCCTACTGTAGGTCTTTTCCTAATGCGTCAATCAACCGCGTAGCGTTTGACGAATTCCTGGTTAATTGTCACTCCAAGACCTGGCCGCCTTGGTATGTCGATAAAACCATCCTTGACAAGAAAATCCTCCTCCGCCAACTCGTGTAACATTGGGTTTGCGCCGAGGGAATATTCGACGATAAAACCCGTCGAAGCAGCCGCAAGTAAATGTAATCCGGAAGCAAAAGTAAGCGCCCCACCCCACAAGTGTGGCGCCAACTTAATTTGATAAGCACTTGCTAAAGCTTCTATCTTGATACCCTCCGAGATTCCACCCGCAATAGACAAGTCAGGCTGGAAAATATCGGCCGCCCGCCGGTCCGCAAGATCGCGGAATGCAAATCGTGTGAATTCACTTTCACCCGTAGCAATCGGTATGTCTGTCGAGGCCCGAACTTCAGCCAAACCGGCCTTATCGTCAGCAGTCACAGGTTCTTCAAGCCAACCAATGTCACAATCCGCAACTCTACGGCAGAAACGTTTGGCTTCACTAACATCAAACGTACCATGGGCGTCGCACATGATATTTATATCCTCACCCAATCCATCGCGTGCGGCATGGACGCGCTTGACTGAATGAGCGAGGGTCCCATCCCCTGATCCCACCCTCATTTTCACCGCCTTAAAATTCCCGCTCTCTACAAAACGGTTTAGTTCCTCGGCAATGCGATCAGCCGGAGCCCAACCGCCCGAAGCATACGCAGGCATGCGCTCCTGCCGCCTGCCACCGAGCAATTGCCAAACAGGCTCTCCCAAAGACTTTCCAAGAATATCCCATAACGCCATGTCGATGCCACTAATTGCGGAAACAGTAATGCCTCGGCGCCCTAAAATAGGAAAAACGTGACCCCGCTCAATCGCATAATGAGCGCGAACGCCGTTATACATTAGGTCCCACAGGCGAGAAATATCCCTTGCATCCTCTCCCAACAGTTGCGGCCCAAGCTCATCTTCAATTAAGGCACATAACGCCTGGTTGGTACTAGCGCTCCCAACTTGTGCCTTAGCCTCACCATGCCCAACCACGCCGGAATCTGTTTCTATACGAACCAAAGTGCTGTCAAATGACTGCGCTTTACCAAAATCACTTCGGTGTTGACCAGATTCTGGGATAGGTACATGCAACCAGGCTGCCGTCACTGACTTAATTTTCATTGTTTTCACCACAGAAAAAATATTGTTTACCTTTTTTGGGACACTTCTTGCTTTCTGATTTCCTCACCGCACTACTGATCTCCAAACAGAAAATCGGCTAACACTGCGTCACAATCTTTTCATTAACATAAAGTAGGGAAACGATCGATGTATATGCCCAACACTTACTAAGGGTCCCGCTTTCGAAAATTACTCAGTAAAAAAACTTCTACTTCTCAATAGGGCAAACAACCAGCACCTTCCCAAACCTTGCGTGCGCCCTTCACGTCGGCAACACCCTCACCCATCATACCACGACCTAGATACCCATCGATGGTTTCCGCAAAACAATCACGCAAATTAACGCCTGGAGCACGATCTGACCCAGCTCGCCTTAGTTCCGAAAGAAGAGACGTATATCCGACACATGATATGCATCCAACGCATTTGTAACAGCCGGATTCGAGATACCATCATACATAGTCACGGCATCCCGCACCATCGCTGAACAGAAACAATTGCTCCAAACACAGAACGTAATGGTTTGACCACAAGTTTCACGTTTTTTGATCTCTCCGGGCACCAGTTTGCCCTCTCAGTTATCTCAAAGGTTCATTATTTTCAATTGTGATATACTTCAAGTTGGGCTGTGTTACCTTTGAACAAAAACAGGAAACGATTTGGCTCATGACGACTAACCAACATCCAAACTATGCGGGCGACAAGCCAGCCGCGGCAGTTCCAGCTTATCGTTCAACGGCCAAACGAAACCCATCCACTGCTCCGCTCGTGTTCCCAGCAACTCCGGGGGAACTTTCACAACCTGTGTTTGGACACGACTATATCGCTACAAGTGATTCTGATCTTACTTCTCAACACAGCGCCTGCCCCCAGGGCGAGCGCATTATTGTCGCCGGAAGATTGCTCGACGAAAAAATGCTTCCGGTGGCAGGAAGTTTAATAGAGATCTGGCAAACCAATGCCGCCGGCCGCTATATTCATCCCTCGGACCAACACGATGCCCCCATTGATCCGAACTTTACAGGTGCCGGCCGCATTCTTACCGACACAGACGGATGGTACCGATTTACCACTATAAAACCAGGAGCGTACCCTTGGGCCAATCATGCAAATGCGTGGCGGCCCGCACACATTCATTTTTCATTGTTTGGCCACAGTTTCCTCTCGAGACTAATCACACAAATGTATTTCCCGGGAGATCCACTCTTAGCAGCAGATCCGATTTTGCAATCGGTAACTGATTCAACACAACGTTCCCGACTGATTGCATCACTAGATTCCACACTTACTCAATCAGGATGGGCTCTTGGGTACCGCTTCGACCTCATCCTTCGTGGCACAAACCGTACTCCGATGGAGGGTTAGCTTGGTAAAGACGACCCCATCTCAAACGATAGGGCCATTTTTTTCCTACGCTTTAAATTCGTCTAAACATGGCCTGGCACTGCTTGCACCAAACCGCATGAACGCTACGTCGGATGCTCAAATTACTATTTCAGGGCAGGTACTTGATGGAGATGGCGAACCGATCCCGGACGCCATGTTGGAGATATGGCAGGCAGATCAAAAAGGTCGTTTGCCCGGAAGAAATCATGGCGCCAATATCAATTTCACGGGATTTGCCAGAACGGCGACAGATCCAAAAGGGACTTTCGTGTTTGAGACTATCAAGCCTGGTCGTCTCAATACTGCCGACAACACTCTGCAAGCCCCTCATATAGACGTAATGGTATTTGGGCGTGGTATCCTGACTCACCTGTGCACTCGTATTTATTTTGCGGATGAAGCAAGTAACGAAAACGATCCCGTTCTCGCCGCCATACCGGACCCCAATCGTCGAGATACACTGATTGCCGTGCCCGAAATTGGGGTTGGCGGCCAAACAAACTATCGCTTCGATATACATCTACAAGGCGAAGACGAAACTGTATTTTTAGAATGGTCATAAGAGAGTCAGTTGCCACAACTTTTGGATAAAATAGACCTCATGATTGACCGCGCACCAGGCGATTTCAAAACTCAAACACTAATTCGATAATCATCGTGTTAATTGAACCACAGTTCCGGACTAAACTCAGTGACGAAGTATGGGGTATGACCGCCCGATTATCTCGTATGGCATCGTTTGAAGGGGCACTTGCATTAGCACAGGCAAGAGTCGGGCTAATTCCAGAATCATCGGCTCACCTCATAGCGGAGACATGTAAGACTGACCTCCCGGATGCTGAAGCAATTTATGAAGAAGCAAAACTTTCAGGAAATCCAGCAATACCCTTTGTCAGGTACTTGAGAAATTCAGTTGCTTCAAAAAACCCCACCGCTGCAACCCATGTCCATTTTGGTGCCACCAGCCAGGATGTAATCGATACTGCCAACATGATGGCACTCGCAGAAATTACCAATGCCCTTGATTCAATGTTGCTAAAGGTCTCTTCTGATTTGCGGACTATGGCTCTGAAACATGCCAAAACTCCCATGGTAGGCCGAACGCTCCTGCAGCAAGCAACACCGATCACCTTTGGCCTCAAAGCAGCACTGTGGGGCACATCGATTGCTCTCGCTCGGGAAAAACTAAAAACCGTCAAATGTACGGATATGGCAGTTCAGCTTGGTGGCTCAAATGGGACACTATCTGTGATGGCGCCTCATGGCGCCACCGTACGTGCAGACCTTGCGGAACAACTAAAGCTTACGGACCCCGGAAAATGTTGGCACGTATTGCGTGGGCGCATTTTGACAGTTGCAAGTGCTTTCGCTGCTGTTGCTGGGGCTGCCGCCAAAATAGCAGGTGACTGTCTTTTAATGATGCAAACTGAAATTGGAGAACTACACGAGGGCACCCCGGGTGGCTCATCTTCTATGCTCCATAAACGAAACCCAGTGGATGCCTTGGTGCCCGTTACTGTGCTTCCTCTTACTGCAGCGCACCTGTCAACTATCACTGCCGCACAAATGCAGTCACATGAGCGCGGCGTGGGGTCATGGCACAGCGAGTGGATTATCTTACCCACGTTTTCGGCGCTCACCTTGGCGTCAGCTGAGCGACTTAAGGCAATGGTAATGAATTTGAAGGTAGACACAGCCCAAATGCGGAAAAACCTTTCCCGTACGGGCGGAACCCTAGCGACCGAAGAGCTTTGCACCAATCTTTTCGAACAAATGGGACACCATGAAGCTCACGACTTCATCAGGAGCCTGCTGGATCAAGGTGATCATGCCACTTTTGCAGACCGAGTTTTATCAAATTTGAAGATATCGAGAATGATTCCTGGAAGGAAACTCGACGAGATTCTTCGCTACATACAACCTCTCAAGGTAGCTACGAAGGAGACCCAAAACCTGGCTAACAAGATTAAAATCGGTTGATTTAACTTTTCAACAATCATGCCTGGGAGTGTTTAAATTTATGATCGCAAAACTGAGCGGGACGACTCGTCTCTTTATGACAGTAGGTTACCCCATTGGCCAGGTAAAATCCCCTGCTGACATAACCTGCGCATTCAAGGCGCGTGACATTAACGCCGTTCAAGTCCCGATAGAAATTCCTCCCGACGGAATAGATAATTTCTTCAAAGGCGTACAATCCGCTAAAAATCTGGATGGCATGGTAATAACCGTGCCATACAAATTTCTCAGTGCAAGCATATGCAAAACTCTCACGCGGCGAGCTGAACTCTTAGGCGCCGCCAACATTATTCGCCGAAATTCTGACGGGTCGTGGCATGGAGATCTGACGGATGGAATCGGGTTCTGTAACGCGGTTCGCAAAGCAGGAAGCGTCATAAAAGGGAAGCAAGCACTGTTGATCGGTGCAGGTGGAGCTGGTTCTGCGATCGCTCTCGCTCTGCTTGATGCCGGACTCGCTACATTGGGTATTTACGATGTTGATCGTAGTCGCTCCGTCAACTTAATGAACCTTCTGGCTCAAGATTATAAGAATGTCTGGGTTGTCCCCAACTCTGGCCCAAAAGTTTATGACATCATTGCACATGCGACACCCTCTGGAATGAAATCAGGAGATTCCTTACCTCTCGATGTCGATCAGCTGACAGAGAACATGCATGTAGGGGATGTCGTGACTGAACCAGAAATAACGACTTTAATTTCTGAATCTAGGGAGCGTGGCTGCCGAACCCATACGGGTACCGAAATGTTTGAAGGCCAACGAGAAATGATCGTCGACTTCTTCCTTCACGAAGACACGCACAGGCCTCAGAAATAAAAAACAGGGAGACGTTTTATGTTGACTGAAGCTGGCGCATTCCTAGCCATTTGGCATGACCTGGAAGAAAAAGGAAAACCAGAATGGGAGCGCTGGCACACATACGAGCACATGCCAGAAAGAATTGGTATCCCGGGTTTTCTTGCGGGCCGGCGTTTTATGAAGGAAGACGAACGGGAACAATGCTGTTTTACACTCTATGAGGGGACGGAGCTCTCTGTTTTTAAATCGGCGCCATACCTGGAACGTCTCAACAATCCCACACCCTGGACAAGGAAAAACGCACCAACATTCAAAAATTTTACTCGCGGAGCGTGCCGTCGGGTAGCAAGTGCGGGTTCTGAACAAGGTTACGGTGGAGTTATGTTGACGGTACGCATCGTCCGCGGACCTACCTTTATTGAAAATACAAACCAACTTTCATTGCTGGATAAATTGGCTTCGTCCATTTGTAGCTTGACTGGAGTAACAGGGGTGACAATAGGGTTTTGCAACACAGAGATCACAAATACCGAAACCGCCGAACGGCGTCTTAGAAAAGGAACTACCGAGTCCACCATGGACGGCGTCCTAATTGTCGAAGGATACAATGCGCAAGAGATGCGGAAACATGGGCCAGCAATAGAAAATCTTGCCTCGGTGTCGAAGGCCGAGGTGACCCCGCTTCCTCATCAAATCTATGAATTCTCATATATGCTCAGAAAGTAAAATACCTTTTACACCTCAAAACATCTCTATATCCATTTTATCACATTCCAATGTCGTACATGCACCGGGTAACCAAGTTCATCACTGCACCGAATAATTTTATCTCATACGTCTATGTTTTATCTTGTTTAACTAACGCTCAAAATCGAGGTAGTCTGCCTGTAAGTCTTGGCTCTGTATCAGCGATTAGAGTTTTGGTGCTTTGAACTGTTTCCGTCACAAACATAGATGTGCACCGCAATGGGTCTTGCAATAAGAGGAAAAGAGTATGTTGCATATCGCAAAAAAAACCGCACCAATCATTGCCATACTGACCACACTAGGGACCGTACAGGCAGCCGAGGTCAAAATCGGAATGCTCTACCCTATAACTGGAGGTGGTGCGATCTATGGATCGCCCGCAATGACAGGACACCGAATGGCGGTCGATGAACTAAATTCCCAAGGCGGGATCCTTGGCATGGATGTCTTGAGTGTAGAACGTGATACTAAGCTAAATCCTGCCACTGCAGCCGCGGCGGCAAAAGAAATGATCACGAAGGACGGAGTAAATGTGATTATCGGTGGCCTAAGTTCGGCTGTAGGTCTTGCCATCTCAGAAGTCGCGAAACAAGAAAAAGTTGTCTACATTGCAACCATTCCAAAGACCATTCAGTTGACAACTACGAAGAAGCACGAATACGTATTCCGAACTGCCTCGCACACCGATTTTGAGGGCGACGCTATAGCGCAGATTGCAAAGCAGTTGGATGCACAAAGAATTTGCGATATCCAATTGGATTATGCATATGGCCACGACTTAGCGGATGGTATCGATAAGGGCCTAAAACGTCACCTCCCAACCGCAAAGAAAATCTTAAGCTTAAAACCTAAATTGAGGGCAACCGACTACAACGTCTTTATTACCCAGATTTTAGGAGCCGGATGCGACGTTGTAACAAGTGGATTGTGGGGACCTCATTTTGTAGATTTTGCAAAACAGGCGTCACCTTTTGGTCTGTTTAAACAAATTAAGTACATCACAGGTGGCGAGATTGGTAGCCACGAGATTGCAGGTTCCTTGGGTAAGGATTATCCCGACAACGTATGGGCCAATTCCTACGAACTTTGGTATCACCACCCAAATCAGGAACATGAAACTTTTCAAAAATTACTGGCTGAGCGTTTAGGGACTGAAGAAACAGCGATGTGGCCAATACTCGCGCTAATTGGCGTGCGCATGTATGCAGCTGCGGCAGAAAAAACTGGTTCTCTCGACGCGGCCCAAATATCTGGAGCCCTCAAAGGTTTGACAATTGAAACGCCAGTTGGACCACGCACTATCGACTCGAAAACGCACCAAGCAAACACGGGTCAGTTTTGGGGCCCGATGGTGGAAAAAGAAGGGGTGCCCTACCGAGTAATGGATCCAATAACTTATATTCCCGCACACATAATCGAATAGTTCATTCACGTTGAACTAACGGGAAAACCGTAGAAGCCTATCTGCGTGGCAGGGGAACTCGTACTCACCCGAGACCGGACACAAATATGGAAACATTAGTGGAATTTTTTCGTATCGGATTAGCAAGCCCGGGAATCACGATTTTATTGAATAACCCGAACTTTGCCTTAATTCAGGTCCTAAACTCCGTTTCCATGGGGATGAATTTTTTCATTATTGCAGCCGGACTATCACTCATATTCGGAGTATTAAAGGTTATTAATTTCGCACACGGCGCGTTCTACATGTTCGGCGCCTATATTATGTACTCCGTCACAGAAACGATGGGCCTTAATTTTATTTGGGGTGTGATTGGCGCTGGAGTTGGCTTGGCATTACTCTCAGTAGCCATTGAACGCAGCCTCTTTCGGTTTGTTTACGACAAAGAGCACTTGTTACAACTTTTGTTGACGTTTGCTTTGGTACTTATCCTTGGTGATTTTGCAAAGATACTCTGGGGTACCGGTCAATACAGCGTGTCCTACCCGGATAGTCTTGCTGGCGCGACAAACTTAGGGCTTACCTACTACCCATCATACCGCCTTTTGCTTTGCGTTTTAGGGCCAGTGATTTTCTTGGCATTGTGGCTCTTCATCGAACGCACCCGCTGGGGCCGCATCACAAAGGCCGCCACCCAAGACCGCGAAATGTTGGCTGCCCTGGGTATAAATGTTCCACTGATCTACACAGCTGTTTTCGTAATAGGTTCAGCGTTAGCTGGCATCGGAGGTGCTCTCGCATCGCCATTCAACAGCCCAACTCCTGGAATGGATGCCATCGTCATCGTGGAGTGTTTCGTCATTGTCATCATAGGAGGCTTAGGCTCGTTGTGGGGCACTTTGGTTGGCGCACTGATTTATGGTTTTGTCTTCAATTTTGGTTCGGTGATCATACCCAACGGGCAAGACATATTTGCTTTCCTTATTTTGCTAATAGTTTTGCTTATCCGACCATGGGGACTTTTTGGACGTCCCGAGATGGAAGGGCACTAAACCTCATGACCGATCCAATGACTCGCTCAACCTTAATGGGGTGTCTGGCAGCATTAATCCTTCTACTATCCGTACCGTTCTTTCATTCGGCTTACCTGATCGATGTTGTCACAGAGATCCTCGTTTATGCCCTGTTTGCACTCAGCCTGAATGTTATAATCGGCTACTCAGGGAACGTCTCCTTTGGTCATGCCGCGTATTTTGCGATAGGCGGCTATACGAACGCTATTCTATTGACGACCTACGGGTGGGCCTTAGTACCCTCATTCGTAATCAGCATCGCCGTTACAATCTCAGCGGCGGGCATCGTCGCGTATTTTTGTACCCGTCTTACCGATATTTACTTTGCGATGTTGACGTTGGCTTTTTCGATGCTCGTCTGGGCTATTGCTTTTAAATGGCGCTCAGCAACGGGAGGGGACGATGGTTTTGTCGGGATTCTTGTTCCAGATCTGATCGGCAATCGAACTCGCTTCTACTACTTTACTTTGATTCTAGTAACGGCGTCGGTTGCCCTACTATGGTCGATCTGCCACTCGGCATTTGGCAGGACTCTGGTCGCGGTGCGAGAAAATCCCATCCGTGCTGGTTTTGTTGGCATAAATACCCGTCTCATGCGTTGGTGGGCTTTTGTTATCGCAGGTACATTTGCGGGAATAGCTGGGGCCATATTCGGAATGTTCCACCGAGGCATGTACGTGGAATCGGCGTTTTGGACTCAATCCGCGACGGTGTTGATTATGACGCTATTAGGCGGCATGTTTTCTTTTTTTGGTCCAGCCATTGGCGCCGCTACACTCTTTGTTTTGGAACGAATTACAAATGAATATACCGAGTATTGGCCAACAGTTTTAGGTGTCGTTCTCTTAGTCATTTTGCTTTTCCTGCCAGATGGCCTTTCGGGCTTGGCTCGCAGAGTGCAC
Source organism: uncultured Rhodospirillaceae bacterium (assembly GCA_964611315.1). GTDB lineage: Bacteria > Pseudomonadota > Alphaproteobacteria > UBA7887 > UBA7887. The sequence goes on from CAZSYW010000042.1 coordinate 10,099, forward strand.
GCGTTCGCCACGAAAAGTAAATAAAATGTTGGAAACAAGAAATTTACATAAAAGTTATGACGGGTTTAAAGCACTCACTGCGATAGACTTTAAACTGAACGAAGGGGAGCGACATGCGATTATCGGGCCAAATGGCGCCGGGAAAACAACGTTTTTCAATCTTATAACCGGCCACACACGGCCAAGCTTGGGGGAAATTCGATACAAAGGAAATTTGATTAGTGGGTTAAAACCCTACAGGATCGTGAAACTTGGTCTGGCCCGTTCTTTCCAGCGGATCAACATATACCCGCGAATGACGGTGTTTCAGAACGTCCAGGTCGCGTTAATTGCTCAAAAGAATCAGCATTTCCGTTTTTTTTCTCAGGCTCACAATTTACATAAAGAAGACACAGAGGAACTGCTGGAACTTGTTGATCTTTCCGAAGAGTTAGAGGCGATCGCTGGGGAACTAGCATACGGAAAACAAAAGCAGCTAGAATTGGCCATTTCACTTGCTGCTGATCCCCGGCTTCTGCTGCTTGACGAACCCACTGCTGGTATGTCGCCAAATGAAACACTGGAATCGATCCAGCTGATTAACCACATTGCAAAAACACGATCTTTAACACTTCTATTTACTGAACACGACATGGGTGTCGTTTTTGGCATCGCTGATCGCATTAGCGTACTTCATCACGGCCACATTTTGGCATCCGGACCTCCGGAAGCCGTTCGCCAAGATGCAGAAGTTAGAAAGATTTACCTCGGGAAAGAGATTGGTGATGGCACAGCTTGAAGTGAGGTCAATCCGCACCTCATACGGCCTAAGTCAGGTTTTATTTGGCGTTTCCTTCAACGTGGAGTCCGGGCAATGTGTTTCCTTGATCGGCAGAAATGGAGTGGGGAAAACCACCACGATGCGCTCCATTATCGGCCTGACACCGGCAAGTGTGGGAAGAATTCTGTTCGAAGAAACAGATATCACGGGTCTTCCAACGCACAAGATCGCTAAGCTGGGGATCGGTTTTGTGCCAGAAGAACGACAGATTTTTCCGGAGCTTTCCGTGTGGGAAAACCTCGATATTGCGCGACGTAAACCGCGGCATGGCATTCCAACCTGGGGCGAAGAACAGGTTTACGAGCTGTTCCCAGACCTTAGTGAAATACGAAATCGAGCAGGAGGCGTTTTGTCCGGGGGACAACAACAGATGTTAACCGTGGCGCGGAGCCTGATGGGTAACCCAAAACTGTTAATCCTAGACGAACCTTCCGAAGGGCTTGCCCCAAAAGTGGTCGAAACGCTTCGTGACAAAATAGCACTTCTTAAAAATGCAGGAATGTCAATCATATTGGCAGAGCAAAATCTGCAGTTTGTATTATCTCTGAGTGACTACTGCCATATCATGGAGAAAGGTACCATCAAGTTCTCGGGCACCCCAAACGACCTTCGTAAAAATTCTCAAGTTCAAGAGAAATATTTAACACTTTGAATTGCCAGCGCCAACGAAGCATGCCAACGACGTTGGAGCAGGACTTAATCCGTTATTTCTTTTCACACAATTACACGGCAAATGCTACAATAGTTGACCCAAGACCCCCACACCCCTGTCCCATTGATCTTTTGGGAATTTTAGAATTTCTGGAGGCAAAAATTGGATTTTGGCATGCAGTTTTTCCCGTGTGTGGGACCCGAATCGAAGCCTGCTGATCAGTACTTTGACGAATGTCTCTCCCTGGCAAGTTTGGCGGATGAAAATGGCTACAGCCACATCAGAATAGTTGAACATTATTTTAACGCCTATGGTGGGTACAGCCCTAACCCCATGGTGTTTCTATCGGCAGCATCACAGCGCAGCAAAAAAGCACGCCTTGTGACAGGGGCTATTCTTCCGATCTTCAATAATCCGCTGAAGGTAGCAGGGGAAATAGGCATGTTAGATGCGATATCTGGTGGGCGACTGGATATTGGATTTGCACGTGCTTTTCTTCCTCACGAGTTCAGTCGATTCGGTATTTCTCTCGATGAGAGTAAGGATCGTTTTGCGGAAGGAATAGAACAAATTGGCGGCCTGCTTGAAAACGATGTGTATGCTTCGAACGGACGTTTTCATCAGTTTCCACCTACAACCTCTCTACCAAGACCAACTCAACGGCCTCGCCCACCCTTTTGGATAGCTGCCCTTGGCACACCTGCATCCTTTGTTGCCGCTGGCAAAGCCGGTCACTCCATCATGGCAATCCCCTTATCTGGTGGTCGCATGGCAGAGCTAATCAACCTATATAGAGATGCTTGGCGTTCGGCGGGCCACCAAGGAACTGGCCGGGTTATGTTGGCATTTCATATGTTTTGCTGGCCAGATGAAAGTGGCGCAATCGAACATTGCCGCGAGCGACTACAGCTTTACCTTCGCTCACTTGTTGATGCGGCTTCTGACTGGATTGGAGAAACAACATCCGACGACTACCCCGGATACGACAAAATAATAGCAGGCCTGTCCGAAGAAACGTTCGAAAGCCAGGTGAGCAAAGGCGCTGCATGGATAGGAACACCAGAACAGATTCGCGCTCAAATCACGGATTACCAGAAGTTAGTAGGTGATTTCGAGGTAGCGTCATTACAGGTGAATTTCTACGACATGCCGCTCCCACTTGCCGAAGCCTCAGTCCGATTATTTGCCAAAGAAGTAATGCCATATTTTTAGAGGATTCGTTAAAACTTTTGTCCAATTCTATCCAAGTGGACCCGCGGGTAGCGGATAAGTTTCGTGGTTTTTTTCGCTAAACTTTTGTGCCAACACCTATTGTATTGGTCACATATCAAAGCTCGCTGCCATTAACACATTATAAAATGGTTCCTGCGCAAGGGAGTTGCTAGAATGCCGCGCATGAGCAGGCTTTCGCAAACCAACAGACCAAGGAGAAAAACATGATAGGTGCTGGAATAGCCCACAATCCGAAGTCCAAGTTAAGTAATATTATTGACAAAACGATTACTGTTACTCAACTCCCCAGAAAACAGCATGTGGCCATCGCTCGATGACGCCTCCAAGATCACTGGAAACACAATTTTTGTGCACCATGCGGATCCGGGTTTTGGATAGCCACATCATAGAGAGCATCCCAGGTGGCACACGTCGACGGATCGACCTGCTGGGAGAGGGCAGCGTAACAGGGCCGCGCCTAAACGGAACAGTTTTGCCGGGTGGCGTGGATGCATTACTCACACGGAACGATGGTAGCCTGACGCCTGATGTTCGGTTAGTAGTCAAGACGCACGATGATAGTCTAATTTTTGTACAATACCGCGGCGTTCGACACGGGAAACCAGAAATGATGGAACGTATTGCCGCGGGAGAACATATCAGCCCTACCGAATATTATCTGCGTAATGCGCCTTTTTTTGAAGCGAGTTCTGGGCCCTATCAGTGGCTAAACCATATCGTATCTGTGGGGGTAGGACGGCGAGAGCCAGACAGCGCTGTATACGACATTTACGAAATTCTTTAGTCACTTCACCCCTCACAAACCTGAACTAAGACAATTTACGGAAACGACAATCCAAATGTAGGTCGGCGTCCTACAAAAAAGCGTGATTGAATTCAAAGGTACCAAATAATCATCATGTTCAAGAGAAACTGTTTTTTCTTCGAAGTTTGGAACCAACATTTATCCAAAGGTATTAACCTTGCAGAAATGGCAAAGCCAACTTCGGTTACTTTCTAGTGCTTCTGTTTTTGGCGAACTTAGGAGACCCCGACGATGCCCCCGCAGCTTTCCCAAACACAGCTCCAGAGGTAAGGCCGGTCCCGCCTGGATAGTTGAAATAAAACAGACCCCCCACCAATTCCCCGGCCGCAAACAACCCCGGAATAGGTGTTTGTTCCATATCCAGAACACGAGCCTCAATGTCCACTCGCATACCGCCAAATGTAAATGTAATGCCGCAGGTCACAGCGTATGCAGAAAAAGGCGGTTGATCTATTCGATTGGCCCAGTTGGACTTTGGCACCTGAAGGCCCACTGTAGCTCGACCATCTTTAACGTTGGGATTAAAATCGACACCCGTCG
>CAZSYW010000043.1:0-14137 GCA_964611315.1 uncultured Rhodospirillaceae bacterium
ATTCACCACGATCAAGCATGACCTGGAACGACCCAACACCAAGACCCAGAGAAGCAAAGCCAAGAAAATCAAAAGGGCGCGGTTGTCGTTCCGACTCTGGAACGAATGCCTGAATACCGAGGAACGCGAGCAAACCAAGAGGAAGATTAATATAAAAAATCCACGGCCACCCGTGCACTTCCGTAATATAACCACCAAGGGCGGGGCCTATCATGGGTCCAATCATCAAACCGAGCGACCAAACCCCCATTGCAAAACCGTGTCTCCGACGCGGATACACATCTAGTAAAGTGGCTTGCGATAGAGGAACTAACGGCGCACCGAGCGCACCTTGAAATGTCCTCCATACCACAAGTTCTTCAAGGGATGACGCCTGCCCACATGCCAACGATGCGACGGTGAAACCAGAAATCGATAAAAAAAACAAACGACGCCGACCGACCCTTGCCGACAGCCACCCTAGGGCAGGTGTCACGATCGCTGTGGCAATGATATAGGAAGTTAGCACCCAGGTGATTTGATCCGGACTAGCTGAAAGGTTCCCTTGCATTTCGGGAATGGCGACCGCAGCTATGGTAACATCAACCACCTGCATCAGTGCGGCGAGCATCACCGCAGCCAAAACCCACCCGGGACGCAACTTGAAACCCGGCGACAAATCACTCCCTAACGTGGTGGCCATGAAACAAACCAATTTTTGTCGAAATCAGGAAAAGTGGCAGCATCCTTTAGCAACCAAAATAAGTTGGCGCAGGCGAGAAAGAACCGACCTTGGAAAATTAGCGCCACGGTCTATCCAAGCCAAAACGAGCCAGGGTACTTGCCAATATTTCGGGCATGTCCCGTTGATGTTCTGTGTCAATCGAAACAACAACACTCATGCCCGCTCGAAGCGGTGGGTCACCAGCGTAGTCAAGCAGCATCAAGCGGACAGGCACTCTCTGCACGATCTTTACCCAATTACCAGTCGCATTCTGTGGAGGCAAGATGGAGAACTCTGATCCAGTGGCCGCCCCAATACTGGCCACGAGCGCCCGCCACATTATTTCCGGGTAGGCATCAACACGAATTGTCGCCGTCTGCCCTACCCTAATGTGTGTCAGCTTTGTTTCTTTCAAATTTGCATCAACCCAGACGTCTCCACTGGCGACGATACCAAACAGTGGCTCCCCGGCCGTTACATATTCTCCGGGTTGCAACCCTATGTTAGTAACCACACCGTCCGTCGGCGCTTTAATTACGGTGCGGCTAATTTCAAAGGCAGCTCTTTCTTTCTCACTCAGAGCTTCCAAATAATCCGGGTGCTTCTCCACAGACCTATCTGAATCGCCTCCAAGATAGGCTGAGATTTGTGCAATTTTTTGCACGCTTCGCCGCACTGATTGCCTCGCTAGATCGAGATCGTGCCGTGCTTGATCGAGTGCTGCATCGGAGCTAACGCCTCTCGCCTGGAGTTCCTCACGGCGTGTAAATTCTCTCTCAAAGTAGATCACCTCTTCTTCCGCCGCTTCCTTAACGGTCATTTCCTCTCGATAGCGGGCGCGCGCCGCTTCAATAGTCCGTTTTACTGCTGAGAGGCGAGCATTTGCGCGCGAAACAGCGATGCGGAAAGGCACTTCATTAATCCTGATCAAAGTTTGCCCATTAAGCACTGGCGTGTTCTCACTGACCGCAACTTCGACCAGTGGCCCAGAAACCTCAGAGCTGACAAAAATTTTGTCCGCCTTTACATACGCGTTGTCAGTCGTAATAAACCTGCCACCTGTCGAATAAAAATATCCCCCCGCTCCTGCCACCACGAGGGGACCCAAAGTAAGTAAGACTACCCGGAAAATCAGCCGAATCGAGCGACGCACCAGACCCATAGGATCTCGAGATGGACCAACTCTATCCATGGTCAGTCTAAGGTTTAACCTCTGGATCAACAGCCCGAGCCTGGTCCGCAGCCTCATCGGCCGATAGTAAGTTCTCTTTGACGGCACGAAGTTGATCTATAAGGAGGTCCTGTTCCGCATCAGTCAGTCCAGAAAGCGCCTCTGACCGGACAGACAGGGCCACAACACGCAGTTCACGTAGGATTGACCGCCCCTTTTGGGTCAGAAACAATCTTCTTGCGCGTTTGTCCATTGGGTCGGAACGCCGTTCGACCCATCCATGGGCATCTAACCGATCCAAAAGCCGGCCCAACGTGATTGGCTTAATCTCGAGAATTTCAGCGAGACCTGCCTGTTTTACGCCCTCGTTACGTGAAAGGTGCGCCAACACCCGCCACTGAGCGCGGGTAAGCCCAATTGTGCTCGCGTGGCGATCAAAACTTTTACGTAACAGGCGTGACACATCATGCATAAGGAAGCCGAAACTCCGTTTCAGCTCATCAGGCGTCAACATCAGCAATTTCCGTGGTTATTTAGTAAGCAAGCTTATAAACAAGATTTATTTAGTAAGCAAGCTTATAAATTCGATAGCTCGCATTTTTCATCTGAGGAGACGAAGTAAATGTCACACATGGTGATATTTCGCCCCGAAAGGACCGGTTCTGGCACAACCTTGTTGAAACCCTCGACCTAATCGTTAGGCTCCCTCGAAGTAGTGGACGTGCAACTGGATGAAACATTGATGGCCGGCATTCACTAAATGGAGCTTCGAAGCCGCGCCGATAAAGACGCAGTTCCGGGGAATAGTTCGGACACCAAGCGTCCCCTTCTAAAGGTTCAGAACCTCGGAATTCGATTTTCGCGGGAGAACAGAACAACTCCGGCAGTTCGCGGCTTATCCTATCAGCTAGGGCATGGCCGTACTCTGGGAGTAGTCGGAGAGAGTGGATGTGGCAAAACCATCTCTGCACTTGCCATACTGGGTCTGATCGATCCTCCGGGAGAAGTTTATGAGGGGGAAGTCTGGTTCGAGGGCAAGGAACTTTGCTCCCTTACACAAGACGAGCTTGCAGAGCAGAGAGGCGCACAGATCGCAATGGTGTTTCAAGAGCCAATGACTGCCCTAAACCCTGTGTACACTATTGGTGAACAAATTTCGGAAGTAATAATACTTCACCAAAATCTTTCACGTGCTGCCTCGCAAACGCGTACCTTTGAATTACTAGACCTAGTCCGGTTTCCGTCACCTAGCAAACGCGCGCACGACTATCCACACCAACTGTCGGGTGGTTTACGACAACGGGCCATGATTGCCATGGCTCTGGCCGGAGAACCGGCGCTCCTGATCGCCGATGAACCAACCACTGCCTTGGATGTCACACTCCAATCGCAAATTGTAGAGTTATTTTTACAGCTTCAAAATCAGCTCAAAATGGCAATTCAATTTATCAGTCACGATTTCGGTGTAATTTCAGAAATTGCCGATGAAGTGATGGTTTTGTACGCAGGCCGTCCCGTTGAACACGCGTCAGCTTCCGTATTGTTCCAAAACCCTCTCCATCCATACACGCGAGGTCTACTTGCTACAGTGCCGCGCCTAAGAAGTGAACACCGTCGTCTGCCAACAATTCCCGGGCAAATACCCGATCTCAACGCCTTGCCCCGCGGATGTCCATTCCATGATCGCTGTTTCATGGCCGAACCCGATTGTGCCGAGAACGAGCCTAATTTTGAAGAAGTTGAAAGAGATCATTGGGTAGCTTGCCCCAAAGTACGATCAAAATCGTAACGAATGAACACCAATGTTAGAACTGCGCCAAATTGTTAAGCGTTTCCGAATTCCTAAACGCCGATTGAATGGATCGGCCAAAGTCGTTCACGCAGTTAACAAGGTCAATCTTTTCATAAATAAAGGAGAGACACTGGCCTTAATTGGCGAAAGCGGGTGTGGGAAAACAACGCTCGCACGGTGTGCCATTCGGGTTTACGAACCAACAGAAGGAAAAATACTGTTTCGTGGCCTCAATGTAACACAAACTAGCAGCAGAAAATTGCGGTTCCTTCGTAGATCCGTGCAGATGATTTTCCAAGATCCTAACTCATCCCTCAACCCACGACTGACAGCAGCATCAATCATAGAAGAGCCGATGCAAATCCATCAGTTGGGAAACAAAGCATTTCGACGTGAACGCACCGTAGAAGCAATGAATGCGGTCGGGCTCTCTCCAGAAGTCGTAAATCGATATCCTCATGAATTTTCAGGTGGCGAAAGACAACGCCTAGCCATCGCACGAGCCATTGTGCTGGATCCAGATTTAATTATTGCGGACGAGCCAGTATCAGCTCTTGATGTATCTATTCAAAGCCAGGTTTTAAATTTATTAGCTGACTTACGCGAAACAAGAGGGTTAGGAATGCTCTTTATCACACATGATCTGGCGGTAGTTAACTTCATAGCTGATCGAGTCGCCGTCATGTATCTAGGCAAAATAGTCGAAATAGCCGATTGCAGTGTCTTATTAGAGGACCCACGTCACCCATACAGTCAAGCACTACGAGCTGCGGTGCCAGAACCAGGAGCGGGGAAACGTCTAGCCACGGATGCTTGTTTTGTAGATATTCCTGATCCCACTCTGCTGCCGCGCGGGTGCCTGTTTCACCCACGGTGCCCAAAAGCACAGGAAATTTGTACGGAGGTAGAGCCCGCTCTTGAACCTACATATGATGAGGAAACACATCAGGTGGCTTGTCATTTCAAATAACCGGGGGCCTCTAACAACTATTGGCACCCGGCGGGTATTATGGCGGAAATTCCAGTGATCCAATATTCCATCCAACGTCTTGCTCAATCCATTGTCGTTTTGGCAGTTATGTCATTTCTCATTTACGCTGTTATGGCATTGATGCCCGGCGATCCGATAGACATCATGGTACAGTCAGACCCAAACCTGACATCTGCCGACGCGGTCCGGCTTAAGGCGCTCTACGGACTGGACCGACCCCTGGGTGAACGTTACACCAACTGGATTTCTTCAGCGGCTCAAGGAGACTTTGGTTATTCCCGCATACACAACAAGCCGACTCTCGACATCCTAATACCGAGATTGATAAACACGATGTGGCTAATGTTATTCAGCCTCTTCCTTTCTTTAGCCTTAGCGCTGCCGATCGGCATTTACTCCGCACTACACCATCACTCTCGCGCTGATTATATAATCAATTTTTTGGCTCTCGGAGGCATATCTATTCCCGTATTTTGGTTGGCTCTAATGTTGATCGTTGTATTTTCTGTATGGCTTGGATGGCTACCAGCGGGGGGAATGCACACGGTTGGCGCCGGAAGTTTTCTAGACAGTGTTCGCCACATGGTTCTGCCCGTGATTACTTTGAGTATTGCATCCATAGGTGGTCTAACCCGTTACGTCCGCGCCGCCATGATAGAAGTGATGAGACACGACTATATTAGGACTGCACGCGCCAAAGGCTTAAGCAAGAATACGATCATATTCAAACACGCACTCCGCAATGCCATGATCCCTGTTGTCACAGTACTGGCTCTCAGCTTCGGCACACTTTTTTCAGGGGCTCTGATTACTGAGACTATGTTCTCATATCTCGGAATGGGAAAACTGATTTACGATTCCATTATTGGAAGTGACTACAATATGGCACTTGTAAGCCTACTGTTCGCGACGGCACTGATCTTGTTTAGTAATTTAGCTGCAGATCTAGTTTACGCCTGGCTGGACCCGCGCATTAATTACCGATAATCGGGGCTCTCTACACCTTGCTATACACAGAATACAAGAATCGAAGAATAGACCCGTGGCAGCTTACTTGGCGTCGCTTTTGTACGCACCGAATGGCCCTTCTAAGCGGTTTGCTCTTATCTGTAACGGCCATTTTCGTTTTTGCTGCGCCTATGGTTGAAAATTTGATTGGCACGAGTTCCTCGTCTGTGGATCTGCTAAACCGATTTGCGGCTCCGTCTTTAACCCACCCACTGGGAACAGATGAGTTGGGTCGGGATGTCCTCTTACGAATGCTACATGGAGGGCGGGTGTCATTAATGGTTGGAATTTCAACCGCTATCTTGGCCGCAATTCTGGGTATCGCAATTGGTATACCTGCCGGATACTTTGGGGGTTGGCTCGACGCTACCCTTATGCGAATAACAGATACCGTGATTGCTCTACCACTTTTACCTCTGCTCATTATTTTGGCTGCCGTTGATTTGACCAAATTGGGAATTGACCCCATGGCAGCGCATGCCCCAGAAATTAGTCTTTACCGAATTATTTTAATCATCGCAGCAGTAGGGTGGACTACGGTTGCCCGTTTGGCACGTGGAGCAGCGCTCAGCCTTCGCCAGAGAGATTTCGTTCTTGCCTCGATTGCTCAAGGAGCGAGTCACACTCGCATAATGTTTCGACACATTTTGCCTAACTCAATTTCACCCATCTTAGTTGCTACGACGCTCTCTGTGGGAAACATAATTCTACTCGAATCGGTGCTAAGCTTCCTTGGACTTGGCATACAACCACCGCTCCCAAGCTGGGGGAATATGCTGACTAATGCCCAGGATTTTATCTACGAGACGCCTATGTTAGCGTTTTGGCCAGGGATGGCGATTTTCACTACCGTCGTTGCATTCAATTTCGTGGGTGATGGACTTCAAGACGCGCTCGATCCCAGGTCATTGTCACGTTAATCATGCCTATAACCGGGAACGGGGAACCCTGGACCCAAATCGCCCATAAGGCCTAAACGACGCCTTATGGACAAAATGAGACTCAATAAGACGGGCGATTGTTTATGCATCCTAGAGATATTAAGTCTGGCTCCCTCCGGAAGTGGGCCACTGCTAGTCAAATTAATATATGCCCCAGCGGGAAAAAGGATCCAAAATTTGAATAGACGAGGTCGAAAACCTAATTAAGTCTTGGAGACAATCCGCTATACTAGTGCGCTGGGACCTGAGACAGTTGCCTTTTCTGTATTAGGTACGTGGTTGGGGAAAACGGTGAGCGTAAATGGTTGACAATAGATTGGACGCGGAGCGCACTGCACAGTGTACGAGATCCACCCCTAAAAACGTCAGACCTACACACGTACAAACTCGCTGGCTCAGGCGCGGACTCGACCAACCAGGCGGGAAACTGCCCCTTTTTGACGAGGATGGCGCCAAAATTAGCCCCCGCACGATCCAAAGCTGTATTGACCGGGGCTGGGCCGAACCCTGGTTCCAAAATCCCTTAAAACCTGATTGGCTGGTGTGTCGCCTGACAGATTACGGCCGCACAATCGCTCAGCAAACTCATCCCGAACAGACACTTTAGAGATTTCTGAGGATGCACCTGATTTGATTCCATTCACACCACTTCCGAAGTTTACGGCGGAGACAGCCCGGCGCGAATCGGATAAATAACTGGAACTGCTTGTAAGCCTGTTGTTTATCTCTATTTTGTCAAACCATATCGGAAATATTCTGGAAATGATAGCGCATATCTATATTGGTCCTGGCGTTAAGGAGACTGATCATAAACGTAGATAGTTTGACCCCCTTACTCGATACAGTAAACGTCCCGGGTGATTTACGACAACTTCAGACCTCTAAACTTCGGCAACTCGCAGATGAGTTGCGCCTGGAACTTATAGATGTTGTCTCACGCACCGGTGGGCATCTTGGTGCTGGTTTAGGTGTAGTAGAACTCACTGTAGCGCTTCATTATATATTCAACACCCCTGACGACCTTCTCGTATGGGATGTGGGGCATCAAGCCTATCCACACAAAATACTTACGGGTCGGCGTGATCGAATCCACACATTACGACAACGAAACGGTCTTTACGGTTTTACCAAACGGGCGGAAAGTGAATACGATCCGTTTGGAGCAGCACATTCGTCAACTTCTATTTCAGCTGCCCTTGGGATGGCCACCGCACGCGACCTGGATAGCAAAAACCATAACGTCATCGCAGTGATTGGCGATGGAGCCATGAGTGCCGGCATGGCATATGAAGCGATGAATAATGCCGGGCATCTGGGAAATCGGCTGATAGTAATCTTGAACGACAACGACATGTCTATTGCCCCACCAGTTGGGGCAATGAGCGCCTACTTGTCGCGTTTGATTTCTTCAAGGTCCTACAGGAGTTTACGCCATGTAGCAACGCAGGTGGCAATGAAATTTCCACGACCTCTTGCTCAAGGCTTTAAACGCGCGGAGGAATACGCTCGTGGCATGATAACCGGCGGCACATTATTTGAGGAGTTGGGTTTTTACTATGTGGGCCCGATTGATGGGCATAATATTGATCACTTGCTACCTGTACTTCGCAACGTCCGTGATGCAAAAAGTGGCGGCCCGGTTTTGGTACATGTCGTCACCCGAAAGGGAAACGGTTATCCACCTGCAGAGCAATCCGAAGATAAATTTCACGGCGTTAATAAATTCAACGTAGTAACTGGCGTGCAACCCACCAAAAAAGGGAACGCACCGAGTTACACAGCAGTGTTTGCTAAGTCACTCATCCATGAAGCTGAACAAGACGAAAAAATTGTAGCGATTACGGCTGCGATGCCTTCGGGGACGGGCATCGATAAGTTCTGCGAGGCCTTTCCAGAGCGCACCTTTGATGTCGGAATTGCGGAACAACATGCGGTAACATTTGCAGCGGGCTTAGCGACCCAAGGGTACAAGCCATTTGCAGCTATATATTCGACGTTTTTGCAGCGAGCATATGACCAGATTGTGCACGATGTCGCGATTCAGTGTCTGCCCGTCAGATTTGCTATCGACCGCGCGGGTTTAGTCGGCTCTGACGGCCCGACACACGCCGGTTCCTACGATATTACCTATCTGGCAACGCTCCCAAATTTCGTGATTATGGCCGCTTCTGACGAAGCGGAACTGATGCACATGGTGGCCACTGCTGCCAACATAAATGATCGCCCAAGTGCAGTACGCTACCCCCGCGGGGAAGGAATCGGCGTTGAACTGCCTGAATTCGGCGTTGCTCTACCAGTGGGAAAAGGTTGCGTTATCCGCGAGGGAAGTCAGATCGCCATTCTGTCATTTGGTGCACGTTTACAAGAATGTCTGAGCGCCGCAGACGATTTAGCTGCTCGAGGCTGGCCAACTACCGTAGCCAATGCGCGATTCGCAAAACCGTTGGACACAGACCTTATTACTCGTTTGGCGTCTGATCATGAAGTCTTGATAACGATTGAAGAAGGCGCTGTAGGCGGTTTTTCTGCGCACGTCATGCAGTTTCTAGCAGCTAGTGGGCTGCTTGATAAGGGCCTGAAGGTCCGACCCATGCTACTCCCTGATAGATTTATTAGCCACGGCACTCCATCCGTTATGTACCAGGATGCCGGGCTCGTATCATCCAATATTGTTGGTAATGCGTTGTTAGCTCTTGGCAGCACGGAACATCCTAAATTGGTGACACCGGCCTGACAAAGGCAACTCCCAAGGGGCCAAAATACTAACTTCCTAAATTCGTACCTGTAGCAACGATCTACCGACGGCCTGATGTTGCGTACACGCCAGTGGTCTTACCAGAACACGGGAGACCTTTTTCAGTCCATCAATTTTGTTAAGTTGTCAACTGTGATGGCAATTTAAATTGCACACTTTCAACTATACCTGGAAGCGTCTCCAATTCAATTACCGTGAATCCCTGCAAATACTCGATCACCTCCTGCACCAACTGTTCCGGAGCCGATGCGCCCGCCGTGATGCCAACCCTTTCCACCCCCTTCAACCACGCCATATCAATGGATCTAGCATCTTCGATCAAATAACTTGGGATCGACATTTCCTCACCAATATCACGAAGTCGATTTGAATTTGAACTCGTTTGTGCACCTATAACCAGCAGTACGTCTGCTTGCTTGGCCAATTCACGAGCCGCACTTTGTCGATTCTGGGTAGCATAACAAATGTCGCGAAGATCAGGACCAACAATACTTGGAAACCGTCGCTTTAAGGCCTTAATTACGTCCCTCGTATCATCGACGCTTAAAGTCGTTTGAGTCACATAGGCAAGATCAGTGGAGCTTTCGATTTGCAATTTTTCCACCTCCCCAACGCTAGAAACCAACACAACACCACCTTTTACGCGACCACTCGTACCCTCCACTTCTGGATGTCCCCGATGACCGATTAAAATTACCGTGCGGTTCTGGGATGCAAACCGTTGGGCCTCCTTGTGTACTTTTTCCACCAACGGACACGTAGCATCTATTATGGAAAGTCCTCGCGCCCTGGCGGATTCTTCAACAGATTCAGAAACTCCATGAGCACTGAAAATAGTAACTGCGCCCTGCGGAATTTCATCTACCTCTTTTACAAACACTGCACCCTTGGCGCGCAAAGCCTCAACAACGTGACGATTATGGACAATTTCATGACGTACATAGATGGGCGCTCCATAACGTTCGATGGTCGCCTCAACGATCCGGATTGCACGCTCTACACCGGCACAAAACCCGCGGGGCTGGGCTAAAATAGCGCGCATGACTTAATCTTTATGGAATCGCTTCTAGGGATTTTGTCAAAATCGTCGGGAAAGCACCTTATTGCAAAACGGCATTGACTCCAACTCAAACCATCTTATCCGCGGGGCTGACAGAACCTTCTTGCTGTGTCATCTTCCCCACAAATTGATACAGGGTAGGATATTTCTCGGTCGCTTACAGACAAAGGAGACGACTATGACTGTTCGGACTAAGCATGTACTGGCTGCAATCGTGGCAGCGTGCACTATCATCAGTCTAACTTCCGCCCATGCGGCGGACGAACCGGAAAATATCGTTAAGTTCCGGCAAAATCTAATGAAGGGGGTGGGCGCCCATATCACAAACATTGCTGCCGTGGTCAAGGGTCAAGTCACCATTACAGCTAACCTTGTGACGGACGCCCAAGCGATTGCCGATGGCCTCAAAAACACTGGGCAACTGTTCCCGGCTGGAACGGAGGGTGGCAAAACGAATGCGCTCGCCAAAATCTGGGAAGATCGCGCCGGTTTCGACAAGGCTCTAGCGGACTCGCAACAAGCGGCTAATAACTTGATAAGTGCCGCCTCCTCCAATGACATGGGAAAAATTGGAAAGGCCCTAGGTGCCTTGGGAAAATCTTGCGGGGGATGCCACAAACCTTATCGTAAAAAAATGTAGGAATTTGCTTGACGTATTTGTGATGTCAAACAAGAAGGCTCTCCTTAAGAACGGCCATCGATTTTTGACTGTTACTGTGACGTTGATAATGTGCTCTTCTGGTGCGTCAGCGAATGGATCTGGTTTAGACTCTGACAAGATTGTCCGTGGCGCGTATTTGTTGCGCGCAGCGGGATGCGTGGCGTGCCACACTGACCTTGAACACGACGGCGAGTTTCTCGCCGGCGGACGACCCATTGAAACGCCGTTTGGAACTTTTTATACGCCCAACATTACTGCTGACCCGAACCATGGAATTGGCAGTTGGGAAGAGCATCACTTCATCACCGCTATGACCAAGGGCATATCCCCAGACAACACCCATTATTACGCGGTTTATCCATATACTGGTTATTCCGCGATGCGACTTAAAGACCTCTCCGACCTTTGGGCATATTTGCGCACTGTTTCGGGTTCCAACGAACCAAACCGCAAGCATCATCTGGGATTTCCCTTCTCATTTCGAATAAGCAATTGGGTTTGGAAATTAATCTTCTTCCACCCCAAGACATACTCGACTGACCCAACCCGCTCCCCAGAATGGAATCGGGGCGCCTACCTTGTTTCTGCTCTCGGGCATTGCCATGAATGTCACACCTCACGAAATTTTCTAGGCGCCACCAAAAGCAGCCACTCACTGGCCGGGACAACCTACGGACCGGATAACGAAAAGGTACCCAATATAACGCCAGACATAGAAACTGGCATCGGTGATTGGGCCCGGGAAGATATAATCTGGCTTCTTCAAACAGGATTTTTGCCAGATGGAGATGTCGTCGGGAGTTCCATGTCGGATGTTGTTGAGCACAGCACCAGCCACTTAACCGCTGCAGATCAATCAGCGATTGCGGTCTACTTGCAATCTTTAACTCCAATACACAAACAGTTGTACACTAACGCGAAGCTAGAGAGGAACCAAAGTGGCTCTCAATGAGGTAAAGTAGATATACACGACGCATCCCTCAAACAAGTCGTAACGTGCACACTTGGCTTTCCCGAACTAACTCTTGCTTCGCCCCATGACGGGTTTCCTTTGTACCTTTAATCAGTTCGTTTTCAAGACGGAGTGACAGGAGCAAACTTTGGAGCACGCTTTTCTCTCAACGAGGCAACTCCCTCAAGCACATCGGGCCCTGAGAAACCGAGCATCTCTAAGGCAGCCGACGTATCAAAAATTGGGCCTGCCATGCGCAACCAATTATTAAGACTATACTTAGTCCATTGTATAGCTGTTGGAGCCCCGTTTGCGAGTTTCGCGGCCACCTCCAAGGTAGCATCTTCCAGGCGATCGTCCTCCACACAACGAGATACCAAACCAATTCGTTCAGCCTCCTCCCCGTGCACTGTCTCACACAACATCAAGTAGTATTTTGCCTTAGCCATCCCGCAAAGTAGTGGCCAAATGATTGCAGCGTGATCCCCCGCGGCAACTCCTAGACGCGTGTGTCCATCAATGATTCGTGCCGATTTGGAAGCGATAGAGATGTCGCACAACAGGGCCACCGCCAACCCTGCCCCAACTGCAGGCCCCCTAATTGAAGAAATTGTGGGCTTTTGACAGTTTATAATGTTGTATACGAGATCTCTAGCTTCATGAAATACCCTGGCTCGAGCTTCAAAGGTGGCAGCGTTTTCTTCTACTAAGGCGAAGTCACCGCCTGCTGAGAATGCCTTCCCTGAACCTGTCACAATGACCGCGTTTGTGTGGGGGTCATCACTGACAGCCGACCACACCCGCACCAAATCCCGATGCATCTCAGCTGTGACCGAATTCAGGCTTTGAGGTCGATCCAGCGTGATACGCAACACCCGTTCCACTGGCCGGTCAAATTTAAGAGTTTTAAACTCCCCATATTGTCGACCCAAATCATCAGCCATAGCATTTCCTATCATTTCAGTACCCCAGGAACTTATTTGTCGACATTGGTCTGCCTTGTGTCAACGGAAGCTTTTTCCAACCATCACCTCTGCAGTTACAGCCCGAAACTTCTCATTCTCACGCCATCACCCGTCCACCTGGTTTCCCATCCAGTCAGAAACAGCTCCACACTCAAACCCAACCAGTCGGCCCAAGGAATTTGTCTTTCGTACGCTCAACAGCCGCGCCAGACCCTCCCCAGAAAACTTTGGCATGTGTAGAATCCTGACACTAACGCCATACAAGTACGAGTAGAGCCCAAAACGCCTAACAATAGAGCCGCGGTGGTTTCTCACCGCGGCTCAATCGTGCAAACTTTCCGTTGTCATACGCCATCTAGCGTGCGCACTGCAGTCAAAACATTCGAGCCGTACTCCGTTCCAAATTTCGAATCAACCGAAGAAGCGTAGTCTCTAGTGTTTGCTGCGCAGCGCGCCCTAATCCAGCTAACGCAGTTCTTTCAATCTCGCTCGACAACCGAAGCAGAGCACCTTCTAAGTCACGCCCCTTTGCGGTCAATCTCACGTGAATTTGACGTCGATCGGTTTTACTCCGGACACGCGACACCAAACCGTCACGTTCCATCCGATCCAGGGTCCGCACCATGGTTGGTGCCTCGATACGAATCCTTTCGCTCAGGTGTCTCTGGGTGCTGCCGTCCTCATCCCAGAGGCACAGCAGCACCGGAATTTGCCCATACCCAACACCACTCTGCGCTAGGCCTTGCGTAAAAGCCCTAGCAATCAGCCTAGACACCAACGCAAATCGTTGGGTCGGTCTTTCAATCGCCCGGTCCCCCAACCTGGAACCGGGCTTAAGTTCTAGAGCTTTAGACTTAGCTCTCGACTTATTTTCTTTTACGAGCCGTCTTCCGACTGGTCTTCCGAGCCGTCTTCCGGGTGGTCTTCCGGGTGGTCTTCCGAGCGGTCTTCCGAGCGGTCTTCTTACGCGCAGTCTTACGCGCAGTCGATTTGCGTGCAGTCTTACGCGCAGTCTTCTTGCGTGCAGTCGATTTGCGTGCAGTCTTACGAGCAGTCTTCATGCCGGGAGTCTTCCGTGCAGTCGTCTTGCGTGGAGTCTTACGTGCAGTCTTCTTGCGCGGAGTCTTACGAGCAGTCG
>CAZSYW010000044.1:0-14010 GCA_964611315.1 uncultured Rhodospirillaceae bacterium
CTTCTTCAGTCAGCCACTGGCATTTTTTGATTTCTGCAGGGGTAGGCATCTCAGTTGCTACGGTGTCAGGCATGTTGTGATTCAATTGCATGACGTAATAGTTCGGTAGTTTGGCTAGTTCACCGGCGGTCCAGGATTTTAGCGGGAAGGGTTTGTTTCGGGTCCAGTCCGCACTCTTGCAATGGTAATAGGCGCGGAGGAAGTTATGGAGCCCCTGTGGGCACTTCAACATATCCCCGTCCGCCTCGCGAGTGGAATAATACCATTGGTAATGCTTTCGAGGGGTGTCCAGCGCCGCTAACGCCTCATGTATATCAGGCGTCCCTGGCTGAGATTGTTTAGAAGGGCCGCTTAATTGTGGGGTGCCCGTGGCCGGTGCGCTCATCAGCGAAACACCTCGAAACACGTCGGGTCGCATTAAAGCGCAGGAAGCAGCCACGGGCGAGCCAAAATCATGCCCCACCACGACGGCTTCCTTGTAATCTAGGGCCGATAAAAGTCCGAGTACGTCCTTTACCAAATTCGTCATGCGGAAAGACTCAAGTTCTCCATCGTAAGTGGCAACCCAGCCCTTTGTGGCCCCATATCCACGCTGATCAGGTGCCACCACGTAGTAGCCTGCAGCGGCTATGGGCACCATTATTTTCCGCCAGCTGTATGCCAATTCCGGAAATCCGTGGAGGAGCACGACGCAGGGAGGCTTTCCACTCTCGGAGCCAGCTTCAAGGATATGCATTTCAAGACCGTTTCCATTGTCAACGTGGCGCGATCGTACGCCGTTCGGCAGGGCACCAGAATTAAGGAGTGGCGATTGAGTCATTTGGATTTCCGTTTTTTTGTGACGGGTTTGGAGGCTTAATTTGAAACTTTCACTGCTTTGTCCAAAAATTAACGTCAGTAAGAATCCCTCAATTGAGGTCCTTGGCAAACCGGTGCATTGGTTTCTAAGTAAAGTATTTCTAGCTGCGTGGTGTACGGAAATATTCGTAGCGATTCGCTGATTTCACTTTTACCTCAACGCCCACACTGTCTCGCATGACTGTTAGAGGTACAAGGGTGCCTGCGTTGCCGAGACTCCAGATTTTTCGGTACATATGTGCCAAATCATTAATGGGTTCGCCCCCGACACGAAGAATTACGTCGTCGAGGGCTAACCCAGAACGGTGGGCAGGTCCTTCGGGGGTTAAATGGACTAACACTATTCCTGTTTGTGTCTCGGCGGTGAACATTCCAAGCCATGGTCTAGGGGGGTGTCGGCTTTGACCCGACGACAGGATATCACCTAGTATTGGGCTCAATAGTTCGATGGGGACAAACATATTGCCTTGTATCCCCGTAACGCCGTTTGTAGGGTCATCGATTAAAAGGGAACCTATACCGTGCAGCTTGCCATCAATACCTATCAACGCTGCGCCACTCCAATTCGGATGTGCGGGGACAGTAAAAATAGCGTTTTCTAGTAGGTACTCCCAATAGCCGGCAAACTCGCGCCTCTCAATTATTGTCGCGCCGGCACAATGGCCGCGGCCGCCATGAGCCGCTACAAAAACATCAGACCCTTGTTTCAAATTCGTTGAATCGCCAAGCTCAATGGGGGAAAAATTAAGGGGGTCTGTTGCTCGTGCTAGACCAAAGCCCGAGTCGAAATCAAAACCTACAAAATCAGCGCTGCTCCAGGTTCCATCTCGTGTCATCACCCGTATTGCGCTGGATTCTAGTAACAAATACCCAATGGTTAGAACCAACCCATCCGAACTAATTACTACAGCGTTTCCTTCTCTTTCCACACCGAGATACGCCGCGGTATGGGCATCCGCCGGCACGTCCGTACGAAGCGCGGTTACTGGTGCTTCGATTAGATCAGGGTCGACCACAACGTTTTTTGTATCGAGGCCTACCGAGTTGGAGTCTTGGCGCAGCTGTTGCACCAAGATATTGGGAGCCCGGTGCCCATTTATTTTTATTTTCTTTGCGTCTTTAGGTATGGCTGCCACTGTTAGTCCTAAACACCCTGCAATGCTGTTCGTGAGCTACCATGCAGTAGTATCAGAAAAATAGGAGTCTAACATCTACTCACTTACGGATATCTGCCTAGTCCTAGCCAGCCCCTCTATACATGGTCGCCCAGTTTTAGCTGCCTAGGTGGAACTTAAGTTTTAGCTCCCGCCACTTGTCGAACTCGTTTGGGGGAAGGCCTATAAAGATGTCTGTTTTACTTACTGCCCTATAGGCACTCTCAGAAAATGCTCTGTACCTTTCACTTGCTCCATCCAACTCGTCTAAATATTGGATTAAGATTACCGCCCCGGTTCTATCCAATAACACT
This sequence comes from uncultured Rhodospirillaceae bacterium, assembly GCA_964611315.1. Lineage (GTDB taxonomy): Bacteria > Pseudomonadota > Alphaproteobacteria > UBA7887 > UBA7887. The sequence continues at coordinate 2,327 of CAZSYW010000044.1, forward strand.
CTGAAAAAAGCAGGCTGCAGGTCCAAGTCCATCAGGCCAGGTGGCAGGCGCCAATTTGCGATGATCTGAGAGTTAATTAGCGTGGCGAGATCCGAATCCAGCGGCTTCCCGTCAGCACCCTCAACGGAGCGCGTTTTAACCGTCATCTGCCCCACAGAAGTATCCGTTGTTTGAGTGGTAGTCGTCCGTGACATACCGCGAGTTTTCTGATTTTCCTCCATTTCAGCAATCTTTCTCAAAACAGAGACGAGGGGGTCCGGCTGTGGCTCTGCGGGGGGGGGCTTCGTTGTTGTCGGGATTTCGGGTGGTGTTACCAGCAACCCTAGAAGGGTTTTGTTCAGGTCGAGGGGCTCGGCAATAGTCTCTGACGCCTTATTCTGGTAGGCGGTCAACTCCGTTGGAGCCTCCATCATGACGACCTGTTTTTGCTCTTCCACATTTATAATGTTTGGCGGCCCTGCTTTAGGTCCTTTCAGGAAAATCAGTGCGGGAATAACGTCTAAAGGCGCCGATAGTTTCCGGATGTGTAGCGGTTGCTTATGTAAAAACGTTAATGCTGGCGTCGATGCCGCAAACGTGTCTAGCCCAGAGGGGTGTGAAGACTTGGGCGTCGGCCTAGGGGCATCTAGTCGTGCGGGTTCAATTAATCTGGCTTGGATCGAATTTATGGGCGTCTGGTCAGCAGTCTGCTTTGCGGTCGCCTGAGGTGAAGACATGAGGCTTAGGATTGGAGGTGCTTGCAGTGTGGTTACGTCACCTACGCTGGTCGCGGATGTGGATACCGACGTTGGCCTGCCCGATGATGCAAGCTCGATATTACGCTTTTCCAAAGCACTTTTGGGCGAAGCGATCGGAGTGAGGGGGGGCGGTGTAGCCATATTGTTGGTCCAAATTTCCTTTACGACCAACCTATTTGGTTTCGTTGCTTCTTCAAGTTCTGGCAACAATTTTCCGGTGAGTAAATCGGTGGCTGGTCGGGCTGGACTTGCCATTGCCGGTAGAGTAATCGAGTTCGATAATTTCAAAGTCGGTTCGGAAGCGGAAAGTGCGGCACCATCCCCCTCGGCAACCAAATTTAAATAGATTGTATCTATGGTTGGCAGCTCGATGTAAAAGTCAATCGTTGTTAATACAATGGTGGCCACATGAAGACTTGCTGCCAGCGCGACTGCGAAAGATATATGGCTTGGGGTTATCTGGACTATAGTCCGGCCAGATTGGGCTTCGCTAAGACCGTACATACCCGTCCCTGCTTAGACCGTTTTGGATGTTAAAAAAGTGTACCATAGTAGCGCGAGTTGGGCTCTTTCCCTGGTTATACGGCCGACGGTTCTGGCTAAACTCCAGACTGTGGATCTGTTTGTCTCATTTTTTAGGTGAGAAATTATGGGTGTCAATCCGTATACAATTGTTTGAGTGGAACTATTCATTGTGCTTGGCTTTAAATTGTCGAAAGTTTGGAGAGTTTGTGGTGCCCCGGAAAAACGGTAACAGGAGCAACGCAAAACTTGCGATCACCGCGGTTGCCTGGGTTACATCATTAAAAGCCATGATCATTGCTTGGCGCGTTGCCATCTCAACCAGTAAGTTAAGTCCGGCTTGGTCTGAGGTTGGTGAGTCTCCAAAGCGTCCTTCGAACAATTGCGACAATCGCGGAACTGAGTCGGCAAAAGCTGGCTGGTCGAATGACACAGTATCCGCGATCTCCGAATAATGGCGTGAGGTTCTGTTTTCTAGTTGGTTGCTGCCGATTGCGATTGCGACCGCAGCGCCGAGGCGCATGAGCAAATTGAACAAGGCGCTGGCGTTTTTTACTTCGTCGCGAGGGATCGAGCCAAGTGCTAAAGTGACTACAGATAACCAGCAGCATTGAGATGCTAATCCGCGTACTACCTGCGGCAAAACTAGCTCGGAAAATCCGTACTCAGCAGTAAGTTGGCCTTGTAGCCAAGTGCCGACGGCCATCCCACTAAATCCTATAAACACTACCCATCGTAGGTCAAGCAATCGAAGGAGCAACCCTGCAATTGGTGTTGAAACAGCCATCGAAAGGCCCAAAACTACAACGATTGTGCCAATCTGAAAGGTATCGATTGCTCGCACCTCGGCAAGGTATAGGGGTAGAAGGAATAAAGGCACGTAGAGAACTGCACCAAACACGAAAATGTAAACGCAGCCGACTGAAAAGTTGCGCCTTTTAAAAGCACGCAAATCTACCACCGGGTATCGGCAGGTTAATTCGCGCCAAAAGAATAAATAGGCTGATGTGCCAGAGACTAAGGCGAGAGTGAGGATTAGGCGCGAATCGAACCAATCCTGTCGGCGTCCCTCTTCAAGTACAACGAGTAGGCAAAGGAGTGAGGTTGCGGCTAAACTAATCCCCAAGAAATCGATATTTCTCGCTAATGACGGCTCTGTTTTGTCGATACGAATTAGAAATGCCGAAGCAACCATCAACGCAAGCCCTGTAGGAACGCTAATCCAAAACATAAAGGGCCAGGAGGCGATGTCAGTGATCCAACCTCCCAAAATAGGTCCTGCAGCAGAAGAAGTTACCATGCAAAATGACATCACGGTCATCACAAATGCTTGGCGGTGCGGAGGAAACACCGTGTAAACGGCTGCAAATACCAGTGGCATTAGTGCGCCGCCACTAAAACCCTGTAACGCACGGAACACGATCATCGATTCTATGCTCCCAGCGTTTGCGCAGCCTGCGCTCGCAAGGCTAAAACATCCTAGGCAAGTAGTGAAAAGCCATCGTGTTGAACACATCCGTGACAGCCATCCGGACAATGGTAGCATGATGACTTCGGCGATCAGCGCCGATGTTAGGACCCAGCTGATTTGATCAGAGCTGGCAGCCAGGCCGCCTTGTATTTCTTTGAAGGAACTATTTACGATTTGAATATTGGTAAGGCCGAGATACATGCCCAAGCACATAACACTGAAGGCCACAATATCCCGGGTCGATGGATTAGTGTTCAGGTCATCTTTGTGATGTGGTCGGTTTTCAATCTCAACCCCAAGGGCGCTTGGCGATAACCCGGTTGTAGTCATTGGTCGCTGTTTTACCATCCGGGTCCTAGTGGTCGCCAGGCATGGCTTGTATCAATGGGCGCATCGTTGTCCGGTCGGGAGAGCCCCATTTCCGAAAGCCGCAAGCGAATAAGCGGTAGATGCTCCCGGCCCCAAAAAATCTCGTTGTTAAGGACGTAGGTAGGTACACCAAAGATGCCTAGCTCTTCCGCCTCAGTGCGGATCTTTTTGTGCAGCGCAGGGCCCTCTTTGGCAGCGAAAGCATCGAAGCCGGCCACGTCTACATTGGTTTCTGCCAGTACCGATTTGATCACTAATGGGTCTTCGATGTCTAGTTCTCGACGCCAGAAAAGCTCGTATACTTTGTCGTTGTAGCCCCGGAATTTACCCTGCTTCTGAGCGTAAAGAAGGCCGATAGCGGCGAGAGAGGAGTCCCAGATTTTTTGTGGCCCTCGCACCGTCAGGCCTCGTAAATTGGCGTAACGGCGAGCATCCATGTATGAGTATCTCACTCTTCGCCACTGATGTGGGGAACGGGTGGCTTCCAACACTTTGCCTTGGCTATCTACCTTTGCGCTGCCTAGAAAATCTGGGATATCCAAAGTGTAGGGAAGCCATTTCAGAGTTACTTCGTAATCGCGCGCAAGTGTCCAAGTGGGTTCCACGGCCAGGTAGGCATAAGGGCTTTTGTAATCGATAAAAATTGTGACGGATTGATCTACCATCAGTTGTGGTCCTTGTTATTTTTTCGCAGGACTCTATAGGCAATTCAGCTTAACGTCTTAGTCAAGGTTGGGGTATAACCTTGGCTATTTTTGTTAACCATCTGCCGGACCAATGCATTCATGCACAAGAAAAATATTTAGGCGCTTTCTTGTCTCCCGAAAACTCTGCCAGTAATTGCGAAGGTGAAAATTTAATCTTTTCTGAATCTCAAGTGATTGTTTTTTTTGAAATTATTCGCTATCTCACGTTTGTGATGCGCAGTAATGGTGGAGTGGTTGTGCTCATAATGACAAAGCGACTATCTCTGGCGTGGGCGAGCGTAGCTGTCATGCTGCCCCTAGCTTTGGGCCAAAGTCCTGCCTTTGCTGATAATCCAAGCCATTCATTTTTGGCACCGGAGTTTCAAGAAATCCGAGGTTATGTCTCTACGGAGGCCCGGTTGTATCCCCAGAGAGCAGCGCTGGCTGGCCAGTCCCAGCATCAGGCATCGATCGCTGCTGAGCCAGAGTACTACGTGGAGTGGGGGGATTACACGAGTTTAACGATTGCCCCCTTCGGGCGCATAGATTCTGCCGATTTTCGACGCACTCATTTTGATATGCGGGAGTTCTTGCTCCGAATGGTTCCCGGTAATTGGGAACTGGCACTCGGTTTTGGGAAAGTTTTTTGGGGCGTAGCGGAATCCAAGCACTTAGTCGATATCGTCAATCAAACTGACACGATTGAGAGTCTAGATGGTGAGGATAAGTTTGGGCAACCGATGTTCAATTTTTCCTTCAGTTATGACTGGGGGTTCGTAGATTTCTTTGTGATGCCATATTTCCGGGAGAGGATTTTCCCATCCCGAAGCGGGAGGCTGCGAAGTGCGGTATTAGTGGATGGTGGGCAGTCCCGTTTCAGGAGCGGAGCGGGGCGGTGGCATCCAGACTTTGCTGTCCGATATAGCAATAACATTGGCAGCTGGGATTTAGGTGTCTCCCATTTTTATGGAACAAACCGTGAGCCGACACTAAGCAGTGTTGGATTAAGTTCCGATGGCGCGGTCGTGTTTATCCCAGAATATGAATTGATCAATCAACCTAGCATTGACCTCCAATATACCCATGGTGCGTGGCTGTGGAAATTGGAGAGTTTGTTCCGACAGGGTCAGAAAAATGCCCTTGGTAGAGAACAGAATTACTATTCTTTTATCGGAGGCTTCGAATACAACAAGTTTGGTATTCTTGAGACCAATTTGGATTTGGGCCTACTCATTGAATATATGCGAGATAGCCGACTGAATAAGTCGACGGACTCGCTGCAGCATGATGTTTTTTCGGGTGTCCGGTTGACTTTTAATGATGAGGTGGACACGCAAGCGTTAGGGGGGGTAATTCAGGACCTTCAAGGAAGTACGCGGCAATTCGTTGTCGAAGCCAGCCGGAGGATAAATGACAGCGTGCGTGCTAGCCTGGAACTTCAGATTGTTAGTTCTGTTGAGAGAGGTGACATTTTTAGCGATTTACGGGAAGATGATTTCTTGCGATTTGAGATTGCTTACTACTATTGATGTGTGGGATGGCCTTGATTGAGTTTATCTTGGCACTTGAACCTTTTAACTCCGCTTTCTAAATTAGCCATCTGCGAAAGCCGATGATCTGTTTCCAACCTTCTTTTTTGAGGTTTTGTTGTGTTGGGGCATCTCTTCTGTTTCTCTGTGGGATGTTGGCTCTGCGCGGTAACTGGATGTACGGCATGAAGGGAGCTCGGTGAAAATGAGCGCGTTAATTGAAGTTGGGTCGCTTTCAAAGGAGTTTGGCTCCATAAGGGCCGTCGATGGCGTTTCTTTCAAGGTCAACGGTGGCGAAGTTCTGGGATTTCTAGGTCCTAACGGTGCTGGAAAGTCCACTACGATGCGCATGATTACTGGGTTCTTGAAGCCAACGTTAGGGAATGCCAGCATCTGCGGTTTTGATCTGGCGAATAATGCCATAGAGGCCCGTGCGCGTTTGGGGTATTTGCCCGAAGGAGCGCCGTTATACGGAGACATGACAGCCCTTGAATTTCTTCGCTTTGCGGCGGATGTACGCGGACTATCGAGGTCCAAGGCAGTTGAGCGGATCAACTGGGTGGTTGAGCAACTCGGCCTAGGTCCGGTGCTGGTACAACCTATTGAAACCCTTTCTAAAGGCTTTAAACGCCGGGTCGGGCTAGCGCAGTCGGTGCTTCACGATCCGGAGGTTTTAATTCTTGATGAGCCTACCGACGGTTTAGATCCTAATCAGAAACATGAAGTTCGTGGTCTCATACGAACGATGTCTGCAGAAAAGGCTATTATTATTTCTACTCATTTGCTTGAGGAAGTCGAGGCGGTGTGCACACGGGCAATGGTCATTAGTCGTGGAAAGGTTATTGTAGACTGTACGCCGGATGCGTTGGCCTCGAGGTCACGACATCGTAATGCGGTGACGGTCTGCGCGAGCACGTCTAGTGGCGGCGATCTGCGGGTCACCTTGGAGGGTTTGGCGGGGGTCTCTGTTGTGGAGCCCGCGCCCAGGGAAAACCTATTAAATCGCTTTACCGCGTTTCCAAAGGAGGGAAAATCAATTGTTGGTGAAGTCATAGGTCACCTGCAAGAGAAAGGTTGGGAAATTGAGGAACTTGAAGTAGACAGTGGTCGCCTGGATGAGGTCTTTCGAGATTTGACCACTTCTGGAACCGCTGGACCTCTCAATTAAAGCAAGTGACAGCAACATGAATAAGATTCTGAGTATTTTTACGCGCGAATTTTCCGGCTATTTTTCTACGCCCATCGCCTACGTGTTTATCGTTATTTTTCTATTCCTGAACGGCGTTTTTACTTTTTTTCTCGGTGACATATATGCCCGGGGACAGGCTGATTTGGAACCGTTTTTTACCTGGCACCCATGGCTTTATTTATTTCTTGTTCCCGCACTTGCTATGCGCCTTTGGGCCGAGGAAAGGCGAGTTGGCACCGTGGAACTACTTATGACACTTCCTGTTACAGTTTGGCAGATTGTGCTGGGAAAATATTTTGCAGCTTGGGCTTTTACGGGCATTGCGTTAGCACTTACGTTTCCGGTCTGGATTACGATCAACTATCTAGGAGACCCTGATAACGGCGTTGTCGTAGCTGCGTATATCGGTAGTTTCATGATGGCAGGTGCTTATTTGGCCATTGGCTCCTGCATCTCAGCGTTAACAAAGAATCAGGTTATCGCTTTCGTCGTTGCGGTAGTGGTTTGTTTTCTTTTTACGATTACCGGTCTTCCAATGGTTACTCATCTTTTCAGTGCGTGGGCGCCACAGGCCGTTATCGAAACGATTGGTTCTCTTAGTTTTATCACCAATTTTCAGAATATTTCTCGCGGGGTCATTGATGTTTCAAATTTAGTCTATTTTGCTTCGATGATAGTGTTTTGGTTGTTCGTTAATACACTTGTAATAGACAACCGTGACGGTGCGTGAGGGAGTGTTGCGATGAATAGTAAGCGAGCCAAAAACAGAACTGTTTTTGCAGGCGTGGCATTGGTGCTCGGGATTTTACTTCTGATTTCAGTCAACCTTTTGGGGAACGCTTCATTTCGTAATCTTAGGGTCGATCTCACTGAAGACAGGCTGTTTACCTTGTCAGAGGGCACGCATGGCCTTTTAGGTTCCCTCGGAGAACCGCTGCTCCTCCGTTTGTACTTCAACCAAAGTCTTGCTAACGAATATCCGAATATACGAGATTATGCTCGCCGGGTTCGTAACGTGCTGGCTGAGTACGTAGCTGCATCCGATGGAATGATTACATTTGAGGTCATGAATCCGGAGCCATTCTCGGATACTGAGGATGATGCCGTTGGTTTCGGGCTTCAGGGTGTGCCCGTGGATGCTGCTGGGGATCGGCTGTACTTTGGCTTGGTGGGTACGAATACAGTTGATGAACAATCAGTGATTCCATTTTTCCGACAAGATCGCGAGCCCTTTCTTGAATACGATTTGACCAGGCTCATTTACGAAATTTCAACTGCCAAGAAGCCAGTTGTGGGATTGAGTTCTTCATTGCCGGTGAATGGGGGTCCGGGCAATCCGCAGGCAGGCGAACCCGCCTTTAAGCTACCCTGGGCTGTCATTACCCAACTTGAGCAGATTTTTGAGGTGCGCCAAATTAGTCTGGAAACTGGTCCAGTGGACGATGACGTCAATATTTTGATGCTGATCCACCCGAGTAAATTATCCGGGGTTGAGAGGTATGAGGTGGATCAGTTTGTACTTAAGGGTGGGCGAGCTTTGGTTTTCGTTGATCCATTGTCGGAAGAAAGCGCCAAAGTCCCTGATCCGGAAAATCCACTGGATCCCAAAGATTCGGCTTTGCCCGATCTATTCAAGGCTTGGGGTGTCGAACTAGTACCAGGAATGTTGGTTGCGGATGCGCGGTCCGCGCAACGGGTTCAAACAATGGATCAGGGGCGACAAGTGGTAGTTCCCTACTTGCCTTGGCTGTCCCTAGAGGCGATGAATTTTAATCCCTCTGAGGTTTCTACCAGCCAACTCGGGCGTGTCAACATGAGAAGCGCTGGACGTCTGGAGCCTATTGAGGGCTCCGAGATTGAGTTCATACCGCTGATACAGAGCTCTGCAGAATCTATGATGCTTGAGCGGTTTTACGTTCAATTTGGGGGGAATCCGACAGCGCTTTTGGACAGGTTTGAGTCGCAAGGGATTCCTTATGCGCTCGCAGCTCGACTTCACGGGAATGCCGTATCGGCTTTTCCCGACGGGCCGCTAAAGGATGACGGCAGTCCTGGTGGAAGCGAAGTGAGTGGGCCTGTCGGAGACGTCCCTGAGGGGCACGTCTCTAAATCGGTCGAGCCGATAAATGTTGTTGTGGTCAGTGACACAGACATGTTGGTGGACGACACGTGGGTGCAGACGCAGCAATTTATGGGTCGATCGGTGAGTCTGCCCATGGCCGATAATGGATCTTTTGTCGCCAACGTGCTGGAACTATTAGGGGGCGGCGCAGATTTGATTAGCTTGCGTACACGTGGCACGGGACAGCGACCGTTTAAGGTCGTGGATGATTTGCAACGCGAAGCTGAGGAGTTATTCCGAGAAACTGAAAACGGTTTACAGCAGCGCCTTGAGGAGACTGAGCAGAAGCTTGCTGAAATGCGAAGTGGGGGTACTGCTAACCTAGAAATGCTGTCTGGTGAGGAACAGGCTACGATTGCGGCCTTCCAAACGGACTTGATAAATATCCGAAAACAATTGCGAGACGTTCGGCATGAGTTGCGCAAGGATATCGAAGGGTTAGGAACAGTGTTAAAGATTTTGAACATTGGGGGCATACCGATCTTGGTAGGCATCATTGCGGTTTTTGTTTCCCTACTTCGGCGCCGTCATCGCCACCGCGCACTTAGAATGCAGTAATGTCGGGTTGTACCGAAAAAATAGATCCCACTGAATGTGATGAGAAGCCATGAAGCGGAATAGTTTGATAAGGCTCGCCGTAGCGGCGGCAGTAGCAATTGTCCTTGCAATTTTGGTTGTAGAGCAACGTACCTCTGAAACAAGGCCGGCCGCTGGAGGCGGCCTTATGTTTGAAGGCCTATTGGAAAAGGTCAACTCTGTTGCATCCCTTAAAGTTGATGATGGTGGCGAGGGCTTCACGCTCACTCGCACCGTCGAAAATTGGGGGATTGCAGAGAAATCGAACTACCCCGTACGGTTCGACCTAGTAAAAAAGGTGATTATGGGGGTTGCAGAGCTCGAACTCGCTGCTTCGAAAACTAAGGATCCTGCTCGACATGGAGTTCTGGGGCTGAATGATCCGGGAGCGGAAGAGGGGGCTTCGACAGGTCTGGTTTTGGCCGATAACTCTGGCGCAACCTTGGCAAGCCTTTTGGTCGGAAAGACCGTGCGTGCTGGAGGAGAGCCACGCTACGTTCGTCGACCGAACGAAGACCAGACCTGGTTGAGTAAGGGTGCTCTTGATGTCGGTAAAAAACCACTCGACTGGGTGGATATTTTGTTGACTGAAATTCGCCATGACCGAGTTCGGAAAATTGCGTTCACCCATCCGGATGGTGACCGGTCAGTTCTAGAGAGAATGGATCAATCCGATTTCGATTTTACTTATGTGGATATTCCAGATGGCATGAGGGCATTAGAGCCAAGCAAGCTAAATTCGGTGGGTGGGGCACTGGCATTTCTTAGTATGAGAGATGTGAGGTCTGCATCGGGTCTGAACTTCGATTCTACTGAGGCGACTGTTACTCGATTTGAGACTTGGGATGGTGTTGTTGTTACGGTATCTAGCATCGACGTAGACGGGAAAAAATGGGCACAGTTTCAGATCGAGTTTAACGAATCACTCATTATGGTGAAGGCCTCTGCACCCGAAACAAGGGCAGGTGAGCCTGATGAAGACGGGGCAGAAGCTGAAGACCCTTATGCTGCTCAGCGTGAGGAGGTAAGTACGATAAGTGCGAAAACCGAGGGCTGGGCTTATGCCCTTGATGAGAATAAAATGAACCAACTTCGTCGGCGTAGCGAGGATTTTGTTGAGTTCGACGTCCCTGACGAGGGGGCCGACGAGTCGAGGACAAGTGAATAAACATTGCTTTCCAGCCTAACGATCTTTTTCCGGTCCAAGCATTACTGACCCCAGAGACCGGGGATCACGCAGCTGCCACCTGCCATTGTCTACGGTGCTAATAAAGCTTTGAATTGTGCTGTTGAACAGATCGGGTTCTTCGAGATTGATGGTGTGGCCACTTCTTGGCAAGACGCTTAAGCCTGAGCTGGAGATGGTGCGTTTAAGATAGAGCGCTGGTTCAAGGCAAGGTTCGTCTTCATCGCCGGTCACAATTAACGTGGGGACGCGTAAATTTTTTAGCTGGTCTTCAAGATCATACAATGACGGCCTTGTTTTAAGATATCCGCGCATGGTGTTTGCGGCACCGGTCGCGGAGTGCTGCCCTAATTGAGTCTTAAATTCAGCCCATCCTCGCGGGTTTTTATTTTGAAACTGAACTCGCGTGCTTGACAGCGAGTAGAAATCCGCGACGACCTCTGAGCCTTCGTTGTCAAATTGCAGGGCTACCTTTTCGGCTTCATTCATAAATTCATCACGATTGTTTTTGTCCGCCCCATATCCGCAGCCCGTAACAGATAGGCTGAGCGCGCGTTCGGGATGTCGTAACCCAAAGTGCAGTGTAGCAAACCCCCCCATCGAAAGACCCACGATATGTGCTTTTTCGATACCTAAATGATCAAGGAGAGCAAGCGCATCGTCTGCTTGGTTCTCTTGGCTATATTCGGAAAGCTCGGCCGGTACGTCAGATGGAGGGTAACCCCGGGCATTGTAGCAAATGCACCGATAGCGATTAGAGAAGTGGCGCATCTGGGGTTCCCAACTACGGTGGTCGCCCGCAAATTCATGGATAAAAACGATGGTGATTCCTCTGCCTACTTCTTCATAGTAGAGTTTCACTCCGTTTGAATTCGCGTACGGCATGGTTGTTTCCTCTCTGATTTGCGAACACTGATTGCGCTAAGTTACGGTAATGGCCCGAGATGGGGCAACGGATTAAAATAAGAAAAACAGGTCCTTAGTCACGGTAAGAGGCCGTCTTCGGGGTTCCGGCTTGCTTGGATCTTGTATTTGCCAGACGTTGCAGGTTGGGTCGTTTGGTGATCTGTGAGGAGAAGGAGACCTCGATCCCAATCCATATCTCGGGCAGCGCGACGAGCTTCATCCCAAGCGGTGACAAATTTAGTTTGCACATGGCCTCTGTCGAGGCTACGTAAGTAGTCTCCAGCTAATTGTTTTGTGTTGCTGTCAACCTCTGCTCCCAGGCGTGCGAACCAGACACTTCCTGTGAGTGCCGCAATAAAGCATCTGAATTGGTTCGCTTTAGACAAGCTGC
>CAZSYW010000045.1:0-13999 GCA_964611315.1 uncultured Rhodospirillaceae bacterium
ATTATGGTAATAGCCTTGGCCCCCATTCTCGGGATTAAAACGGTTGTGCCGGTCGTCGCGGTGGCAGCTGTCATGAATAACGTCACCCGTCTCTGGGTATTCCGGCGCGACCTGGTCACTCCAATTTATTTTTCGCTAATTGTGACCGCTTTACCCGGTATGGTCATAGGGGCGTTCATTTTCGTCCATTTGCCCGTCCATATTGTAGCCCTGGTGCTGGGGATTTTTATGATCCTCTCTGTTCCCGGAAGGCGTTTCATGAATAATCGAGGTGTCAAAGTAGGTCGATGGGGATTTACAGCCATCGGACCGGTTTATGGTGTGATCGCCGGTGTCACAATGGGCGGGGCTCTGATGTTGGCGCCGTTTTTTCTGGGTGCGGGTTTGGTGGGTAGTCAGATAATTGCAATAACGGGTGCAATGGGTGTCACCCTGAATATAACGAAAGTCATCGTATTTGGTGCATCGCCACTTCTGAATTTTCCACTGATCTGCGTAGGTTTAATTTTAGGGCTTTGTACAATCCCGGCAGCCTATGCAGGACGATGGATCCTTCAACGTACTTCGATCCGTGTACACACTATTCTGGTCGAAGTTGTTATACTGGCTGGGTCAGCCTTTTTCCTCAGCCAGGGCCTTGGCGGTTATTTCTGAATGAAAAATCCCCAGGAACTGCGGCGTCTGTCGGAAATAACCATCGGTCATTATGACAGAGTGGCAGATGATTACTGGTATGGGACCCGAAATCACGATGTCAGCCAGAACTATGAGGCTTTTTTGGAGGCGATTGAAGGGAAGCCTCCTTATGACATTCTCGATTTGGGTTGTGGACCTGGGAGAGATCTCCAGTACTTTAATTCAATGGGACACGCCGTCATTGGACTGGACGGATCGGAAGCGCTGGTGTCTTTGGCACGCTTGAATTCAGGTTGTGAGGTTCTCCAACAGAATTTTCTAGCAATGAATTTACCTGAATACCGCTTTGACGGTGTATTCGCAAATGCATCCTTATTTCATGTGCCGAGCCAGGAATTATCAAGAATATTGCTTGAAATCTCTACTACCTTGAAGTCCAGAGGCGTTCTCTTCTGTTCAAATCCGCGGGGAAACAACGAGGAGGGTTTGGGGGGAAGTAGATATAGTTGCTTCTTCGATCTCGACACTTGGCGTGACTATGTTGTCGATGCGGGGTTTATTGAAGTGCATCATTATTTCCGCCCAACCGGGTTACCGCGTGACAGGCAGCCGTGGCTTGCAACCGTTTGGCGAAAAGGCTAGGCCCGGGCTCCTAGGGCACCAATATCGTGGAGCCAACTATTCTGTCATAGCCGGCATTCATGTGCTCATGTTTGCATCAGATCGACTTAAATTAGGCTCAGGTTATTCTTAGTACTTCGTTACTAAAGATAAATATTTTTTGACGCTTTTCTTCCTATTTAACATTGCGCAATTAAAGCCATATTAAAGATCGTAAATTCATCGTAATCGTTATAAAATATAAGTATCTTAATTCCGTAGTTCAGCCGGCAAAATAATGCTGAACGATTAATACGCATAGTTTTATTTGATGTTCGATTTAGTTCAAAAACCTCTTAAGACAAGATATTACTCGACGGCACTCCTCAGGTGTTCCTAGTGTCATACGAATGTGGTTTGGTAGGCCATGGTCGGGTACATGCCGAAGAATGATCCCCTCTGACAATAGAAAATTATTTGCAGCATCCGCTGTTTTTCCCGGCGTATTGGGAAATCCCATAAGGATAAAGTTTCCAGCACTTGGAACGACGGTTAAACCTATAGCCTCGGCGTCTTTCGTCAATCGTTGTATACCTTCACGATTTTGTAAGCGGATATCCTTTAAAAACTCTGTGTCCTTCAGGGCTGCCGTCGCAGCAGCCTGAGCAATTGAATTCACGTTGCCCAAGCCTCGCACCGTGTTCATAGATCCTATCATGTTCGTCGGGCAATACGCCCACCCCACGCGCAGGCCGGCAAGTCCCCAGGCTTTAGAAAACGTCCGGACGACAACTACATTCTGATGTTCATCCACCAGTGTCATACCATCTGAATAGTCTGGATCATCAATATATTCGGCGTAAGCTGAATCAATTACCAGGGTGATTGACGGAGGGAGTTCAGTTGTTAATCGGCTAAGCTCATGCCGATCTATGTAGGTGCCCGTTGGATTTTCTGGATTAGCAATGAAGCATACTTTTGTCTTATTTGTCACTTTTGACAGTAATCCGTCAACGCTGGTTGTCATGCCGTCAGCTGGAGCTTTGACTTGGGTAGCGCCCAATCTGTGTGTCACCATTTCAAATTGTCGATAGCCATATTCGGAGTGCAAAATTTCGTCTCCCGGGCGAGCGTAGAGGCGGCCAATAACATCTAGAAGTTCTTCCGAGCCGTTTCCACAGACGATTTGGTCAGGGTCAATTCTATGGAAAGTGCCTAAAGCGTGCCGAAGGTCTGTGGAAAGAGGGTCACAATATCGGTGCAATTCATTGGCTTTTTTAATAGCAACGTCGATTGCTATCTGAGGTGCTCCAAATGGAGATTGGTTTGTTCCTAAATTAAGGACATTCGAATTGATTGGCATCTCTAGACCCGCGACTAGAGGTACCTCCATTTTCTCAACATAGCGGGGCGGTACAGAGTTTGACATACGTTATGCTTACCAATCCATGACTAATAATTGATAGACGGATTATCCCCTGGATAGATTGTGCCTACGACCAGCATACCATCCTCATTTGTTGCTTCGAGGGAGTGAATTTGTTTGCGGGGGAGGAATATTACGTCGCCGGCAGTAACAGGTGTTTTCAAATTCTCCGTCCACATGCAGCCTTTACCGGTCAAGATGATGAGTGCTTCTTCGTAGAGGTGGCGGTGAGGCTCTGCCTTCGAAAGGGGAATATGTCCGATAAATTGAGTAACAACGAGGGATCCTACCGATTTATCGACTAACATTTGAAAATAGCGATTTGCCATCCCCTGGCGTTGGGAGGGGTCGAGAGGAACGACTCTTTCTGCTTGCGATGTATCGAAATTATCCAACATTTCTTCTGGCCACTCTGGTTTATCTGCTCTAGGACAGGCAGACGCCAAGAACTTGACAGTGCCGCCGCTTGAGTTGTTGATGGAGAAAACTTCATTGCCTTTAATGTAAATACCTGAATGAAGTTGGCCTATGAACGAATGACCGGAGATGGTCACCTCGGCTTCGCCCTCAGAAATAAACAAGACCACGTCCCGATCACCGAATGAGATAAGCGGCGAATGTCCCTCATTTGCTTGAAAATAAAATTGAGATTGATAGATGGCTCCGAACTCTGGTCCAATTACCGAGCAATATTTAAGATTGCCCTTTTCCTCAAGTACAGCGCGATCGGGGGAAAACACATAGCAGCCGCCATTGAGGGATGCGCGCGGATTACTGGACAACCTTACATTAGGGACGGCGCGGTTCTCTTCACTGTTTGGATCATCGGATGGGTAGTCTTCCAGTAAGTCGTTGTGAGAACCGTCACAAAAGGGGGGCGTCTTTGTATGTTTGCAGCCACAGAAGAGAACTTCTTCTCCTTTATTCTCCGGTTTATAACGAACCGGTTTGAAGTACGTACCCTTGTGGCTGCCATCGCAAAAGGGTTGCGCGTTGCCTCGGCCGCAACTGCACCAAAGGTAAGTACGCTCCGGTTCTAACTCAGTGTAGTAAGGTTTGTAGCGGGCAATCTTTGGTGTGCTATTTGCGTCAGCCATTTTGATCCCATTCCCATTTTACATGGATACATTTTCGTATTTAGGATGCTGCCAAGCCTCCTGAAGTAAAACATCTTTAATAATCTGTACCGCCTTCCAAACATCTTCGTGGTTGTGATAAAGAGGACTGAGGCCGAGCCGGATTGAGTTTGGAAACCTAAACGACGATATTAAGCCATGATCGACAAGCGCCTCACATACTTGCCCCGCCCCGGCATGAGAGAAGGATACATGCCCTCCACGTTTTTGATAAAGTCTGGGGGAATTAATTTTCACACCCAGAGGACTACATTCCTGTTCTAGGATACCAATAAGGGATTCCGTAAGGGAATTGTGTTTATCCGCAACGTCCGCCCTTTGGACCTTGCTCCAAATTTCTGCAGCGGCTGAAAATATCTCGTTTGCAACGACTTGAGGGGTTCCCGTGAGGTGCCCCGCTACGTTTGCAGCTGGTTCAAAATCTGCAGAAAATTTATCCCACTGGGCGTGTCCCATCCAACCCGCTATGGTTGGCCAACTTTTACCCTGATGTTCCGGATTGATAAACAGGTAAGCAGGACCACCCGGGCCGCCACAAAGATATTTGTATCCGCACCCCACGGCGAAATCAGAACCAGTCCCCATGAGGTCTATATTCAGTGCCCCCGCAGAATGAGATAGGTCCCAAATTGTCAGCGCGTCTACCGCATGTGCACGTTTGTTCATTTCACTGAGATCCCAGCGCTCACTAGAGCGGTAATCAGTCTGGGTGAGATAAAGAAGGGCCACATTCGGGTCCAACTTATCGACGACCTGTTCACGGGTTTCAGCTTTTATGATGTGTCCAGCTACGCCAAGGTCTTCAAGAAACTTCAGAAAACCTTGAGCCACATGCATGTCAGTTGGAAAATTATGCGCCTCTGTCAGAATTACATTTCCACTGCCTCGCAGTTTCCAGGCGTAACTAATTATTTTGAATAGATTAATAGTCGTATTATCGCATACCACGACGTCTTGGCTATTTGCCCCAATCATGTGTGAGATGCTGGCTCCAAGTTTGCGCGGTTTTTCGAGCCAGTCTTCAGTGGACCAGGAGCGGCGGCTCATGTCCCGCCAATTTTTTGTTAGCAACCGATGCACACGGTCTGGAGCATCTTTCGTCATAGCACCCATGGAATTCGCGTCGAAATGAATATTCCCGCTAGCCGAAAAAGCGAATTTATCTCGTAAACCTGCGAGCGGGTCTACCCGGTCTAATTCGAGACAACTTTCCAATGAATACAGGGCTTCTGGGGTCATTTTATCCTATGCAGAAAATTACGAAACAGAATTTTTATTTCATATTTGCAAAATTATTGCAATATTATGTGTATGCCGTTAATAGAGTAACATAGGGTTGCGTTAGATACAGCCCGTGAAAGTAATTTAGGGAGCTTATGACCAGTTCACCTTCAGTCAGGCTGGCCGCCGACATCGGTGGCACCTTCACGGATGTCGTTTTGGAAACCGATGCTGGACGGTATACCACCAAGGTATTGACGACATCCAAAGCGCCAGAACGAGGAGCGATCCAGGGAATAGACAAAGCCCTGAACATAGCTGGCATTTCCCCGAAGGAAGTCGATGTTTTGATCCATGGTACGACCTTGGCTACAAATGCATTAATTGAGCGTAAGGGAGCTAAAACGGCTTTCCTCACCACGGAAGGGTTCCGAGATATCCTGGAAATGGGATTTGAAAAACGGTTCGAGCACTACGACGTGTTCATGGACAAACCTGCCCCACTTGTGCCCCGCCCCCTTCGACGGACAATCCGGGAAAGGGTTTCTGGACGGGGACAGGTCTTGCTCCCATTAGATACCGATCAAGTTAGGGAAATCGGTTGGGAGTTGAAAGAGGCAGATGTCGAGGCTATAGCGGTGGGTCTTATACATTCATATGCTTTTCCGGATCACGAACGCGCCATAAGAGAGATCTTGTCGGAGGAATTGCCGGGTGTGACCATCTGCCTATCGAGTGATGTCTGCCCTGAAATCAGGGAGTACGAGCGTTTTTCAACGACTTGCGCCAACGCCTATGTGCGGCCATTAATGTCGGGCTACCTCCTTCGCCTCCAAGATATGCTGAACGAGCGCGGCATCGTCTGTCCCCTGTATCTCATGATGTCCGGTGGCGGTTTAACGACTTTGAATAATGCCGTGAAGTATCCTATCCGAATTGTGGAATCCGGTCCCGCCGGCGGTGCGATCTTGGGTGGTCATGTGGCGCGGGAATGCGGATTGGACGAAGCTTTGTCATTTGATATGGGGGGAACTACAGCTAAGATTTGTCTGATTAAGAACGGCACGCCGGAACGCTCCCGATCCTTCGAGGTCGCTCGAATTTACCGCGATCTTAAAGGTAGCGGTCTCCCAATCCGAATTCCCGTCATAGAAATGATAGAGATCGGTGCGGGTGGTGGATCCATTGCAGAGGTCGACGAGATGGGGCGTATTACTGTTGGCCCAGCCAGTGCTGGATCAGAACCCGGCCCCGCGTGCTATGACCAGGGGGGTGACCACGCAACCGTAACGGATGCCAATCTAGCTCTTGGAAAATTGGATCCAAACAAATTTGCTGGGGGAAAAATAACTCTGGTACCTGAGAAATCGCAATTTGTTCTTAACCGCGATATTGGTGTGGGACTTGACCTAAATGACCACTGGCCAGCCGTCGGTGTTTTGGAAATGGTCGAAGAAAATATGACCAACGCAGCCCGTGTGCATGCCGTCGAGCGCGGTAAGGTTATCGGACGTCATACCATGGTAGCGTTTGGTGGAGGCGCACCCCTCCATGCCGGGCGGCTAGCTCAGAAATTGGGAATTGCGAAAGTGGTGATTCCAAAGGGTGCCGGCGTTGGATCTGCCATCGGATTTTTGCTTGCACCAATCTCATACGAGGTCGTGCGTTCGCAGTCTGTGAATTTTTCCAATTTTAATGCCGGTAGCCTCAACACAATGCTCGATGAGATGTACAGCGAAGCCCTCGGGGTTGTGCAGAAGACCGCTGGCAGCAGATCCCTCGTTACAACAAAGATTGTCGAACTCCGTTATGTGGGGCAAGGTCACGATCTTCCGATTCCCCTGGATGATAGGCCTTTACTGCAGGAAGATGCACAAGTTCTAAGGTCGCGCTTTGAAGACCTTTACCAAGATATTTACGGTCTTAAAATAGAAGATATGGATATTCAGAGTGTTTCCTGGTCGGTTACTGTCGCGACAGAGTCTGAACGACCGTCCAAGGCACGTAACCCGGCTTTACAACCAGAACATCAAGTTAACGGGACCCGCAAAATCTATGACGCTGGCCTAAAGGAGATGGTCGACTACTCCGTCTATTGGCGATTCGATTTAGAACCTGGCGTCGAGATTGTGGGCCCTGCGGTCATTGCCGAAGACGAAACCTCGACAATCGTTCCTGCCCACTTTACGGCCTCTATCAATTCCTTAGAATATATCGTAATGGAAAACCAAGCCAAAGGGAGCGCATAAATATGAGTACGAAAAGCGCAACCAATGCCCTCGATAGAATTCACCAGCAGGTTATGTGGAACCGACTGATTGCGGTGGTGGAAGAACAAGCCCAAACCATTCTCCGAACGGCCTTTGGCTCGGTCGTCCGTGAAGCTGGAGATCTTTCCGCCGGGATATACGATCTGCAAGGACGAATGATTGCCCAGGCTGTCACAGGAACGCCTGGACATGTGAACACGATGGCCCGGGCCGTAGAGCACTTTCTTGCCCACTATCCCGTCGACCAGATGAAGCAAGGCGATGTCTATGTCACCAATGATCCGTGGCTCGGGACCGGTCACCTGTTTGATTTTGTCGTGGTGTCGCCTGCATATTATGGTGGCGAACCTACGGCGCTCTTTGCTTCCACCTGCCACGTCATCGATGTTGGGGGTCGTGGCTTTTCTGCAGAAGCAAAGTCCATCTATGAAGAAGGTATTTTGATCCCCCACATGAGACTGCGGGACCAGGGACGATTGAACGACGATTTTTTCACCATCTTACTGGCGAATAGCCGCAATCCCGTTGAAGTTAAAGGCGATATTCTGTCTCTTGTAAGCTGCAACGACACAGGCGAGGCCCGCCTTCAAGACATGATGGCAGAATTTAGTCTTACCTCTATTGCTCCTCTTGCCGAGTTCATCATCAACAATTCCCGGGACGCCATGGTCAATGCCCTTGCTTCGGTTCCCAATGGTGATTTTTCTACCGAAATGGAGTTAGATGGTTACGATGAACCCGTATTTATTAAGGCTAGTATGCGGGTGTCGGATGACGAAATAGTCATTGATTACAGTGGTACATCGAAAGCTTCTTCTTATGGCATTAATTCGCCACTTTGTTACACGGAAGCCTATACTTGTTTCGGTCTCAAATGCATCATCGCGCCGTCTGTGCCTAACAACCACGGCTCGCTCAGCGTATTTCGGTCAGAAGCGGAAGAAGGATCGGCGCTTCATCCGGTTCACCCTAGTCCCGTGACGGCCCGTCACGTCATCGGACAAATGCTTCCCGACGTTGCTTTCGGATGCCTTGCAGAGGCTCTAGAGGGGCGAATTCCGGCGGAGAGCGCCGGAAGTATCTGGGTTCTCCCTTTTGCTAATGTCACCTCTAATTCTCCAAACTTATCAGGGGACAATTCTTCGCGATTTAACGTGATGAACGTAGCTATGGGCGGTGTTGGCGCCCGACCCGGCAAGGACGGTCTTTCAGTTACGGCCTTTCCGAGCGGTGTCGGAGCCATTCCCATTGAGGTAACCGAGACAGAATCGCCTCTAGTGTTCTGGCGTAAAGAGTTCCTACCCGATTCTGGGGGACCTGGTGCCTTCCGAGGTGGGCTTGGTCAGGTAATTGAGGTTGGCAACACGGAAGACCATCCCTTTACCGTTTCCGCGGCGACATTCGACCGAATGCGTAATCCGGCACGGGGTCGGGATGGAGGTCGGGCTGGCATAACTGGAACCGCACAACTGGCTTCAGGTAAAAAATTTACAGATAAGGCGGTTCACACAATCTCCCAAGGCGAGAGGTTTTGCGTGGAACTCCCGGGAGGGGGAGGGCTGGGTGATCCCAATGACCGGGAAGAAACATTAATCCGGGCGGATTTGGAGGCAGGATATATTACTAAGGATGGAGCTAAAAATGACTATGGCTTCCAATAAAAGACCTTGGACAAGAGTCCTAAAGAGGCGTTCAATTTTAATCAAAAACGGAGATGAGTTATGAAACATCAATTCAAAACAATACTGGCTGCTGGCGCTGCACTTATATTGTCGGGCAGTTTGGCGGTGGAAGCATCGGCAGCAAACATCAAAGCCGGCCTTATGCTGAAAAAAGGTTTCCCAGGGGCTGGTCCCGTGAACGGCATGTATGAATTTTTTAAGTCGGAAGTTGAGAAAGCATCAGGTGGCAAGATTAAAATGGATATCGTCTATGGTGGTGCCCTTGGCAAACCTAATGAACGTCTTAATCAAGTCCGCCGAGGTGTCATTCAAATGTCGGATGCATCCGAAGGTAACTACGCTTCCATTTATAAAGATATTCAGGTTCTTTCCATGCCGTATCTTTTTCCGGATGAGCAGACTGCCTGGAAGCTTCTCGACGGTCCAATCGGTACTAGGATGGCCGAGGACATTCGTACCAAGACGGGTATTCGGGTGCTCGGTTGGTGGGAGTCTGGTGGCTTCAAGCACTATAGTTCAAACCGTGCAATCAGGACCCCGGATGATATGAAGGGTCTCAAGATGCGTGTCATGGCCCCTATATTTGGTATCCCTGTTCTGACATTGGGCGGTTCTGCAACACCCATAGCATTTCCAGAGCTTTACACTTCATTAAAGACGGGTGTCGTTGACGGCCAGGATAACGCAGTTTGGGTATTCAACCTCATTAAGCTTCACGAGGTTCAAAAATTTCTAATGCTGGATGGCCATATCTATTCATTTGGACCCCTAGGTATCAATGACAAATGGTTTGGCGGATTGTCATCTGATTTACAGAAAGCCGTCATGGCTGCAGGTAAGAAAGCGGTTGCTTTCAATAGGAAGGCATCTCGTGCTGCTGAAGCCAAGAACGTGACAATGGCGAAGGAAAAAGGCGTAACTGTCATCCCCTTCACCAAGAGCATGAAAAAAGCTTTCGCCGACCGTGTGCGTCCGGCAGCCGTCAAATGGCTGAAAGAGAATGTAAATACGCCGGCCCTAGTGGATGAAGTCATCGCGGAAGTTGCTCGGCTTTCAAAATAGGATTTCCCACTTAGTGGGTTAACCCTCCAACGATGACACAATTGTTGGAACGTCTCCTGCGAACGATCGGCGCGACAGCCCTGTTTGTGCTGTTTGTGCTGATCGTGGTGCAGGTTGTGATGCGTTACGGCTTTAGCTTTACGCCGTTTTTTACCGAGGAGCTTGCTCGCTATTCCCTGGTTTGGTCCGTGCTGGCGGGAACGGCTGTGTCAATCCTGATCAATGGCCACATCAGGGTAACCTTTATTCCCGAACTACTAGCACCAAACCACCATTGGCTCTGGATGCGGGTGTTGGATCTAATCACCCTAGCACTTTTGATCGTCCTGACTATTTCATCTGTTCAAACTGTTCAATTTGCAGAAGGTCAGACCAGCGACGGTATGCAAATTTCTCTGCAATTTCCTTATTCGGCATTACCGGTTGCCTTTGGTGCGGGCGTTCTATTTTTGCTCATGCGGATCAAGCGAGCTTGGGATGACAGGCCCTGGATGCGTCTTAAGAGTGACGATAAATGAGCCTTTCTCTCGGCCTTTTCATCGTCTCTTTTATGGGCTTTCTATTTGCGGGGTTACCGGTAGCCTGGACAATGGCGGTTTCGTCCATAGTCTGGTTGTTTGCAAGCGGGCAAATGGCATTTTTACCTGTTCTCCCGGAACGTATTTTTCAAGGAATTGACGTCTTCGTCTTGATGGCAATTCCGTTATTTATATTAGCAGGAGAACTCATAAATGAGGGGCGCATTACCGACCGTCTAATCTCCCTAGCCAACGTTCTGTTTGGTTGGATGCCGGGCGGTCTGGCACAAGTCAATATCGGTGCGTCCATATTATTTTCGGGTATTACCGGCGTTGCCCTGGGTGATATTGCGGCGCTGGGGAAAGTATTCATTCCGGCGATGGCTAAAAACGGCTACGCTCCGGCATATGCGGCAGCCGTCACTGCATCCTCCTCCATCATAGGGCCGATGGTACCGCCGTCACTTATCGTCGTTATTTATGGCTCTATGACTAACGTTTCAATCGGTGCATTATTTGCAGCCTGCATCATTCCCGGCCTGTTAATCGGGTTTTGTCAAATGACGCTCGTTTGGTTTCAAGCCCGTAAACGTGGTTTTAAGAGCATCGAATTGGATAGATCTCTGCCGGCAGTTGGCCGGTCCGCTGTGCAGGCGCTGCCACCGCTTCTTATCCCGATAATCATATTGGCAGGTATCTTAGGCGGAATTATGACCCCGACCGAAGCTGGCGGTTTGGGGGCGTTTTACGCTCTGCTGATAGCCGTTTTACTCTATCGCTCCATCAACCTTAAGCAATTTGTAACAGTCATAAATCAGTCCGCGGTCTTCTCGTCCCAGCTGCTGATTATCGTTGGCTGCGGAGCTATTTTTACTTGGGTGATGGGAATGGAAAACGTCCCGGCCCTAGTAGAGCGGACGGTGCATGATTTCGACATCCACCCGGCATTGTTGCTGTTGGTTCTCAACATAGTGATGCTGATCTTAGGTATGTTTATAGATCCGACGGCGGCTATTATTTTATTCATCCCGATCTTGGGCACGGCGGCTCAGGCTGCGGGTGTAAATCCGGTTCATTTTGGCGCTATTGCCATTCTCAACTTAAATATTGGATTGTTGACACCGCCCTTGGGCGTCTGCCTATTTGCTGCTGAGAGGATCGCCGGGTGTGGATTGACCCTACTTTTGCGCGAGACTTGGCCATTCCTCCTGGTGAGTTTAGGTGCTTTGATGGTTGTCACATATATACCTCAATTGAGCCTTTGGTTGCCACGTTTGCTGGGTTTCTAGGGAGTAAAGAAATGCCTAAGTCTATGGAACATTCAATCGATATATCTGAGGAAGCTAAGAGCCTCCGGATTGGAGAGCGACTTTCCCAGTTTCGAAAACAAAAGGGTCTGACATTGGCGCAACTGAGCACCTCGACTTCAATTTCGGAAGCAACGTTATCTCGGGCAGAGAACGGTATATCTCCTCTCAACGCTCACAATCTTTATATATTGGCCAGGGTTTTAGAGGTTGATGTTGTGTCGTTCTTTCGTACAGATGCGGTTTCCATCTCCAAAGGGATGCGTTCGGTTACCAGGAGGGGTGCCGGGGAAAAAGAGTCAACAGCGCGTTACGATCTCGAGCTACTATGCTCTGAACTCTCGTCCAAAAAAATGGTACCCAGTCGCAATCGGGTGACCGCTACTTCGTTAGAGGACGTTGACGGTCTCCGGGCCCATGAGGGAGAGGAGTTTTTATATGTTTTATCTGGTCAGGTTGTGATCCACACCGAGTTTTATACGCCCACTCTACTGGAGGAGGGTGACAGTATGTATTTCGATAGCAATATGGCCCACGCTTATGTCTCCTCGGGGGATGAGCCAGCCGAAATAATCGTAGTCGCGGCAGTGGAAACCTAGAACGTGACTGATCAGCACGCTCATATCTGTTCGACACGCGTTAAATGCCCTATAAAAAATATTGAAGAATTCCTGACGTCTCCCCAAAAGCTAAACCAATGGGCCGTCGGCATGGGGCCCACGGTCGTGCGTGAGGATGGCTTAATAGAGGGGCACTCTGAAGCTACGGGGAAGCCAATCTTTGCCAGGATTGATTTGGATCCTGTCCATCACACAATTTATTATCACCTGGGTGACGCCCCCGAGTGCCTCGTACCTAGAATTGTTATCCAAATTAAATCTGAAGATATAGTAGAAAGCGGTGACGGTACCAACGTGATTTCCATGACAGCCTGGCGTCAGGACACGATGACTGATGAGCGTTGGAACCAATTAAAGACGCTCCACGAAAATGAAATCAAGGAAGTTAGAAGATTAATATTTGAGAGTCTGGGATCCTAAATTTAGCATTATGGTTTAACGCCCTTTCTCCTATTCAACATTTTCTCTATTGTTTTCGGTGTCTGTCCCGGTGTTGACCGTGGACATTTCGTGATCCAGATAGCGCAAACGAGTGCCTCACCGAAATAGGGGATACACTTGTCAAAATCGAAAAACCAGTTCTCTACCCCGTAAGCCAAGGATGCCTGTGGCAAAAACTTAGCTCCGGGCTTCCTAGGGCACCAATATTGTAGAGCCAACTGTGCGCCGCGCCTCTGCATCGCGGTGGGCGCGGCGGGCATCTTTTAAAGGATAGGTTTGGCCAATTTTGATTTTGATCTCGCCTGAGCGGATCTTGCGAAAGAGGTGACGCGCGCTTTTCCGGCGGCTATTTGCATCATAAAGGTAATTGGCCGCCTTGGCTCGAATGAAGTAAGAGGCTGTTTTAGCTCCGTCTTCCCAAAGGTCTAGTGGCGGTGCCTTTCCTGATGCGCTACCGAACAAAATTATAAGGCCGTACTTTCGAACACTGGCGAGGCTCGCCGTCCATTGGTCGTGACCAACTGAATCGAACACCACGTCAACTCCCTGTCCATTAGTCAGACGCATTACTTCCTTGGCTATATCCTGATTGGATGTGTCGATCGCATGTTTACAACCGTTGCGCAGTGCTAGCCGCGCTTTTTCTGGTGTGCTGGCAGTGCCAATCATTTTTGCTCCGACGGATTTCGCCCATTGACTGGCAATCAAACCTACACCACCCGCAGCGGCGTGAAACAGAACCGTTTCCCCCTTCTTCAGCTTGTGCGTCTGATTGAAGAGGTATTGCACGGTACAGCCTTTGGTCAATGCTGCCGCAGCAACCCTATCATCCATCCATCGTGGTACTTTCACCAGCTCATCGGTATTTCGCACACTCGCCTCGGCATAGGTTCCAAGTCCCCCACCAAAAACTACCCGATCCCCAATTTTGAAATTCTTCACCCGTTTCCCGGTGGCTTCAATCGTACCTGCAGCTTCAATGCCAATAGTGGCGGGGAAGTCTGTTACCTTATAAAGCCCTTTTCGGTAATAGGTGTCGGCAAAATTAAATCCGACAGCTGTATGACGGACCAAGACCTG
>CAZSYW010000046.1:0-13824 GCA_964611315.1 uncultured Rhodospirillaceae bacterium
GCCAGAGGAGGGAATTCGGGTGGCACCACAGCCGGAACTGGCTGATATGGCGCTGCGGGTGCTGGCGCCTTCGGTGGCGGCGTATGAGGGCGGGTGGCGGATGTATTTCGAGGCGCGGGGGGATGCCAGCTTGCCGACGGTGATCGCCAGCGCGGTTTCGGAAGATATGCTGGTGTGGGAGTTGGAGCAGGGGATTCGCTTGCAGGGGCCGGGCAGTGTGCGGGCGCCGCGCTATTTGGCGAGTGCCGGACGCTTGTATTGTTGCGACGCAGCGGGGATTATCAGCGCCCGCACGGACAATGGCGTGGATTTCGAGTTGGAGCCCGGGCATTTGTTTCAGCCAGCGGGCAGCGAGTTTGAGACGGGGGGTTATTCGGCGGGTGAGGTTGTGCCGCCTGGAGATGGGGACGGCGAGTGGACGATGTTCTATTCGGCCTGGCAGGATGTGCCGCCGGGGATCGCAGTGCCGCCGCATCCCAGTCGCGACAGCAGCCTTAGCGAAGATTTTGCCGCCGCATCGATTGCCTCGGATATGGCGGGTTTCCGCTCGCGGATTTTTAGCGCGCATTCTGCCGACGGTGCGGTGTGGAAACGGGGCGAGTGCGTGGTCGCGGGGGCGGGCTACGGCGAAGAAGGAGTGGACGCGGTACACGCGGAGGATATGTCGCTGGTGGCGTTGGATGATGGGCGCTATCGGATGTACTATGCCGCCTGCGACAAGGACGGGCGCTGGGGCATAGCCAGCGCGATCACTGAGGATTGAAAGGGAGTAGCCATGCCCAAATTGAATGACGTCAATACGAATGATATCGCCGCGGCGATCCGGCTCGGCTGCCGCACCATGCACAATGTCTTCGACGCCGACGACGGGGGCGTGCCCTTCTTTCGGTCACTGGTTGAGCCCGAGACGCTGTTGGCCTTCAGTGCGGTCCACAGCGAAGCGCATGTGCCGGGGCGGCACCTCAACGCGCTGCTGAGTGCCGAAGATGCGATCGGAGCTGCGGTCGATGAGGTGGCGATAGGCAATCACCGGCGCGCGGCGTTTTTGTCGTATAGCGGGCCCGTGGCGCTGCCGCTCAACCGCGAGGTCAAGGACGGGTCGCCGCTCAACTTCTGTCCGCACAATCTCCGCGAGGGCTTCCACGCGCTCTACGCGCTGGCCCGATTCCGCGACGACCGCGAGGCGCGCGAGTTGGCCGAAAAGAGCATCGCGGCGGTCGGCGAGTTGTGGGATGCGGACGATGGCTGGGATCTGCCCGCGCTGGAGCAGTTGGGGCTCGTCTACCAGGATAGCCGCGGCTTTATCCAGGGCGAGGCGCGGATGCTGGGGCCGCTGGTCAAGTACTATCGCGTCACTGGCTATGCGCCGGCCTTGGATCTGGCTTTGGTACTTAAGGAGAAAGCGGTCAATGAATTCTATATGCCCGACGGCAGCTTCGACCAGCAGCGCTTCAATACCAGCCACAGCCATTCGATCACCTGCGTGCTGTCGTCGTTGGCGCAACTGGCTGATTTGCTCGGGGACGGCGCGCTGATGCTGCAGGTGATGGCCTTTTGTGAGGACGGACTGTGGGCGATGCGCGACGAACTGGGTTGGTCGTGCGAGTCGACGACGCAGGAGGACAGCGACCACGGCGAGACCAACAATTCGGGAGATATACTGGAGACGGTGCTGATTTTGGGACGCTGGGGCTTTGGCGAGTACTACCACGACGCCGAGCGAATGTTGCGCGGGCATTTGCTGCCTTCGCAATTGCGCGACAACTCGTTTATCGCCGATCCGCCCAATCCCGACAATATTGATGGACTGCGCGACGTGGCCGATCGGCATCTGGGCGCTTACGGGTTTCCAGCGCCCTACGGGCACAAGTCGGTGGGCAAAGGGCGGGCTAATCTGTCGTTCAATATGGATATTGTCGGCGGCACGGTGGCGTCCTTGTGCGAGGCCTATCGCGAAGTGGTGCGTTCAGAGGAATCGGGGCATTGGGTCAATATGCTCTTCGACCACGAGACGGAGGCGGTAAGCGTGCAATCACCGTACACCGGTGATGGATTGCAGGTCGAAGCGAAGAAGGCGGGTCCCTTATGGGTGCGGATACCGCCGTGGGTTGCGCGGGAGGCGGTGCGGGTGGCAGGGGCGACGGCGACCTGGAGCGATGATTATTTGTTCGTCGCGCAACCGCCAGTTGGTGCCGCCATTCGCATCGATTTTTCGCTCACAGAGCAGGAGTTGGTACTGTCGGAGCGGCTGCACATCGAGCCGATACGCACGCGGCTGTGTGGCGACGAGGTAGTGGCGATGGATAATTTTGGAGCTGAGTGGACGTTTTTTGATCCATATGCCTAAGGCGTGAGCGGTCATAGCGAAACCGGGAAAACCATTGGATATCGAAAACGTCCTATCCCGCTTCCCGCGGGCGAATTTGCTCGACGCCCGCACCCCCCTGCACGATTTGCCGCGGCTGACGGCTGTTGTCGGCCGCGCTGCCATCGCCGTCAAGCGCGACGACGCTATGGCGCTGGCCTTTGGCTGCAACGTAGTAGAAGGGCTTGTTCGTTCTTGGCTGATCGGGATCCAAACCGACGACGTCAGGTTTATAAAGCTAGCGAGTGCGCCCGGAATGAGCCCTGTGAAGCAATAAGTGGTAGTTTTTTTGCATCCATCTAAGTATTAAATGCTTCAAGTAGTCGGTTCAAACCCGATCAGCTTCAACATTCTGTAACCCTTGTTTTTGCAAGGGGTTAGTTTGAGCTCTCTCGTAAGCAATAAAATACACTGCTTGAATACCGTTTATTATACTGAACAAGACGAATCTCCACCTTGTCCAGCCTGCAGTTTCGGACTGTTACGTGATGTCGTGACCAGTTTAAACGAATTGGTCGTCCGCGTCGCCACTTAGTATTGTGACTTGGCCTTGCTCCTCGAGTTGACGCACCATTTGCACGATTCGTAACTGTACCTCTTCGACTTCGCTTAACCTCATCGGTCCCGTAAACTCCATTTCCTCAGTGACGAATTGCCGTACCCGATCCGACATATTGCCCAACACTTTTTCTTTCAGTTCCTCCGACGAGCTCTTTAGCGCAATGACCAAGTCCTTCTGATCTACCTCGCGTAGGAGGATCTGAATCTCACGGTCGGAAAGCTTCAGGATATCCTCGAAAACGAACATTAGATTACGCACCGATTCGGCGGTGTTCGGATCCATACTATCCATGTTGTCAAGAACATTTTTCTCGACTGATGAACCCGTCAAATTGAGCATATCAGCCACGACCTTGGGACCACCCGCGTCTTGGTTGCCACCAAGCATGTCCTTCAAGGTCTCCTCAAGGCTCAACTCCATCTCTTTTAAAACATTGGGGGCGATGTTCTCCATAGTGGCAATACGGTACGCAACGTCTGGCTGCAACCGCTCAGGTAACTGGGTTAGGATACCCGAGGCTTGGTCCGCATCTAGTTGGGAGAGAATCAGCGCAATCGATTGAGGGTGTTCGTGGCTGATGAAGGGGGCGATTTGGTCTGCCGGCACATTCCGAAGTATGTAAAAGCCCGATGTAACCGTAGATGAGATGCGGTCGAGAATTTCTTGTGCCTTTCTTGGCCCGACTGCACGCTCTAAAGCTTGGCGGGCAAAGTCGACACCGCCTTGACTGACCCAATTACCAGCCATGAGGCCGGCTTCAAACTCCTCAAGGACCTGGTCCATTACGTCGGCGGAGACATTCTTGAGAGTCGCGAGAGCTTCTGTGATTTCCTCAACCTCACGGTCGGTAAGATATTTCATCACTTCACCGGAGGTCTCCTCTCCGAGAGCAAGCATGACAATGGCCACCCGTTGCACAAGGGTTAATCCTTCTTCTCCCTCGTCCTCAGTATTGCTTTCAATTTCTGTCATGTATTTTCCTTAGAAAATATCGAGGTCAGGTCCTGCAATGTTAGTAAAAAGGCGTTCCGCGTGGGGTGCCTATTCGTTGGGTAGCTCCATATCGAGATATCGTTTGCCGGTGGTCCAGTCCTCGGCCCAATCCATCGCGGGCGCCGGGACCAGCCGCAGGCGGGCTGGGACGTTGGGAAAAATATGGACGACATCGGATCGTCGGGCGATCTCTCGATTCAATCGCCCCAGGGCATTGGTAGTCCTAAATCGGTCTCGATGGGCATCAGGAAAGGCAAAGCAAGCTAGCAAGAAATCTGCATAGCGTTCCAGTTTATCGACCACCGTCGGATAGGTTATGGCATAGACTTCGACCATTTGCTGGAGCAGGGCTCGTGCGCTTTTTAGATCCGCGGCGTAATAGACGGTGCGAAATTGCGCGGCGACCTTCTTGCGGTGCTCCCGCGGGACGTCAGCTAGGACCGAGCCTCCAAGTTGAAGTGTGATCAGGAGTTGTAGTGACCTCTAAAATACACTCCGCGCGGGGCAGTAATGACCTTTTCACATTTTACAGGAACCTATGGTCTCAACCAATATCGCTGGCCCGCTCACCCAATTTATCGGCAGGTTTCGTAGTTGGTGAAGGAAAAAATGCACACAATAATTCCGGATTTCAAGCTAAATGAATATGTTTGAGTTTGGTCTTAGTTTGGATGACGACCAGTGCATTCGAGGAATCTGCCATATCCTCGTGCAAAAACTGGCCCGACTCGTAGCATTGGCTCATTCGGTCGAGACTCGGGCTTCGCGATCATACGCTCCCGTATTGGGGTCCTTACAAGCTGCGAAAATGGACCCCCAATTGGGCCGGTTCTGCGCGAAGTTGCTGGGTGCGAACTTGTACAGCGGGCTATGTGAACACTCCTGATTACACAATGACACCACTGCTCCATATTTTTTTGAATCAGACTGTGGTTGCCAGACAATCCATTTCACGAGAGGCCTGAGGTCCTCGCTAACCGCAAGTAGGGTCACTCCGAGATCAGCTAAAAATGACACCCGCCAAACGTTTACGCCCGAGTGCGAACAAGAATCCTAACGCACGTCGATTTCCAAGACTATGCCCTAGGCTATATGAGATAATAAGTCTGCTAGTCCCTGATTTTATGCTAAGCAGAGCATTATTTCTTGCCACACAAAATAAGTATGGTCTGCTATCCTCTGACGAAGGTCGACTGGCCAGATAACTAATGACTGCTCAAGCCCGTAAGCAAAAACCATCTATAGGGTGGTTGGAGCAATCATACTATGATCAACATTTGAGCTCTACCACAGCGGCAGGATCATATAACCTCGCCGCAGAGATATCCGCTCCGATTTGATGATAACGTGTTTTCTCAATCCGAATTGCAACCGAACAGCGAACTCACCGCGTAAGAATTGGTTTCGCTTTAGCTCAACCAAATTTAGTGATCAACCTAGAGGTATGAAATCACGTGGCCACAATCCAACATCATCGCGAAATTTCTATCGGGGGGCATGACAGATAAGCTATTTCGATTGGGGTCTTGAGAAAAAGATCCTTTCATCTTGTTGCTTAATTCGAACTGCTATTAGATCATCCGTCGTCTGGCGATGGAGTTCTCCGATTATGACTTCAACACCAGAAAACAAAGTGCCCCGGATAATGATTCGCCCCGCCCTTAATCGCTCAGCACCTTCATCTGAAATATACGTGTACTCGCCAAGGAGCTTAGCGTGTAATTCTTCCAGTATTCGCAATTTCTTGCGTGTTTTTTCGGTGACAGCGGTTTTCTCTGTAGCTCCTTCAAAGGCCAAAACCACCTGGCGTAACCGGCGTATTTTCGCTTCACAGTCATTGATCGACGATCGCAATTTTCCACATTTGGCGATCTCGTCCGGGGCTGGTCGAAGGCCGATAATTGTGCCCCGAGTCATTGCTGAACCGACTGAACTACATTCAATGCGATCACGGGCAACTGCTCTCCCACCGACAATCGCACCCGATTTCATTTTGTTCCGGCCTTCCAGCTTTATCGAGCCTCCGGACCGAACATCACTATTATGTATGTACAACCCAACCGTGATGTTTCCTCTGGCTATAACCGTTGCATTTTGTATGAATTTAGAATGGATTGTTCCCATTGAAATCAATCCTCTTGCCGTTACACTCGTGTCCTTACCGCTTATGCCATTTGCTACGATGATGTCACCACCTGCTACAACTGTCGCTCCAGCTTCGATCACACCACCTATGGTAACATTGCCACCAGATATAACAGAAAACCCGCCAACGATATCCCCGCTTATTTCTACATCAGATGGAGACTCTATGTTACCCGTGTCGTAATCGATGGCGCCTTGAACTTGTATGACATCATTTACATTAATGGTGTCCTCGGTTAATGACACACTACCATCAATCTTTGCGCGATATACGATAGGATTTTCGCCCTGACATTCAACGTTTAAACCGGGCTTAAGCTCAATGGAAGTACCGTCACTTGCAGGGATCGCTTCGCCACACAGATTCCGGCCAACTTTTCCGTCTGTAGGAAGCGATAGTTCCAGCAATGTTTGACCTACGGTTACAGATACATGTGAATTCCTCGCACGAAGGTCTATTCCGCCATCCTCCGTGATTTGTCCCGCACGTTTAAGTGGATCAAACTTATAATCGATACTTGCATCTCGGCCGTTCTTTGGTAGATCTCCGCTCGCAACTCGAAACGTCTGAGGCCTGTCAACAGATGGCATCGGATGAGAAGATATTTTTCTTACCGCGTCACCAATTATGCCGTGACGGATTCCAAGTCGCTTTAGGTCACGTAGTAACCACTCCTCCGTGAGTTTTGGAGCATCCTCATAAAGCGGTATTAACACAAAATAGGCACTCATTGCATCATCATCGACCCATAAGGGTGAAACAACGGACACGCGTTCTTCACTTAGGCATAAGTAACCGTAAATATGAGACGACAATGCGTTGTCATTTTCCACCACATTTTCACCATGCGATAGACAAACTGACTCGCCGACCTCAACAATGGTATTCCCATAGACATCAACACCTGCGTCACCAGGTCCTGGCTCAATTGCTTTTGCTATTACCTGACCAGGAAAGACGAGCAACCCTGTGATGTTGGAGGCCTTTATCGCGTCAAGCGATTTATGATTTAAAGCGCGAGGGACTTCCTCCATGTCCATAACGAAACGTTTGCGCGAATTCTCAAGTACAGGGTATTCGATACTACCATCGACTCCTGCACCTGGTCCGATGCCGCGCGCCACGGTAAAACGTTCCTCAATTGTTGCACCAGGCATACTACGAGCTTTTTCATACACTTGTGTTATTATTGCTTGATCTATGCCATGAGTGATCAGAAATTTGTCGCGGATGCAATGGATTAAGTCATTCACACTGAGTAAATCATCACTACCAAAAAAAATGTGGGTTATGTCCGCACTGAGGCAATCATCCGCCACATCAATTGCCATCCATCCGCTTTCGTTTTCTCCAATATATTCGTAATGCTCGAGATCACTCGGAATCCCAGGTGCGGATTGAGAGACCGTCGTCGAAGGCGAATTCTCTTGAGCGACGAGGTTGACCTCCTCGGAGAAATAGGTCGGATCTAAGTTATCCGGATCGGTTGTCGAGTTTAGATACCGCATATCTAGATCGTCCAACTCTCTCATTACTTCGGACCGATCTTTGGTCTTTGTTTTTCGATCTTTCTTATTCATTCGAAGCTTGGTCTCAACTGTTTTTTGCCTTAGACACTCAGTGCAATTAGATAAGTCGCGAAAAGAATGCCATCTGCACCACGCCACATAGAGAACTTCTGACACGTTGCCAAACGGCATACCTGTACGGATCTCGCGCGGTTTGGCGAAGGCGCGCTTATTTCAAGACCATTTGGAGGTGGGTTAAAACCATCTGACTGGTCGAGCTGACCGATCGAGTCTAGACCCCCAATCAGCGCGCCATGGTATAGCAGTCGATTGCAGCCCCCGTCCAAAATTAGTCTGTGACGACCTCACTTATTTGTTCGACGGTCTGCAGCGGCTTTGCCCGTGGATGCGCATGATGGACCACCGTTAGGTCGAAAAAATCGACTAAACCATGCGTATGGCCGGGATGTACTAGTGATAAACATTGGCGCGGTGCCGTTGAGCTGGCAAGCTTTGGTTACTTTGACCAGTCTTTTTGCTAATTCTTTGACAAAGAGAAAATATTGGTCACACAATTGCCGTTCCGTTCGTCTCTCCCGAAGGAAGCTAATTTAAGCCTTCAACGAGCGTCCGGAAAGAAGACTAACTGCACACGAAATCATCACGTGCGTTCCAAAATTGGGCTACACGATAGCCGTCACATAAACGCTAACGCTGAATAAATGTCCAGCTACTCGTAAAAAAACCAAAAACCGAGTCCATAAAAGGAACGGCCTAAGCTAAGCGGACATTTTTCACAACAGGCAATGGGTGGTATTCGCACCACCGCCGGTATGACAATGTAAGACTGACGGCGAAAGATCGCCTAACAACCACGTGGGAAGTCCCGAGCTAAAGAGCTGCGTGTGCACAAAATGTAAGATGATCGCCGGAAACGATTTAGATTGGCGGTCTCCACCTAACTTCCTCATCAGCTAGTACATACCTTCCACCGACGCTCTTGTCCAATAAACGAGTTTCACGAATACCATATTCGATTACCACCTCCGCAAAAAACGCCTCAGACGCTTTAACTTGGCCCCTATTTATCGTTTCTTGATGCTCATTTGAGGTTTTGCTTATTTCTTGGGGTAATTCGCTAAGACGTGTAGCGGCCTTTACTCCCTCCCGGAGAGCCTTAGCAAAAGCTTCACGCTTATCATCGGGCACGCCTTGAAAAGCACGATCAATCTGCTTTTTGTCGAATTTCTTGATCCCCATCCACTTCATACATTTGTTTACAATCTTCCGGTTATTGGCAAGTTCTGCCTGTAAAGCGCTTAAGTGCGCAAGGTCTTGAGGTGACGGACGACACCCCACACGCGTTGGCTCCATCCCTGGCGAACCAAGCGCTTTCGCTTGGATTGATTTCGCGGCGAAGCTCTCGCCACCTACAATACTGCCAACTCGACCTGATCCCGGGGTTACAGTAATTGTGGATCCTGCATGAACTCGAGCATTGACTAAACTGTGGGAAATCGTCACGTCACCTTGTGCTACTACTCTCGCGTTATGCACAAGTCTGGCCGAAACGTTTCCACCAGAAATAATCATTGTTTTTTCCCCAATGATACTCTTGTTGACTCGTACATCGCCTTCTGCGCGTACTGTCACGCCGTTTTCTATTCCACCTGCGATCTCCACGCTTCCACCACATGTAATGTTAAATCCGAACTGCACCGAACCACCAATCTTAACGTCCCCCTTTGTGGAGACATGACCGACACTGAAATCAACATCCCCCACAATGACTACCACTGGCAAGACTTCGAGTGTTTCACCCGTGTATCTTATAGATCCGCTAATTTTCGAATAAAGAAGACAATGTTGATCTTGAATTAACTGGCCCGACAAATCGGTATCGTCATCCGTAGTTGCTTGCGATTCTTTTTCCTCTACACTACTGTCACTCTTAGGCGTCACATTGACACCAGCACCCACGGTAAATGGTATGACTTCACCATCTGCGGCTGGCAATTCTTCCCCGTAAATGTCAGTACCTGCGACACCCTTAGTTGCAGGTACGTATTCTCCTAGTAAATCGCCTTTTGCGACTGGGATGAACTCATTACTACTTCGATGGTCTACCGTCTCCGAGTGAAGCTCTTCAGGTGCGTTCTCAGGAGAAAAATTAGGAATAAACTCTGAGTTTTTTCCGGGAACACGCTTATGCCCACGAGCGACGGCAATAGCAGCACGCTTGGACCCAACTCCTTTGCCGCACACCTTCTCTACGGCACTTTCAATAATACCAAACGAAATGTCTGCTTTTTGAAGTAATCCGAGAATATCAGACGGGGCAAGTACGTTATTCGAATTAGGCTGGGGAAAATACAAGAATCGGGCTCCACATCTGTCATTGTCGATCCAGAGAGGCGATAAGACTTGTAGCTTGTTATCCATGCGACAGATGTAACCAACGCAATCGGCAATGTAGGCGTCTTCTTCTAAGCGAACACCGTCACCGGCTACGGGCCGATTCGCTATTTTTCCAACATTAACGATTTCCTGCCCAAGCACATTTAGTCCGGGTTTACCGCTTTGCGGTGTTACAATGGTTGCGATTTTGGCCTCTGCCGCAACAAGGGTAGGAGACTCTTTGACTCTAAGTGTTGCCTTAATATCATCGCCATTCATGGCCGCATTAAGCTCTGTGCCATCTACAGGTGCTTCGTTTCCGTTTTTTCCACGGATGTGATATACGATCCGTCCATCCTCTGCCTTCTCTGGCAACGTCGCCTGCGCAATAATTATTTTACCGTCCCATATAGCTCTATTCTGTGCTCTTTTTATAGCCTCGTTGAGCTTGTCAATTTTCCAGCCATGTGCAATACCAAAGTTTGATGTTATGACTTCTTTTAGCTCCTCAACAGATGGCGGCTGATTCACGTCACCGAATTGGAGAGATTCCAAAATTGCCGTATGTCCATCCTCAATGACCCTTACTCCGATAGTAGAATATCCGTCGCCAAATTCCTTCGGTTGCCCGTCGTCGATAGTTTCTTGCACACCCAGTATTGCTTCCTGGCCCATCTCATCCAGCGCGTCGACGTCAAACCCCATATCCGTTATAACAGAATCAACCTGGGTATTATTCACCAGATCACCGAGATCTCCGTAGAGTTCCTGTCCCTCGCCATGCACGTCTTTATCTTCACCGTCAACACGACTGGCTTTAGGTTCACTTTGGTCGGAAGCGTCCATCCAATCAAGGACTTGCCCAATGTCGAAACGTGAGCCGTCATCATCGTCATTAGTATTTTCATCCATAATGTCAGATTCTGCAGCCACTTTTTATATTCTCCTATGAACTAGTGGCATCGCAGACACGTTTACGGGCAGTGCCTACTCGTACCACATTTTCGGTCATTAATGCCTGATTAGAAACGTACCGAAGCGACTTAGACTATTCCGCCGTTACCAGTCGCTGTGCGATATAGCGTTTACATTTCAGTCCGTAATCTTTCCAAAACAGTGATTGACTTGAATCGTTAAGTAATGACGTCACAGTTGATGTTGGAAATGGGTTAAGCCCTTAATCACCAGTTCACATATTGCCCGCGTCCATAGCCAAACGGAATCCTATATTACTACGGCTCATCACTTCGGCAGAGCTTGCTCGGTGTGTCGTGCGCAGCGCTGTGCGAGTCTCATTGAAGCAGCCGCCACGGATCACCCTTTCTTGCCCACCCTCAGGCCCCGTCGGATCGGCCAACGAACTCTCCTTGTAATAGTCCGGATCGTAGTAATCCTCGCACCATTCATAAACATTGCCCGCCATATCCCACAACCCATAAAAACTACGGCCGTCGGGCCATTCGTCGACCGGCGTAGTTGTGCCAACTTGGTTGGTGGCATTGCAACGTTCGCCCTCAGTGAAGCGGGTTCCCCAGGGATAGGGCCTTTCATCGGTGCCCCGGGCTGCCTTTTCCCACTCAGACTCGGATGGAAGCCTTGCTCCACGCCATTCAGCATAGACTCGTGCTTCCTGCCACGAGACGTTGACGACAGGGTGCTTGCCGGTCCCATTTCGAAACGTCCCTAACTGCCAGTCTATCGGCGCCGCTGCCCCGGTGCACTTGACAAAATCACGGTATTCCAAGTTGGTCACGGGCGTCTTCCCGATGTAGTAGGCCGATTGCTGGACTTTGTGTGCTGGGAGTTCTGTACGCGGGCTATCCTCATCCCACCCTCCCATGGTAAAGGTGCCGGCTGGGATCTCTACCATCAAACGCTTATTGAATTCGAGCTGCATGTCTTCGCGCGTTGCTTCCAACTTCTCTATTTCCTGCTCGACAATATTTAGCCTCTCCTGTAGCGCTTCTAGTTCATCGTTGTCTCTTGAGAGACGGCTTTGCATTTCGCTGTGGCGTAACTCCATGTTTTCAATTTGCATAACCAGTTTCTGCCATGGCCGATTGAAATTTGTCAATTGAAACACAAAAACCACGATCAGTATGCTTGTCAGTGTCCAGTATGTCCAGTCGTCCATGTTGATTCACCCTTATTTTCGTATAAATATACATGTAAAGCAGCGCTAATCCAATGCTAACTGAGCATGTCAACTGAAGCAAGCCACACGTAGAAACAACTACTAAAAAACAATTGCTGATAACCTCGGAACTACTCGCTAGTCCCTATATCAACTGCTTCCTCTTCTTTGCCCAGACGGCTTTCCACGTCCTCCGCGGTTATATTTCCCAGCGAAGCAGCTAAATTCACTGCTGCAATAGTCCGCTCTCGCTGTTCATCTATCTCTCCTTGAAGATCCGCCATTCGCGAATTGTCATTCTGCAATTTCGCGCCCATCACTTTGATCACGTTCCGATAAACAGTTGCACGAACACCATCATCTTGTGCGAGTACACGATCAAATCGCTGTTTTGCGAGCACAAAAATATTACTAGATGTATTGACCTCAACTGTCGCAGATCGCGGATCTCCAGTGATTACACCCATCTCGCAGATGGTGGTTACTGGTAATATTGATGCAACACGAACACCCTCGGGGTTGAGAATTGAAACACCACCAGTAAGGAGAATGTACATCTCTTCGCTGCTCGATCCAGCCATACAGAGTTTGTGTCCTTCAGAATACATTTCGTGATTGCATGTGGAAAGGATTTTGGCGGTATTACTTGGCGATAATCCTTGGAACAAAGGTATCTTTTGCAGAACCTTTACCAAAACTTTGCTCGTCTTAGCATTCATGCGAGTTACTCCTAAGATCCATTTAAAGTCATGAGCAAAAGCGGGAACAAACTAATGATCGCGATTAAATAACAAAAACCGGGGAAGCAGATAAACTATACAGATCCACCGTCTTTACTTCGGATACCCCGATTTTTCGTTTCCAAAAGATCAAAGCATTAAAGTCAAGTATGAACTAGGCTGGGTTCATTGCGCTTAAGTTGCAGAAAACGATGAAGCCCGCTTGCTAGAGTAGCCGTGATCTAAAGGGTCTTCCGATTCCGGATTCCTAGCGAAACATGATTACACGGATTGGTGGTGCTCTTGGGGTGGATCAACCCATTTTGCACCGCAGGCATGGGCCCAGGCGATTGCGCTGCCACCAAATGGCACACAACAATTTTGCTGTCAAGTTCCTTATCTTTGAGTATTTTATCGGATGTTCACCAGTGTTTCTTGATAATTTCCCTCGCGAAGTGGCGAATGACCTACTGGCATTGATGGTACCAGTTTGAGCATCCGGTTTCACACAAGGGGCGGTAGAGGATGCTGTAATTTTCTGATTATGTGAGATTTATGTCTGCGTATAAGTGGTGAATAGGTCCAAATTTTGCGTCCATCGACCAGGGAACGCGGCTAGTTCCGGCGCGCCCATATCGCGAGGTCGCCTTAGCACAATCGTTAGGTCATCAACTGCGGCTTGCCAGGATCAATCGCCTGTCAAGTTTGTTTATTTTAAATCCCTTAGGCTTTGGTGCATTAATCGCTAATCCTGTTTGCCCCTCGGGGTTGAACTAGGCCAAGCTCTGAGGTTACTTTGAGGTGGCATTCCGACGAAGAAACGCCATCCCTCGTATCCCCTGAGCCCGTGATGAAAAAAGTATCGTCTGGTCGTGCGTCGGGCAAGTCCTCAGGGGCTGCCGAGAAAAAGATCGTCTGCCGGGTCACTAATTGGGCGGCTGATGAGCAAGGGCTGATCCAACGAGGTCGGCTGGACGTATGCCGCTATACCGGCCCGACA
>CAZSYW010000047.1:0-13822 GCA_964611315.1 uncultured Rhodospirillaceae bacterium
TGATCCCGAATTGCTTAGACTAGGTGGAGAGATGAAGGAGATGACCCTTCTGTTTGCCGATATACGAGGATTCACTACTATTTCCGAAACCTATAAAGAGCACCCAGAGTCCTTGACTGAATTTATCAACAAGTTCTTGACCCCAATGACAGGGGTCATTCTGGAACGAGAGGGCACCATCGACAAATATATGGGTGACTGCATCATGGCATTCTGGAATGCCCCACTAGATGACAGTCGACATCCACTCCACGCATGCGATTCAGCTCTTGCCATGTTGAAAGCCTGCGACGACGTTGGTATCACGGTAAAAGCACAGGCCGACGAACGCGCTGCTCATGCCAGAGATGTAATTAAGGCGGCGACGGAACGACTGGAAAATGGCGAGCTAGAGGCGGAGCAGGAAATAAGTTCAGCCGAGGCTATGCTCGCATTGGCCGAAAAGGAACGCGAACTAACCGTAAAAATCGGGATTGGTGTCAATACCGACATTTGCTGCGTCGGTAACATGGGATCCGATCAAAGATTTGATTATTCCGTCCTAGGGGATGGCGTGAACCTGGCCTCAAGGCTCGAAGGACAGTCCAAAACTTACTGTGTCCCAGTAGTAATAGGAGAGGACACACAGAAGCAAGTTACGGATTACGCCTGCGTCGAACTAGACCTAATTCAAGTTAAAGGCCAAACCCGTCCAACTCGAATTTTCGGACTTTTGGGCGATGCAGAAACAGGGGCGTCTCCCGAATTTATCGCCTATAAGACCCAACACGATGAATTGCTTATGACATACCGCGCCCAAAAGTGGCAAAAAGCCGAACAACTCTCCAAAAAATGTCGAGAACTATGCGTTGTTTGGGGGAATGAGGGTCTTTATGATCTCTTTGATGAGCGGATCGCGGAATACCAAGTAGAATCCCCTGCAGACAATGAAGGAAACTGGGATGGCGTCTATGTGGCGACCACTAAGTAAATCATGACAGTGAGAATCTACCACAACCCTCGTTGCACAAAATCCCGTCAGACCTTGGCACTTTTGACGGACCGCGGGATTGAGCCTGAAGTGGTGGAATATTTAAAGACACCGCCCACCAAAACTGAGCTTTCCCAAATATTGTCGATGCTCGGCATCGAGGCTCGCGCATTAATGAGAAAGAGAGAGACAGAATATAAGGATCATGGGTTAGACAATCCGGACCTTACAGCTACCGACTTAGTTAATGCCATGATCCAGCACCCAATTCTGATCGAAAGGCCGATCGTGGTGACTAAAACCAAAGCGGCAATTGGCCGACCACCGGAAAACGTACTCGACATTTTGTAATTGCTGGTTTCAAACTGTACGTGACGAACTGATCAATGAGGCCCAACCCGACTAATCTAAAGTCCCCAAAAACTGCGAACAACCACACGAAGACCATTCTAATCGGCTTGATAGTAGTAATAATAGCCGCCTTAGTGCTCTTCCGCCTTAACCCAAGTGTATGGGAATCCCGCGAGCACTTGCAACGTTTGGTCTATTTGGTCCTTCTGTTGATTCTCCTTGGCCCCGCGCTGTTGCTTCGAAGACCTTTTGCGAACCTCCGTTACCTAGCCCTATGGACAGTTGTACTTTTGATCCTGGCATACGGCTACACCGTGTGGCGTACGAACAGCATAAACCCTCATAATTTAGTTAGCGCACTTGCACCACAACGCGACTCCGCCAGGTTGATGGGCGAAGCTCAATTTTTTGTGAATAACAACGGGGAGTTTGTGGTGACGGGACTTGTCAATGACGTGGAAATTTTATTTCTTGTCGATACTGGGGCATCGGATGTCATCCTGACCACGCATGACGCCCAACGTGTCGGCATGATACCAGATGACATGGTCTTCTCTCGCCTCTATCGAACCGCAAACGGTACAGTAAACGGTGCGCCGGTGCGCCTATCGGCTGTTACTGTAGGGGGGGTACGTGTTGAAAATGTAAGAGCGTCCGTTAGCGGCGGTTCGTTACATCGATCTCTACTCGGGATGAGTTACCTCCGTCGGATATCAGAGTTCTCCGTCCGGAACCACATCCTCACACTTCATCAATGACAATCTGATCTTTCATCAAGTTGAATTTTTACGTCAGATCTGTCGAGCCAATCAAAGCTCCTGCGCTGCCTCACGAAGCAGGTACTTCTGGATTTTGCCTGTTGAGGTTTTCGGGAGGGAACGAAACACTACCGTTTTAGGGGCCTTAAAATGCGCTAATTTGCTCCGACAAAAAGCTATAATATCGCCCTCGCTCACAGCTTCCGATTCCGCCTTCAATTCCACAAAAGCGCACGGCGTTTCACCCCATTTCTTGTCTGGCCGCGCGACTACTGCCGCTGCACTAATCGACGGATGATCGTAGAGCACAGTTTCAACTTCAATGGAGGAGATATTTTCGCCTCCGGAGATAATGATGTCCTTTGAGCGATCCTTCAATTCAATATAACCGTCCGGGTGCACAACCCCAAGGTCCCCTGTGCGAAACCAACCTCCCTTAAATGCTGCATCTGTCGCAGTCTGATTTTTAAGATAACCCTTCATTACGATATTGCCCCGCATCATTACCTCCCCCATTGTCACTCCATCGGCAGGACACGGCTTGAGGTCTTCAGGCTTTGCTATCATCAAACCATCTAATGAGGGATACATCACACCCTGGCGAGCCTTCAGATGTGAACGCTCCGACGTTGATTTGGCGTTCCATTCTTCGTGCCAGGCACATACCACTCCCGGTCCATAACACTCCGTCAAACCATATGCATGTGTGACTTCGAAGCCTCGTTGTTCGATTGAAGCGAGCACCGGAGGGGGTGGAGGGGACGCAGCCGTCATGACTTTGATGTCATGATCTATTCCGACAAATTCTTCCGCACTTGCATCGATTAACATATTGAGAATTATGGGTGCACCACAAAAATGGGTGACGTGATTGTCTCGAATCATTCGCAGAATTTCTCCCGGCTCCACGTTCCGCAAACAGACATGTGTTCCCGCAAGCGCCACAATTGTCCACGGGAAACACCACCCGTTACAGTGGAACATTGGCAGCGTCCATAGGTACGTTGGACTTTGGGGCATTTGCCAAGCCAGAATATTACCGAGCGCATTGAGATATGCTCCTCGATGATGATACACGACCCCCTTCGGATTTCCGGTCGTACCAGAAGTGTAATTTAGCGCTATTGCGTTCCACTCATCACTTGGCCCCAATGTCTCATAACCTGGGTCTCCCTCCGCCAAGAATGCTTCATAATCAAGGTCTCCCAGCAGTTCCCCGTCTCCCTGATACATCACGTCGTCAATATCGATTACGGGAGGCGGATCATCCATAACTGCGAGTGCCTTGGAAATGATGTGGCTATATTCTCGATCACTAATGAGAAGTTTTGCCTCCCCGTGCTCCAGGATAAATGCGATTGCTGTAGAATCCAGGCGAACGTTCAAGGCATTTAGCACAGCCCCCACCATTGGCACCCCATAATGCGCCTCCAAAAGTGCTGGAACGTTGGGCGCCATCACAGCGACGGTATCGCCAGCACCAATCCCTTTTCTAGCAAGCGCCGAACCAAGGCGGCGGCACCGCTCCTCGAACTTTCGATAATTCACCCGTTCCTGCCCATGAACCCAGGCAATTTTCCTGGGATACACCGCGGCAGACCGTTGCAAAAAATTCAACGGGGTCAGAGCTTGGTAATTAGCCAGATTTTTATCTAAACCCGTTTCGTAAGCAATTTTCGTCATTTAGTCAGCCCATCGCACACGCTTTGGATATGCAGGAGGCAAGAACACAGCTAGGCTCACGCACCTACGCTGCAGCTGCCGTTTCACGACGAAGCAACAAGCTTTTAACGCCGCGCAGGACGAAGTTATCGTCCCAATCTAGGTCTCCCGAGACAAGTTCGACGTCTCTTAATAATGGCAACAAGTGCTTGAACGCCACCTCAGCCTCAACGCGCGCCAGCTGCGCTCCAATACAAAAATGAATGCCATATCCAAATGACAAATGACGGTTAGGCTTGCGGCGAATGTCGAATCGCTCCGGGTCATCAAAGTGTTTTGGGTCACGATTAGCGGCTCCCAACATCAAAAATACACGGTCCCCCTTTGAGATCCTCTTTCCACTTATCTCAATATCCTCACTGGCAACCCGTACAATTACGAACGCCGCACATTCATAGCGCAACACTTCCTCCACCATGGAAGGAATTAGGTTCGAATCTCGATTCAACAAAGCCCACTGATCAGGGTTTTTCAGCAGCAATAAAGTTGCATTTCCTATCAGGTTCATCGTTGTTTCATGACCCGCAAACAAAATTAGAATGCAGCTCGCAACCAACTCCTCCTCGCTCATCGGACTATTTGCAGCTCGGGCCTGGATCAAATCGTCGATCAACGCGCCTTTCGTCCGTTTGGCACGCCGGCTTGACACCGTGCCACGGAAATAGTCTGTCAAAGTAAACAGCGCACGAGCACCGCGTTGGAATCGATCGGGTGCCTGGCGACTGTTCCCGATAACTGTCGCCAACTCGTTCGACCACGCCCTGAATTTTGGTACATCCGATGACGGGACACCAAGAATGTGCGCGATCACCGTAGCCGGCATAGGAAAAGCAAAGTCACCAATCATATCAAATTGGCTGCGATCCGAGAGAGGATCCAATAAATCTTCCACTATCTCACCAATACGCGGGCGCAGTGCCTCTATTGCCCGAGGAGTGAAGGCATCAATTAAAAGTCTACGGAGAGGGGTATGGGCAGGGGGATCTCGAAACAAAAGCCACTGG
Organism: uncultured Rhodospirillaceae bacterium; assembly: GCA_964611315.1. GTDB lineage: Bacteria > Pseudomonadota > Alphaproteobacteria > UBA7887 > UBA7887. Next base: position 4,806 of record CAZSYW010000047.1, read on the forward strand.
TTCAAAAGCGCGCCCATCCGCTCCAGCTCCGGACGTTCCGTGGCGGCCATGTGCTCGGTAAAAGGCTTCACTCGCTCAGCAGAAAATCGGCGGTCCTTTTGCGCGGCCTTAACATCATCATAAGCCGTCAATAACCAGCCCCCGAGCGGCTCATTCCAAGACACCGGCTCGCTGGCGCGCAACTGCGCCAAGGCCGGATATGGATTTTCAATCGTACCGGAGGCGAACGGATCAAAGATATGTTTCATCAACAGAAATCTCCTACGGGAACATCCTAGCGCCAAGACTTCCTAACACAAGATAAGCCCATTATGTTATCATCAATCGACCACTTAACGAGAGGGACAGTAAGGACGGCCCAGAGTCGTTCCTGACGACCATGTCTTCGGTTCAACCTTTTGTCATCGACATTCCTAACTCCAAGCTTTCCCAAATCCGGGATCGGGTATCAGCATACCCGTGGCATGAAGCGCCCGTTGGAAGCGGATGGGAATACGGCACCGAAATCAACTATATGAAGGAATTCTGTGATTATTGGTTAAAATCTTTTGACTGGCGCACACATGAACAAGCCATCAACCGATTTCCACAATTTGTGACACAGGTCGAAGGTCTAGATCTCCACTTTATCCATGAGGTAGGCTCAGGCCCATCACCCCAGCCTCTGCTTCTAATCCATGGGTGGCCAGGCTCAATAGTTGAATTCCTCAACGTGATTGAGCCACTCGCACACCCAGAACGTTTTGGCGGAAGTGTAAAAGACGCTTTTTCGGTGATAGCACCGTCACTTCCAGGATTTGGTTTTTCGGCAAAGCCCCAATCACCGACTGGCCCAAGGGCCATCGCTAACCTCTTAACAAGCTTGATGGCGGACAAGTTGAGCTACGACCATTTTGTGGCACAGGGAGGCGATTGGGGCAGCGTAATCGCAAGCTGGATAGGCTTTGAGCATAGTGATCGCTGTGACGGAGTACATCTCAACATGTTTGGCGTACGTTCGTCAGATGCCTACCCCGAAACAAACGCTGAAAAGAACTGGGCCCGCGAGGCGAAAAAAATTATCGCTGCCGAAGGGGGATATTTCAAAATTCAAGCGACAAAGCCTCAAACCCTATCCTACGCGATGATGGACAGCCCCGTAGGAGTTGCAGCTTGGATTGTAGAAAAATTTCAACGGTGGGGAGACATTGAGGATGGGAGAGTCGAAATTACCTTTTCCAAGGATCAGATGCTAGCCAACATAATGGTCTACTTAGTAACCGAGACTTTTAACACGGCCTCATGGATTTATCGCGCATATGCCGATGAAAAAAGCAGCTTTCTCCCGGAGGGGGGGCGCGTGCAGGTGCCAGTGGGTGTAGCCAATTTCCCGAAGGAATTCATTCCCTGGCCACCCCGAGATTATGTGGAAAAATCATATAACATCGTCCATTGGACCGACATGCCCCAGGGTGGACATTTTGCGGCAATGGAGCAACCTCAACTATTCACGAAAGACCTGAGAACGTTCATACAGGTTTTAAACGACCTCCTCTCAACTGCGTAAACAATCCCGCAAGGAACAAAACTCGGCGGCGCAGCACCCAGCACATCGCCCCTCCTCCAAGGCCAAAACGCCCTTCCCAAAATGGATTTCTCCTATAGCCCTCACCATCGTTTCCCTATTAGCTCTGGCGCAGTCCCCAAAAATTAATATTGCACACGCCGGGTCAACGCGCCGTCCACCACCAAATTGGCGCCCGAAATAAAGCTAGCCGCCGGACTCGCCAAAAAAACAACCGCATTGGCAACCTCTTCCGGTGACCCCATCCGACCCATGGGATTACGTTTCAGCATTGTGGAATAAACCTCAGGTGCATTCACCTTCGCTTCACCCCACACACCGCCTTCGAAATAGATAGAGCCCGGGGAAACTATGTTTGCCCTCATCCCTTTCGAGGCAAACTCAATGCTCAGCCCTTTACCATATGCAACAAGGGCTGCCTTGACCGAATTGTAAGGCCGAGGGCCAAGGTAGATTTCCAACGCGGCTGTGCTCGCCACTAAAACAACAGAGCCATTCCCGGAGGCCTCAAGATGAGGCATTGCAGACTCCACTGCATGGAATGTCCCCATTAGGTCCGTGTCAAATCCTGCTTGCCACGAATTTTCGTCATTTGCGACAGCCAAGGCACTAACATTTGGGACCAACACGTCCAATCCACCTAGCATGGTCGATGCTTCCTCAATCCATTTGCGAAGGGCGACCGAGTCGGTAACATCCACTGCCTTACCAAAACCATTGACGCCGGCTGCCTTAACGGTTTCCACTGCTTCTGCAACGTCATTAGCCCCACGCGCGCAGAGTGCTACGTGGCATCCTTCCAACGCGAGGCGATCAACAATTGCGCGACCTATCCCTTTTGTACCGCCAGTTACAATTGCCCTCTTTCCCTTGAGCCCTAAATCCACTGTGCTACCCCTTTAATATATTATTTACGAAAATCTAGCTGGTTCCGTGGTAACCATCGACTCACGTGCAGCAAACTGCGAATACCATTCCCGCAACTTCGGCCGAACGCAACGCCAGTCCTCATCCGAGAAACGGAAGTCAAGATATCCCACCGCACAGGCCGTGGTAATAGTGCCAATATCCAAATTACCCCGGAAATTTTCGGCTTCGGTTTCCAACGCATCTAAACCACGGCGGATTTTTCCCATCTGACCCTCAACCCACTGAGCCCAGCGCTTGTCCTCTGGCCTGAGAACTGTCTCATAGCGGATTAATACCGCAGCATCCAGAACGCCGTCAGCTAATGCCTGACAACGCAAAACCCGCCAACGATCTGCAGAATCCGAGGGAAACAGTCTTATATCATCTTGAAGACTATCCAGATATTCGCATATCACGCGAGAATCATATAAGGCTGTGCCAGAATCCATAAGTAATGTGGGTAATTTACCGATAGGGTTAAAACATGTTAGCGCCATATCAGGAGCTGTGGGGGTTGTCGCACTCGAAACATGCTCTATCCGATCTGCTAGTCCAGCCTCTATCGCCACTACCAGAACCTTTCGCACGAAAGGTGACGGTGAAACAGCGTAAAGTTGCATTTATTGTTCTCCTTGATCATAAGAAACCCTAACCTAAGGCGCCCCCAGGGAAGAGGATGAAGCGAAAATGCGCGACAATGTAGGACTATTCCTCAGCAAACGGGCCAGCCTTAGCCCGAACCTGGAAGCTTTCGTAGATGTCGCAAGCGGCCTTAGACTTTCATACAAGGAATTGAACGAACGTTCCAATCAAATGGCCCACGTCCTGACTGACCACGGCATAAAAAAGGGCGACCGAGTTGCCCTGCTAATGCTGAATTGCCCCACTTACCTTGAGGCTTTTTTCGCCCTTGCCAAGCTCGGCGCTATAACTGTTCCACTCAACACTCGCCTTGTTGCAGATGAACTTGTGTACATTCTCCAGGACTCGGGTTCGCAGTTGCTGATATATGGGGAGGAGTTTACCAAGCAAGTCGAAGACATCCATTCTAGAAGCGATGACAACACTGCCATAGAAAACTGGTTTTTCGTTGCGGCACCTGATGGAAATCCAGAAGCAAAATCTGAATTTGCCATCGATTACAATCTGTTGCGTGAGCAATCATCACGCGAGGAGCCAACAGTTTCAGCAGATGAAGAAGACATGCTTTACATCATGTACACCTCTGGAACGACGGGGTTGCCGAAGGGTGTTGTACACACCCATAATTCCGCAATGTGGGCGTGCATCACCTGGTCCGCAACTGGCGACGTGCAATTATACGACCGTTACTTGCTAATTTTACCGCTTTATCACGTTGGTGCGCTTACTCCGGTCACCGCCAATGTCTACCTAGGGGTTACCAACGTAGTTCAGCGTAGCTTTGACGCCGCTGAAGCCTGGCATCTAATCGAGGTAGAACGGATAGATACTTCTTTGGCCGTGCCGGCGATGTTGAACTTTATGAAACAAGTGCCTGAGGCAAATCGATACAAACACGAGCGATTGCGTTGGATCATGAGTGGAGCAGCACCAGTGCCGGTATCTCTTATCAAGGAGTACGAGAACCTCGGCATACCAATCAATGAAGCGTATGGCCTAACTGAATGTTGTGGCCCAGCATGCCTGCTGACCGGCATGGATGTAGCCAACCACCCTGGATCGTGTGGCAAGGCCTTCTTCCACACGGATATACGTGTTGTAAATGAAGACGGTACCGACGTTGAACCAGGGAAACCCGGAGAGATTATCGTACGTGGACGGCACGTCATGAAAAAATATTGGAACAACCCAGAGGCAACCAAAGAATCTCTTCGAGAAGGTTGGCTTTTTACTGGCGATGTTGCCACGGTTGATACGGATGGTTTCCTTTATATTCAAGATCGCCTTAAAGACATGATTATCTCTGGCGGGGAGAATGTATATCCAGCGGAGATAGAAAATGTCATTCTCTCACACCCACACGTCCGTGACGTTGCAGTCATCGGTCAAGCAAGTAAAATTTGGGGTGAATCACCACTAGCCGTAGTCGTTCGCGACAAAAACACCTTGAGCAGTGATGATATAAAGGCGCATTGCATCGGGAAGCTTGCACGCTATAAATTGCCGAAATCAGTCGAGTTTATAGATTTGATTCCCCGTAATCCAAGTGGTAAGGCGCTAAAACGTGAATTGCGTGAACGATTTCCAGGAAATGCTCCGGAATGACGGCTAAAATAGCACCACGCACTCCCATACGCGCCGTACTTTGGGATTTCGGCGGCGTGCTTACTACTAGCCCGTTCGAAGCGTTCAATCGTTACGAAGCGAAGGTTCATCTGCCAAAAGATTTCATTCGCAGGCTGAACTCTGTGAACAGCGAAGCTAACGCGTGGGCGAGGCTTGAACGCGGTGAACTAAGTATCCCACAATTTTGTGCTGCGTTCGAAGCTGAAGCAGAGGACGCCGGACAGAAAATCGAGGGAGCCGCTGTCCTGAGGTGCATTCGTGGGGAGTTACGCCAGGATATGGTCCGTGCCTTGCGGTTAATATCGAAACAGTACAAAACCGCATGTTTAACTAACAATTTTGGATCAAGCGAGGATACATCGCCAGACTCGGGAACGAAAGATGTCATGAAGCTTTTCGACATGGTCATCGAATCTAGTAAACTCGGCCATCGCAAACCAGAACCTGCATTTTATCACTACGCCTGTAACAGACTCAAGATTAAACCTAATGAGGCAGTATTCCTGGATGATTTAGGCATAAATTTAAAACCTGCGAGGGCAATGGGCATGCAAACAATCAAGGTTATTTGCCCTAAACAAGCTTTAAGCGACCTAGGGACTTGCCTTGGCCACAATGTCACTTAAATGCTAAGTACCAGATAACGATTTAATGCCACGAACAGCCTCGGCTTCCTTAAAATAAACACTAGATTCATCCTCCCAAATCGTGGCATTTGACGAAAAGACTAACACGACCCTGATTGGCTTATGGCGCCTAGTAAAATGAGTAAGACGGTTTTCTCCCGAAATAAAATCGAGATGTGGGTAGTCGTACTAACATTGCTGGTGGGACTAGGTTTGTGCTCAAGATCAGTTTTAGCCGATAGTTCGCATGAAATTCTCCAAACAAATGTCCGGGCACTGATCGAAGATTTGGGCGATCAAGACCCTTACAAACGACAAGTTGCCGCGGACGCTCTTGGCGAATTTGGCCGAAGCGCAAGTATAGCCGTCGGCCCCTTAGCTGGGACACTCAACGACAAAATGGCAAACGTACGTGCATCCGCGGCTGACGCACTGGGACGAATAGGTGCAGATGCAAATGTTGCAGTGCCAGCACTAATTTTGTCACTAGCCGACCCTGACCCCGGTGTCCGTTTGACTGTCACAGCGTCCTTGAATCAATTTCCGAAAAAGGCGGCTATCATTGCACCGGCTCTTGCGGACCTTTTGGATGACCCCAACGAGTCAGTGCGACTCGCGGCAGCTGGGTCCCTCGGAGGGCTGGGCTCTGACGCTGTCATTGTACTCCGCAAAACGCTTCAACAACACCCGGATCCCTCTGTACGGACCACAGCACTCATCGCTCTTGGCAGCACCGGTATTTATGCCGAGCGTGCGCTACCCGAGCTGTTGGCAGCACTTGACCAACCCGTTGGTGACCTGCGTAGAGCCGCTGCCACGGCCCTTGGCAAAATTGCCAGTGACACAACTTGGCCGGAGACTGGCCCGTGGCGTGATCGTTCGGCGGACCCCGCCGGATATGACCCCAAGCCCATTTGGCCTCGACCAATGCGCACTCCGATTCGCCAATCGCTGTATACACGCCTTCATAATTTAGTCATCGGGATAGCTATCCCGGCTCTTTCCGAAGTACTGGATGACCCAGAACCCACTGTGCGCGCCGCTGCACTGAGGGCACTTAGCTCGATCGGACCTGAGTCAGAGCCGGCCATACCGTTTGTTATTGTCGTAACAAAGGACGATGACCCCAATGTTCGTCGTGCTGCTGCGACAGCACTTGGGAATATTCGAGATTCGTCAGAACACGTATTAGGCGCTTTGATTGAAACATTAAGCGATGACGACAGCGACGTCCGACTCGCCGCATCAAGATCCATCTCAAAAATGGAAGGGGCCGGCGTGGAACAACTGATCAAAGCCATGAAAAACTCAGACCCGACAGTGCGATCTCTTGCTGCCACAACTTTGGAAAACATCGGCAACGATGCCGCCAAGGCTATTCCAGCCCTTTCCCAAGCGCTGAACGACGAGGATGATATGGTTCGCCTTGCGGCGACATATGCGTTAGAAGCAATAGAGGAAAGTTCACGGCCGAAATGATGCTTAAAAGAACTAACGGGCTGCAAACTACCGGTCGGCACCGGTGTACACAAATTGAGATTAGGCTAGTTGTCTACCTACTCAATCAGCTTTAAAACGCAGTTCCCGAATGCTTCCGTCTTTGGCGTAAAGCCAAGTTCTTCACACTCAGCCTTTGATTTCTCCAACCGATTCGGTTCCGGAATTTCCTGGCTATCACTGACGTCACCTTGAGGTTGGGTGACTGCCTCATTCGGCTGCTGGCCAACACAGCCCTTGTGATTATTTTTTATGCATTCCCCAGCACGATGACGTGCCGTCTCAATCTCCTGATTTGTCATCTCTTCTGCAATATATTCCTGAAATTTTACCGCGTCCGCCATACCGTTGCTTGCCGCAATAGCTGCCCATTTGTAGGACTCAACAACATCAATTGACAAACCACCGAAGCCAAACGCATGCGAAATCGCCAAACTAAACTGGGCTTCCGAGTGTCCCTGCTCAGCCGCGAGCCTAGCCCATTTTACCGCTTCCATATAGTTCCTCGGAACCCCACGGCCGGCGCTATACATCCCACCGAGCATGGCCTGAGCATCCGCATCCCCTTGCTCCGCCAGAGCACGAAATTCCTCTAAAGCAGTCTCATAGTCACCCCGCTGAAAAGCAGCCATGCCTCCATCGAAGTCCGCACACGCCAGGCTGGGAGCTTGTAATAGCGCCACACTGAACAACAGTACTATCAGGTGTCTCATATGAAAAATACTATGCCTCGCTTGCAAATGAAGCAGCAAAATATATCTTAATCGAACCTCAAACACGATGATCTTTATTCGATTTCTTGTTATAGGCCAATAGCTAACTCCCCACAAAAGACCCGTGTCCGAACTTATAATGCACCGAGAACAGCCCAGGCGTGTCCAATACTTTCCCCCGCGCTATTATTTCTCTCTTTAGTCTTTTATTGGCTGCGTGCTTTTTCTGAAGTATGTAGCCGTCCGACAACTTACTTCGTGACATTCTTCCACTAAACTTGCAAAACCAATATATCATTGCAACCGAAGGTGACCTACCCAGTGCAAAGCCCAAGATTATATTTTGTTTTTTCGAATCTTAAAATTAGGCGCCTTAGGTTATCTGCGCGCACTACGGCTTTGAAGTTTGTACATGCCATTCTTCGCGCTAGAAATAATTTCAGACTCCACTTTTTGTCTTTTCTAGTTCTACTTAATTTCTCTTGCGTGGCTACGACCGTTTATGCACAAGAAGGTGAATGGGTTGATCTTGAGTTGATTCTCGCGATTGATTTGTCATCAAGCGTCGATCAAAATGAATGGGAACTTCAGGCGATTGGAATCGCCGAAGCATTCCGTAACCCAAATCTCATAGATACTATTCAGTCATCGGCACCAAACGGAATCGCTGTGTCAGTGGTACAATGGTCCAGCAATAATTCTCAAAGCCTGGCTGTCGATTGGACGCTAGTTACCGATACGGCATCGGGGCGCGCTTTATCACGAAAAATTAGGCGCATGCCGCGTTTGGTGGGCGGCGGTCAGACCGGTATATACGGAGCGATCGAGTTTTCGATAAAACAATTCAAAAACAGTGGCTACACGAGTTGGCGAAAGGTCATTGATATCTCCGGGGACGGACAGGCTAATTCCGGTTCCCGCCCCGGTTCAATACGGGACCGTGCCATCGCCGAAGGCGTAATAATTAATGGCCTAGCCATAGTAAACGAAGAACCCTTCGTGGACCGATACTTCCGCGACAAGGTTATTGGAGGAACGGGGGCGTTCCTAATGCTCGCTGAGGACTATGACGATTTCGCTACGGCGATTTTACGTAAACTTATTCGAGAAATTGGGCCGCCCCTCGCCTTGCCATTGCCTTTGGAATTACCACATCCCGCCGACAAAGTGCTAGCAAGCGCTGTCGCCATGACAACTGATCCTGGTTTCCTACAACTCACGCCGCCAACGAGGGAATAGTTCGGTGTACGCGTCGCTCGCCGCACACGGCGTTCATCGTCGCTAATGTAAATGGCTTGTCTGGAGCGCTGCACAGCCCCCTGAGCACGATGGACAATGCGCGGAGTTACTGCTCGGCGGCCTTTGCTGCCTCGGCCTCAAGCCGAACACGCTCCGTTTCCTGTCGCATATAGGCGATAATCTTTAAAACCTCGTCTCCAT
>CAZSYW010000048.1:0-13635 GCA_964611315.1 uncultured Rhodospirillaceae bacterium
ATTATACCGATCAAAACACCAAAACTGCGGTGGAACCTTTATTTTTGGTACAGCCTAGCTGGAGGTCTCAAGAACCAATATCACGATGTTTAGTGTTTATTTGTATTGACTTAACATTGGAAAATACTGATACAACCAATTAATCAAAAATTGAAGGGCAGGACTTTTAGTCCATGAGCTACAGCGTCAACGCTCTCGTTCCCGCTTAAATTCCGACATGACATTCGATAAGGCATCGAAAACCCGCTAACCAAAGGCAGACATACGACCACACGCTAAGGACTTTTGGGAAAGCGATATAACTTGGCCGCATTATCGTGAATTACCTTCCGGCGTGTCACGTTAGACACTTTCCCAAGCTCACGTTCAATAAATTGACGGCTGTCCGGCCACACTCCGTCCGGGTGGGGAAAATCTGAGCCCCACATTACGTTCTCCTCGCCCAGAAGATCTAACAGACGAACACCGACCGGGTCACTTTGATATGTCGCCCGACACTGCCGTTTCCAGTATTCGGATGGCTTCATGGTCAAAGTTAGATCCTTGAATTGATCCTCCCACTCAAGATCCATGTGATCCAGCAGATACGGGATCCATCCTATACCGCTTTCGCCGATCACTACGATCAATTCGGGGTTAGTTTCCAATAAACCCCCATAAATGATTTCCATCAGCTTCTGAGCCATATTGAGCTGGAAACCGGTGATGTAAACAGCGAATGCCTTTCGCGATTCCCGCGGCCCCATTGTTTCAAAATTTGGCCGTGGGCCCCCGATAGTATGAAAGTGAACTGGCAAACGAGCCTCAGCAGCAGTTCCCCACAATGGCTCCCAATCCTTATGGTAAAGCGGCTTAGCATCGGTAGTGCTTGGGACCTCTACCCCTCTAACTACGCCACGTTTTGCCACACGCTCAATTTCGGCTACAGCGGAGCGCATGTCGTGTCCTGGGATTGAGGCAATCCCGGCAAAACGATGCGGCTGGTGAGAACAAAAATCAGCCAACCACTCATTGTAAATTCGCATCATCTCTGCCGCCGCCAACGGATCCTCCAGCCGAGCTGCCGCGCCGAGTATGCCGTACAGTACCTCACCACTAACCCCGTCCAGATCCTGATCTTTGACCCTGAGGTCTGGATCCGTTAGACGTCTAATGCCGTTTTTGCCGTCCTCGTACAGGCCCTGAGCCGCCATACGGTCGGATCGGTATATTTCGCCTGGAATGTATTTTCGACCGGCCGAGCCCATACCGTTCTGGAAACCAAAATTGGCCCCGTTGCGCGACACCCAAGTAGGCCCATCCTCGCTATCCATTACAAATGGCATGCGATCTTTGAGAGACAAGCGAGCATTATCAACAAAGAGTTCAGGTGGCAGCCAAATTAAATCAATATGACAGTCCGCAGAAATTATCGGTTCGGTCTGGGTCACAATATGCTCCGCTATTCTCTACCCATTTGTTATTCTCGTTAAAGCCCGCACCACTTCATCACCCATTTGCTCGGTAGAGACCGGCTGCAAACTCTTTGTCTTTATATCCGGCGTTCGTACCCCGTCGGCCAGCACTTGTCGCACGGCTCGCCTGAGGAGCGTTGAGGCCTCAGGAAGGCCAAACGAATATTCCATCATCAGGCCTATACAAAGAATCGCCCCGAGAGGATTAGCTATACCCTGTCCCGCTATGTCTGGTGCACTACCATGAACCGGCTCGTAAAGACAACTTCGTTTACCATCGGAATTAGCATCGCTCAACGAGGCCGAGGGCAACATACCAAGAGAACCCGTGATTGCCCCTGCCAAATCTGAAAGAATATCCCCAATCATATTGTCTGCAAGAATGACATCGAACTGTTTTGGGTCACGAATCATTTGCATTGCGCAATTATCAACAAGGATATGATGGAGAGGAACATCCGGAAACTCTTCGGCTCCAATACGGACGACAACGTCCCTCCACAGTTGGTAGGTCTCAAGCACATTTGATTTATCGACTGAATGCAAATGCCCACCCCGTGCCCGAGCAATAGTAAAAGCAACACGCGCGATGCGTTCAATCTCGGTCGTCGTATAAGTAAGTGTATTCATAGCCGTCTCAGTACCACTATCAACAAACTTGCGACCACGCGGTTCCCCGAAATAAATTCCACCGTTCAACTCGCGCACTACCAACAAATTAGCCTGGCGGCTCACAGATAATTTAAGTGAAGTCACAGATGAAAGTTCATCATAAGCCATGACAGGACGCAAATTGGCGTAAACCGACATATGCTTACGTATCGCTAACAAGTTACTGGAGAGCCGTACTGCCTGCGGGAGCGCATCAAACTCCGGCCCTCCCGTTGCGCCAAATAACACCGCATCAGCTTTGGAAAGTTCGGCAAAAACCTCTTCCCTGACTAAAACGCCATATTTCTCATAGGAGGGAACACCATACTGCTCAAAGCGAATATTGCAGTTCAAACCCTTAGAGGATGAAAACCACTCGAGGACCTTTACTGCCTCTCTTACCACCTCAGGTCCAATCCCTTCCCCGGGCAATACAAGAACTTCAGCATTCATAACTATCTCCTCAACGAAACCACACGACCGAAGCTGTTTTGCTACAAATGTGAAGGCCTCGTATCATATTTTCCAGAACATTTTTGTCTTTGTTTAAAAAGTTTCTTGTCCCAGCCCTCTTCCTAGGCTTGCGCCCGGTTACAAAGATTTGCAGACTAAGAAAATGTCCGAGTCTGACACTAGCAATCAAAACTGAAATACATGTTGCAAAGGTAAAAAAAGTGAAAATTGAAGCAAATGGTATTTCAATAGGCTACGACCTTGAGGGTCCTGTGGATGCACCGGTGGTAACAATGAGCCACAGTCTAGCCGCGAACCGCGACATGTGGTGGCCGCAAATGGATGCGCTGTGGGAAAACTATCGAGTCCTCAGATATGATACCCGAGGTCACGGAGAGAGCAGCACAACGGACGGACCTTACAGTTTCACTCTCTTAGTAGACGACGTTGTTGCTCTATTGGATAAACTGAACGTTAGCAAAACCCACTTTGTTGGGTTGTCCATGGGCGGAATGATCGGCCAACTCCTCGCCGCTAAACACTCCAAGAAATTACACAGCGTAACGTTATGCGCGACAGCTTGCCAAATGCCTAATGAAACCCTGCCGGTGTGGGACGCGCGGATACAATCAGCCGAGAAGCATGGAATGAATTCAATCTCTGACGGAACGCTTCAACGTTGGTTTACCCAATCCTATCTCGCCAATAAAAAAGCAGACGTCGAACGCGTTAAACACCTGATTGAAACGACACCTTCGACAGGCTACGCAGCGTGTGCACAAGCAATAAAAAAGCTGGATCAATTACAGGATCTGGCTCGTATTTCCGCTCCGACTCTTATTCTTGTCGGTGCCGACGACCCAAGCACGCCGCCCGCAGCATCAGAGGTGATACATAAGCACGTGACACATTCAAAGATGGAGGTGGTCGCAGATGCTTCCCATTTCCTCAATGTGGAGCAATCTGAGCATTTTAATAAAGCTTTACGGACGTTCCTAAATGATCAAAAAATAATTTAGACAAAAACTGATCATGCACCTAAGTAGACTTGCTTAACAAATTCATTATCTTGAAGATCTGAAGCGCTAGCCCCTTCAAACGCGACTTGTCCCTGCACCATCACGTACCCCCGATCCGCAATTTTAATCGCCTGATTAAAATTTTGTTCCGCCATCAAAACAGTCAGGCCATGTGTTGCCTTTAATTCATGTATCTTTTCAATCACTTGTTTCACCATGATGGGTGCAAGGCCAACAGACGGTTCGTCTACAACAAGAAATCTTGGCGCCGACATAAAAGCACGAGCAAGAGCCACCATCTGTTGTTCACCGCCGCTCATACTGGAAGCTAACTGATTTTGACGATCAGCGAGCACGGGAAATGCCTCAAGGCAAATTTCAAGGTTTTGAATTCGCCCGGGCCGGGCCGCCGGCCGATAGGATCCCAATAATAAATTTTCTCTAACCGTTAGTTCGGGAAAGAGCCGTCGACCCTCTGGGACCAAAGCGATACCTTTATTAACGATGTCCTCTGTGGAAAGGCCTACAAGGTCCAATTTGACACCATCCTCCTCAAGAAATATTGAGCCTGAAATTGGATGCACCAAGCCCATCAAACAGTTAATGACAGTACTCTTCCCGTTACCGTTTGCGCCAAGTAAAACTACCGTTTCACCTTCTTCGAGATGAAGTGACACGCCATGCAGAACACGTGCCGCACCGTACCCCGCGACCAATTCTTCAACTATGAGTCTAGTCGCCAAGGTACGCCTGTTGCACCCGCGGGTCTTGGGCAACTAATTCTGGTGTGCCATCCGCTATTTTTTTACCAGCATCCAATACAACAATCCGTTCAGAAAAATGCATAACTGCACGCATGATGTGTTCTATCATGATAATAGTAATGCCGCGTTCATTCAGTGAAAAAAGTATTCCAAGAATTTCATCTACTTCAGCGTTCGAAAGCCCCGCCATAGACTCGTCGGAAATTAAAAGCTTTGGATCTGCAGCGACTGCCCTGGCAAGTTCCAGTTTGCGTAATTCTATTTGTGTGAGATGAGCAGCGTTTTCGTCAGCCTTTTCTGCCAAGCCAATCAAGGCAAGAACTTCGTCTGGACTCAAGAGCTCCTTGGCTCTAGATCCTGTCGATCCAAATTCGTTAGGTATCAACAAATTTTCTCGAACAGTCATGCTGGGAAATGGTTTAGGTATCTGAAAACTTCGGGCAATACCGCGCCTGATTCTCTTGTGAGCTGGTAATACAGAAATGTCAGCTCCATCAAAAATTATTTCCCCTCCATCATTCCTCAGAGAACCTGAAATGCAGTTAATAAAAGTTGTCTTACCTGAACCATTTGGCCCAATAAGTCCGAGTCGCTCTCCTGTTGTTACAGAAATGTCAACACTGTCTAGCGCTGTGAAGCCGCCAAAACGCTTGGTTAACGAATTTGCCTGCAGTAGTGCTTCCATCAACGCCCTCTTGCTCTACTCACAATTCGGCGAACTAACCCCACCAAACCGTCAGGGGCTAGTATCACAAAAATTATTAGCGTTAGACCAACTATCAATAAATTCAGTTCAGAGGAAATAGTTACCGTCGCAACTTGTTGAATAGAGCCAAGCAGCAATGCCCCTATCACCGGGCCAATCCAGGTCGCAGTTCCACCGATCATCGGCATCGCAACAGCGTTAACTGCGAAAGACAAATTGAAGGCAGATGGCGGATCAATGTAGGTCACGTAGTAAGAAAATGGCGCGCCAGCAGCACCCATGAGCGCACCACTAACTGTTGCCGCTACCAGTTTGAGTTTAAGAGTGGGAACACCCATACACTCAGCAGCAATTTCCTCGTCACGAATTGCCCGGAGTCCACGGCCGAGGCGGGAAAGTTCTGTGGTGCGAGCAACCACAACGGCGACTGCTGCTATTAATAACATTACTACAAATAAATATTCGATATAACTATCGAAAAACATTACGTCTCGAGGACGCATTACGAAAGTCCCTGCAGCGCCGCCGACGTAACCCCAGTTAGCGACAACAGTCTCAAGTACTATTGCGAGCGCCAAAGTAGCTATGGCAAAATAAACTCCACGAAGACGAAGCGTCAAATATCCCATGGCAAAACCAACTGTCCCCGCTGCTACCGCCCCAGCTAAAATTAAGATTGGCAGTGGCACAGCAAGTGACTTTATCAGTGCAATTGAACAATACACTCCGATTGCAAAGAATCCGGCGCTGCCAAAATTTACATAACCGGCATAGCCCCCTAGGATATTCCATGCAGTCGCTATTACGACAAATTGCAATACCACGTAACCAGCGAAAAAATAGTATTCGTTGACTCCAAGCCGCGTGGCCATGACTCCTGCAATCACGACGCACGCCAAACCTATCCAAAATCCTGTTCCACGCATCATCTAACGCCCAAAGAGTCCCTGTGGACGCAGCGCCAACGCTCCCAACAATAATCCGAATGCCACAGCCGGTGACCACGACGGGCCATAAAAGGTGGAAGTCAAACTCTCAGCAATTCCGAGAATTAAAGCCGCGACTAACGTTCCTGGCACGCTCCCCATTCCGCCCAGCACGGCAATCGCAAACACCCTGCCAATGTACTGGCGCCCCATAGATGGCTCAACGGGACCAATGACGATGAGAAGAGCACCTGCCAGACTTGCTGTCATGAGGGCAAGGCCGAAGGCGATTTGTTTAATGTGAACCGGATTAATCGCCATAAGTCGCACGGCAATCTGGTCTTGCGAAACAGCCATGATTGCGCGCCCCGTAAAAGTCTTGGACAGAAAAATTTGGAGGCTAAGTGTCAGTCCCAAAGCCATAAGGAAAGGGGCTATCATCCTGAGCGGGAGTTCTATTCCTCTAAATCCGACTGTCCCACCGATATACGAAGCATCCACTAAACGATAATCAACTCCATAAGCCGTGATCAGCGCAACTTCAATTACGAACATCACTCCAAAGAAAAACACCATGCCGCGCAAAGACTCATCGCCACGTGCCTCAAAACAGCCATGGTAAATTCGGTAAAGAAGAATTCCGCCTACAAAAAAAACTGGCATACACAAAACGCCACTGACTATAGGATCTAGGCCTAATGAAAGATTCGTTGCATACGCGGTATAAGATCCGAGAATCACAAACGCTGGATGGGCGATGTTGACTATGTTCAATCGCCCGAAAGAAAGGGTTAACCCTACGCTAACTGCGGCGTAAAAACCTCCAAGTAAGACCCCAGACAAAACCGCGTATAAGAAAAGTTGATGCTCAAACATAATCGTTCTCTCACACGCACCGCGCGGTCAAGCCACCGTCTACTACTAATTCGGTGCCATTAACGTACTTAGCTTCATCCGATGCCAAGTAAAGTGATGCATAGGCCACATCCCAAGCATCACCCATCTTTCCGGAAGGGCACATGGCGTCCCGGTCGGAAATCATCTTCGCAACATCGCCATCCCCATACTGGCCCGCAATACGAGTCGTTACCAAAGGTGTATTCATCAGACCGGGGCAGACCGTATTAGCCCGCAAACCTTGCCTCGCATATTTTAGTGCAATAGCACGCGTAAATTCGATTAGGCCCCCCTTGGACGCGTGATAAGAAATCATATCTCGACCCAAATACCGCATTCCTGCAACCGACGAAATATTTACGATAGCACCACCTCCGCTGGCGAGCATCGCCGGCACTGCAAACTTGCAGCAGAGAAACGCACTCTTCAAATTCAAGTCGATATTCGCGTCCCAGACGTCCTCCGCCATGTCAACGACACCTCCCGGGACGGATCCCCCGACATTGTTATGCAGTACGTCAATGCGGCCGTATTCAGCAACGCACGCGTTGACCATGGACGCCGCATCCTTAAGCTTCACGGCATCAGCTTGATGAGTAATACAAACGCCCCCCTCCTTTTCAACTATGGATTGGGTCTCCTCGCAGGCCTCCGAATCAATATCGACTGCAAATACCTTAGCGCCCTCACGCGCAAAAAGCACCGCGCAGGCCCTTCCGTTACCCCACCCAGGGCCGACTGAACCTGCACCAACAATCAAGGCTACTTTTCCCTCAAGCCTGCCCGTCATTTATCCCTCCATCCCCAGTACCAAGCTTCAGGATAGGGACACTTCCCATTTGCTAAGTACAAAACCTATCCCTAGATCACCATGGGTATTTCACAACTCTCTCGGTCAAATGCAATGAAAATAGAATTTTAGTAACGCGTGAAGACCTCGTCTAACAGACCACACTCAAACATGAGCGAAAAGTGGGATTGTGTTTTATCGTGTGTGGCCGAAACGAGGCTAGCCTCTGCCTGAACATACTCATTCTCCGCGTCTAACAAGTGCAGCGTTGTCCTAGTACCCACCTCTACCTCCCGCCTAACACCGTGGAGTGCAGTTCTGTTCGCCTCAACCGAGGCTTCAATCGATGAAATTTGCCCATCCGTCCTTTGCAAAGTATTCCAAAGTGATAAAATTTTGCGATCCAACGTTATTTTTTTTGATTTCTCATTTTGTAGAAGAATCCGGGTTTCAATTTCAGCGCTTTTCAAATTCGACCACGATTTCCCAGAATCATAAAGCGGCACCGTTAAAACCCCCTCCAGGACCAAGTCCTTGGACCTCTCAGTAGTTGCCGACGAATTCCGACCATCCGACATAGAAGCCTCTAACGAGATCGTGGGAAACAACGAGGACTTCTTCTCCAACACGCCATACTTTGCTACCTGATGTTGCAAACGCAGCTGCTTCATACCCGAATTCTTGGCGTATGCCGTATCCCTTGCCTCTTCAATAGTAGAAGGGAGTTGATACTCTTCAAGATTCTGGACGGACCAAGAAATGGCTTCCAAGTTAGCCAGGGGCCCTATGACCTCTTCGTAACGTGCCAGCGAATCTTGAAGAGTTAAATCCGCAGCTATACGATTAGAAATAGCGCCCTGCAAACGTGCCTGCGCTTGAGAAACATCTGTTCTCGTAACCTCTCTCATGGAAAACCGTTTTTCCGTAGCCCGAAACTGCTCACCCAAAATAGTCGCATTACTCGTCGCAACCTTCAGTAACTTCAAATCCCTCCAGACAGCAATATAAGTGGTGATCGCCTCGAAAATAATTTCTTGCCGTGTCTGCCGAATCTGTTCCTTTGATATACTCCTTAGGACTTTACTCTTTTCAATTCCCGCGCGAGTTTCGCCGAAGTCCAGCAAATGTTGAGAAACCGAGAGAGTCGTTGAAATAGGATTAAAGTATTCTGTGTCAGCGGTAGAAGTCGCCGTGTCTGTCGTTGCCCTTGTCCTTCCACCCTTTATTTTCAAACTCACATCCGGTTTCCATGACGATTTTGCGCGCGACAGCCCTTCGTCTGCTTCCAATACAGAGAGTTGACCTGCGATTATCTCTGGACTTTCAGTCAGCGCCCGTTCAACCGCCTCGTTTAAAGTTTCAGCATCAGCATCGAACATGGGAGAGAAGACGACTGCCCCAAGAGATAACATTAGGATGTTTATAAAATGTAAACGCATACTCTTAGGTCCTAAAACAATCCTTATAAAAGCGCGTCACCATTCATCCATTTACCCGTGTCGTGTGTTAAAACCATTTCTAAATACAGGCGCTACGGCTCCGAAAAACTGCCGCCTATAGTTCTCAGAATTGGGTAGATGAAATATGTTATCAAGCGCCGTTCTCCGACTTTAAACTTTCCGGTAACTTTCATTCCCGGAATCAAGCGAAAATTGGGCGGAGTCTCACGAAGATTCACTTCTTCGATCGTCGCTAGGGCGCGATATGTACTTTCTGGCTCACCATCAAGCGTCTCCGCTACCGTATCGGCAGATAGATATGTAAGCCTGCCCAACAGATCCCCATGTTTTTGTGTTGGTAAAGCTTCCAACTGAATAGTTATTGGGGAATCCGGAACCAGTTTACTTATGTCTTTTGGACTTATATCAAACTCAACTGCCAGTTCGCCCCCAGTCGGAACGATCGTCACTAGAACGGAACCCTCAGTAAAAACGGCACCCTTATAAAGCCCGTGTAGCTCAAGGACGAAACCGTCCACGGGAGCAACCAATGTGACATCCATAGACTCTCGTTCGATCTTAACAACTTCCTGATTGAGAGTATCGCTTTCATTTTCAAGGGACGATAATTCATCACTAATTCCTGCGTACCACTGACTTACATATTCCTGTTTGTTAGCAATCGCATTGGACTTTTTGGACCTGAGCTCCAATAATTTGTTGCTGGTTTTTTGAAAATCTCGCTCCACAGAAAGACGTTTACTTTTCGACTGTAGTAACTGCGTATTCGAAATTAACTCTTCCTCGAACAACTTTGTCTTGGCCTCCTCAAGACTCTGTTCAATCGCAAGCTGTTCCTCCACGATTCTCATATCTTCCTGTGTTGAACTTATTTCTTTGGAAACTTTTTCAATATCCGTATCAAGCGAGGCTATTTTTGCCTGGAACTGAGAAACGCGGTCACGAAAAATATCACGCTGCCTGCCGGGCCCGGGTTCAAAATCAACCGGTCCATCCCGCATTGCCAATTCAATAAGCAGCCTCTCAATCCTTGCCTCGGTCGCCTCCACTTTACTGTTAATTTTTTGTAAATCAGCAGCCTGCAACGTAGAGTCAAAAACAACCAGCGGCGTCCCCTTTGCAACTTGCTCGCCGCGGGACACCAACACCTCTTTAACAACAGAACTATAGTTTGCCTGCACATCTATGTTAGGGGTTGACGTTGTTACCTGCCCACTCGCCGAAACCGTCGTATCTATTACGGACAAGATCGCCCACATTATTGAAAATACAAAAATTGCAGAAAGGACAATGGTCGCTTGCGCAACCGGTTTCGGACTCTTACGGGTCCGTAACCGTTCGATATCCGAATCAAACTCATCCAGCAATTCTGAAATTTTTCTGTCACCTGCAGTTTCCTTCTTACCCGACTCTAAATCCGCACCTGCAGTTGCTTCAATATTATCCGAACCTCCATCGGAAAAAGCATCTACAGACAACTTACTGTTCGCCGTCCGTACATGACCCGCTAATTGCTGCATCATGTTAAATGCAACATTCGGCGAACTTTTTAAATACTGAAGAAAAGCTTCTTTACCTATTTCTTTGACAACCGCTTCACCGGTCGCCCTTGCCATAGCGCTTCTGGGTTGGCTGTCGATCAGTGCCATCTCCCCAAACAGTGCGCCTTTTTTCAGTTCCGCAAGAGTTACATAGTCTTCACCTGTGAATCGGCAAATCTCAATCACACCAGATTCGACGATATAAGCGACATTACCGACGTCACCTTCCTTAAAAAGCACGTCACCCGCAGCTAATGTGCGTAAAACGGCCTGCTTTTGTGGGTTGGTCTCAGGCACTTTTCACTACCTCAGTTTCGTCTCTTTGAGAGCCGGGGTCAGCAAAGCTCGACGCCATGACACGCAACTGCCTGTCGTACGTTTCCTTGAAAAATCCTGGTATCTTTTTTAACTCATCAATGGATCCGGACTGTTCTATTTTGCCCTCGTTTAAAACGAATATCTTATTGGAGAGTTGTAAGTGCCATAATCGGTTAGAAATCATCAAAATAGTTCGACCAACCGCTATATCCGCCAGCGTTTCAAACAAATGGATTTCGCTTTCGACATCAAAACCACTAAATGCATCGTCCAGGATTAAGATCCGTGGATTCCGCATAAGCGCCCTTGCAATTGCCAGCTTCTGTCGAATCCCGGTCGAAAGGTTTGCCGCATTTTCCTCAAGTATAGTTTCATAACTCTGGGGCATTTTTTCGATTTCATCATGTACCCCCACCTTTTGGGTAGCCCACCGAACCCGTTCCATCGGAGCACTAGGCATTGGTCTCCGCAAATTTTCTAAAATACTGCCCTGAAAAAAATAACTCTCCGAACCGACGAGGGAAATCTGCGATCTGATGTGACTTAGGTCCATAAGGCGCAGGTCAATATTGTCTAGCAATACAGCCCCGGTTTGTGGCCTGTACAAACCCTGGATTAGCTTCGCAACTGTGCTTTTCCCGCAGCCACTTTTCCCTGTAAGTCCAACAATTTGTCGGGGTGCAATTACCAAGTCACAGTTCTGCAGCACTGGCGTACCAGCCTCGTATTCGAAAGTGATATTTTTAAGTTCCAACCCACCTTGGAGTTGCGGCTTTTGGCCTCTATTCGAAGTCTCCGATGTCGAATTTATTACCGAGGCAAGCGATTTAATCGTCTGTGACAAACGGGAAAACTCGGTACTTAATGTCACCAGCTGAGTAATCGGCCTCGATACGCGGGAGGCCAACATGTTAAAACCAACCAATACCCCGGCAGAAACGCTGCCGGCAAAAACAAGATGCACCCCAACAAATATTACGGCGGCCGTCATTAACTGCTGCAGCGTCCCTTGAATCCCCGCTTGAACCGCCCCGAGCTGCTGGGTTTTCTCGTTCGCCAACAAGTATTCAGCTTCCGCGTCTCTCCATGCATCGCGTAAGGATCTTTCCAAGGCGAGGCCCTTCACGTTTTCGATTCCGTTTACAACAACCGACAAAAGATCCTGTCTTTGTCGGTCGAGCCTGGAGGACACTCCAAGTGCTTTCTTATGCCTGTTTCCAGCAACGATAGTCAGCATTGCTCCAACTACACTAAAGCCGAGCACTATGAAAAACAGAATGGGGCTATAAAAAAACAGGATCGGTACAAAAACAAAAAGGCTAATAGCATCTAAAATTGTCGGAAAAATTCTCTGGGTCAGGATACTTTTTACTTGTGCTACCTGTTGCGGTATCCGTTGCAACGTGGCTGAGCCAGTATTGAAACGTTGCATGGGCAGAGTTAGAAGTCTGTCAAACGCCCGGATGGATAATTTTGCATCGATTTTCTGACCCAAGAAATCGAGTATAAAAGTCCGGATGTATCCCAAAAATCCATTTACGACATAGGCAAATAAGACACCACAAGTAATAACATACAAAGTCGAATACGCCTGATAATTGACGACCTTATCGAGGACTATCATCATAAATACTGCCGGCACGAGAGCTAAAATATTAACCAGTAGCCCAATCACCACCGCCTGCAGCACAACGGTTTTATTCCGAAACAATTCCCCTATAAGCCAGCCTGTTGAAAACTCCTGATTTTCGTCAGAAAGCCGTAGCCTCTTTTTAAGAAGCAAGACCTCTCCACGCCAAACCTTCTTTACTTCATCTATGTCAATAGTTTGGGATTTCGATTCTGGCTGACTCGGATCCAAAATTAAGAGAGTCCTGGATCCATCCTTTTCTCGGGTGTAACGAAGCGCAATTATATATCTGCCAGTACTCAACCTTAAGATTTGCTGTTTTTTAAGTAGCGACTTTGCGAGTTGAGCCTCATTCAATTTGCTCGGCCTCGCCCGCAAATCGAACTTCCCCACAACGGACGCAAGTTCCGCCAACGACAATTCACGATCGTCCACGTTGTACCGTTCCGGAATATCATTCGGTCCGATATTGACGCCAAACTGCCGAGTAACGAGTATTAGTGCCTTTAAACCACTACGCATCGGTACATCACGACATAAAAAAGCCCCCGGAGATACAAAAAAATCTCCGAGGGCTAATTTTAAAACTTATTTTCTAAAATTTCACTGTCCAATATCTCCGGAAACTCATCCGTCAACAATATCGTCGACACCGCCCTCAGGTGGAGGACCGCCTACGTCTCCGGCCTCATGATCGTGTGGACCCTCGTCCGGCGGAGGCATATCATCATCCATGGCTGCATCGTCCATGGCTGACGCCATATCACCCATGCCAGGCTCTTCGTTACCCAACGGCGGGGGACCATCGTCATCCCCCAACGGCGGGGGACCATCATCCGCAGCCATCATAGCATCACCAGGTGGCACGTCTCCTTCACCACCGGTACCAACACCAGATCCACCGAGCAGATCGTCGCCGGTGCCAGTGTCAGAATCTCCATCAGCGCCCCAGCCACCATCTCCGCCGCCGTAGCCACCGTCGCCGCCAGCAAGATCACCACCAGCTACATCGCCACCATCGCCACC
>CAZSYW010000049.1:0-8171 GCA_964611315.1 uncultured Rhodospirillaceae bacterium
TTTTCTGTATGCACCCACGTGGATTTTAGCTGCTTGGCAGTGGCCTCATCCTCCCGCCCATGTTCTACATTCGTTTAATTGGATATCACTCACATACGTTTGATACCCCATTTCTTTTAAGAGCTTGGCATCATTGGTCAAAAGAAACACACATTCACGACCGGCGGGTCTGATTCCAAGTTCTCTTTACTCGAAACGCGCACCCCCTTTTCAAGGTTGTTAACTGGACACACGAGGATGTTTAAATCTTGCCTATCAAATATGATTGAGGCACGCTGACTTCAGCCTCATAACATTCGAAAGACTGGTCATATCGTGAATCAAAGCCTGCAATACAGAAAGTCTACCTTGTTGTACTCAGTTTGGTTTCGAACAATTTTCAGCTCCCTCAGCTTCCTTCTTTGTATAGGTACAGCATCCGCTGAGCCAGTAGATGCTCAACGATTGAGCTCAGCCTCCGATGATCCCAGCAATTGGGTTACATTCGGACAGAACTACAGCAATCATCGTTTCAGCGCGCTAACACAGATCAACAAAAAAACGGTGGCCCGTTTGATTCCTAGATGGATTTATCAAACTGGTATCGTAGGCACGTTCCAAACACACCCACTCTCTGCTGACGGTCAAATGTTTTTTACGACTCCCAACAACCACGTAACGTCACTCGATGCGCGCACAGGAAGTGTGATCTGGCATTATGAACACAAAAAACGAACAGAAACGTCCCGAGGCGGGCCATCAAACCGTGGTCCGGCCTTGGGCTACGGAAAAGTGTTCCAGGCTACTAATGATGGGCGCCTTATAGCGCTTGACCGAAACTCCGGCAGAATGGTCTGGGATATCCTCGTTGCTATACCCGGTTCGAGCGAGACCGCCCAAATGAACTCAGAAGAGAAACAGGCATTCAATGACGGGGTTGATTCTTTCCCCGCAAAAATGCCACCTCTCGTTGCTGACGGGAAAGTAATAACTGGTGTTACATCCGCGGGCTATGGCCTTTTTCATGATATAGCGGCATCGCTGGGTCTAGGCTCAGCGTCGGAAACCGACCCGAAATACGGGCGTCGTGGGTATCTTGCCGCTTTCGACGCAGAAACTGGCACCGAAGTTTGGCGTTGGCATACAACGAAGGCTGAGGGCTGGGAGGGCCAATATAGAGAATACACCCCAGACGGCGTCCTCCTTAATCGCTCGATTGAAGCAGAGATGAATGCGGCCCCCCACTTTCCGGATGCTTGGCGAACAGGAGGCGGTTCGACCTGGATGACGCCAGCATACGATCCAGCTCTTGGCCTGATTTATGTGGGGACCGGAAACGCTTCGCCTGCAGATACGGATCTAGCGCGACCAGGGGATAATCTTTTTACCAGCGCTTTGGTCGCTCTCGACGTCAAAACCGGCGAGCTGCACTGGCACTATCAGATGGTGCCCCACGATATTTGGGGTTACGACACTGCAAGCCCTCCAATTCTGTTTGAAGCGCCTTCAGACAATAGATTAGCATCCGCTGTAGGAGTCCCAAGCAAAAATGGTTGGTTCTACGCGTTAGACCGAAGGACCGGAGATTTCTTATTCAAGTCTGAGCCGTTCGTCCCACAAAACAATCTTTTCGCCCGTGCATCCCCTGAAGGCGTCCTAGTTGCTCCAGGTTCGTTTGGTGGTGCCTCATGGTCCCCCAGTTCGTACGACCCAATCACGGGTATTGTTTACGTGCCGGCCATACACAAACCATCAATGATGATTGAGAAAACGATAGAAGACCCACATGGACAGGTCATCAAATTCACCTTGACCGAAAGCTCCGACGAACCAACATGGGGAACACTGACTGCACTCAACACTCGCGCAAATGGGAGCATCCTTTGGCAAGTACGCACCGAGCAACCATTGGTCGGTGGCGTGTTAGCTACCGCAGGTGGTCTGGTGTTTACTGGTGAAGGTGACGGTCGGCTCTCCGCCTTTGATTCGACTACTGGCGACAGACTCTGGCAATTTAATTGCGGGGCGGGCGTCAATGCACCTCCGATGTCTTATGAGATCAATGGCGTCCAATATGTGGCGGTGGCAGCGGGTGGTCACGCGGTCTTCGGGTATTCACCCGGCGACGCCGTCATCGCATTTGCGATCAACGATCCCTAAACAGAAAAGAAAACCGTGGATAGCTAACGCTATGCGCGGGCCTGAATGAACATACTGCCGCATTCCTATATTAAAGTAATAGATTACTATTTTTATATAACCTTCAGTTATAAAGTTTTATTTTTGCACTAAATCCGTAAAAATGGATGGAAGATAAGTTATCAGTTTAAGACCTAAAACGCCGGATTCTTTGCCAAATTGGCACTTCACCACCCAATGCCAAAGCCTTCAAAAAAATGCCCTAAAATCTACCGCTATCCACCGTCACACAAATAAGATTTGGACCCTCAGTATTTTTAAGGGCTGCCTCTAAGGCTGGTTCAAGTTCGGCGTGATGAGCTACCCGCTCGGCGGGGACACCCAGGGATTCAGCCAAAATCACAAAATCGACACCGGGTTCTTTGAAATCCATTCCGATAAAGTTTTCGTTCCCATGAAAAGCAAAAAGACGCTCTTTTATTATCCTATACCCGCCGTTGTCACAAATTATGTAATTAATGGGAAGTTTCTGGTTAGCTGCTGTCCAAAGCGCCTGTATCGAATACATTGAACTACCATCCCCTATTATGGCGATGATCGGTCGGTCAGGATATGCAGCTTGAACTCCACACGCTGCAGGAACACCCCAACCAATCCCGCCACTCGCCATCCCGAATAGTGATGCCGGGTCACGATAAGGTAAAAGTGACGTCAAAGCCCTGGTGCTGAGTATTCCCTCGTCTACAATGATCGTATCCTTTGGCATGACGTCAATTACCGTCATAACCATCCAGGATGGATCAATAGGCCCACCTCCCGCATCGGCTTTAAGTCTATCAATTAGAATTTTTCTTTTAGCGTTCCAATTGTCGTTAGCTAACTGATCAAGTTTCGTCTTAGCTCTGCCTGATTGCTCGACACCTCCCCTTTCCCTCATCACAGGATTAAGCGCCCGCAAAGTTTCTTTAATATCAGCTCGGATGGCAATCTCAGTAGGAAAATTCTTACCCATTTCCTGGTCTCGCTGACCAATTTGAACTACCGGCATACCCTCGGGTAAAGGTTCAACATCGGCCCACACCGACATACGTAACACATCAGCTCCGAGCACCACGAGTAAATCGTATGGCGAAAGAATTTCTCTAACTTGTTCTTGATCTCGCGTCAGTGCACCCATGAAGGCCGGGTGCTCAGATAAAAAATGAGCCCCGTACTGAACTGTCTGTTGATAGACGGGACAACCTACAATACTTGCAAAATCCGCTGCCTCATGCAGTGCATTATCAGTTGCGAGTTCATGACCCGCAATGAGCACCGGATTTTTCGCACGTAAAATGCGATCAGATAACTGACGTAAGGTAGCTAGCACGGGCGTAACTTTGGTATCAATGCGCGTCGACGAACCTAATTCTAGAGCTCCCTCTTCGTTCAATATGTTGCCAGGAAGCGAAATAAACACGGGCCCCATCGGTGGGGTCATTGCAATTTTGGCCGCGCGCCTCACAATTCGAGGAAGGTCTTGAAAACGAGTAACCTCCACAGCCCACTTTACCATTGGCTCCGCAATTGGAACCAATGAGTCGTAGAGTAAGGGCTCAGTAAGCCCATGCCCCAATTCCTGTTGCCCCGCAGTAATGATAATCGGTGTATTTGCAAACTTTGCCGCAAAAATTGCTCCCATAGCATTGCCGAGGCCGGGAGCAACATGAACGTTGCAGGCTGATAGTTTACCAGAGGCTCGAGAATACCCCTCTGCCATATAAACAACGAGGGATTCCTGCATACTCATCATATAGGTTAGCTCGGGATACTCAGTTAGTGCATCCATAATTGGCAATTCTGTAGTTCCTGGATTTCCGAACAGATGCGTTATTCCCTCATCTTTCAGTAACGCCAGGAATGCCGAACGACCAGTAATACTATTGAGACTCATTGGAAACTCCCATCAAGGCATGATGCAGCGCCGGGTTACTTTCAAACATCTCTGTCAACAATGACCAAGTAACTTCAATGTTTGCTCGTCCGGCCGCCCCTCGTAGAACTGTTCAAGAGCCGCGGTAAAGACACAAGAGTTTGTAGAATTATTGCCCGCCTCTCTAAATAGCGTAATACAGGATCTAAATTTATCATCGTCAGGGCTACCAAAAATCTCTCGCGCTGATTTTTTTTTGTGTGAAGTTACGATTTTTATATTGTCAAGCAAACGCTTACCAAGCAGTGAATCCGACATATATCTTTCAGCATGACCCAGGTCTTGTATTCCAAAGTATTGAGACACGGGGCTTTTCCCTAGACCTATCAGTTGCGGAAAAACAAACCACATCCAGTGGGTTTTCTTACATCCTGCCCTCAACTCCTTGACTACCGTATTGAATACCGGCGCCTGAGCATCAACAAAACGAATTAAATCCGGTGCAGTCATAACAACCGGACCTTAAGGAACTTCAGTCGCAGTGCCTACTTTTTTCTCGGACACATCTATATCATAAAATTGATTAGGCGCATCTCACCGCCGGTACCCTTTAGTATTGCTCTACCAGGTCTCCGCCCAAGGGCGTAGACCAACTTCGAAGGCCCACGTCGACCGGTGTTGGCGGTGAAGTTGAAGATACGTCTCCGCAATACGATCTGGATCGGCCAGGTTATCGTTAACGTCCGTCCCAGCTAACCGGTGTGAACGGGAGCCATCCTCTTGTCGCCATCCAACCGCCGCATCAATCGGAACTTGGGCGATGTGAACCCCTTGCGGCATAAGTTCGCGTGCTAAACTTTGAGCCAGACCCGTCTTCGCGTGACACGCCATGGCAAACGCACCGCTTTTCGGGTAACCCTTTATACCTGCACTAGCGTTAGTAAAGATAATTGTTCCCCTCAAGCCATTTTCATCTGGGTCTCTAGAAAGCATCTGCATCGCCGCCTGTCGTGCGACAAGGAAAGCGCTGAATGCCCCATTTGTAATGGTTTGAAGCGCGAGTTGAGGATCAGCTTCCGTGATCTCCTTACGAAAGATATCGGGGACGCGACCGTCTATATTGTGCACCACTAGCTTGGGTATACCGATATCTTTTTCGATCGCGTGGAATAATTCGTCAACAGATTTAGGATCAGATGCATCGCAGCGGTAACTTCTAATACCAACAGTCTTCTTAAGTTCCGTTAAAACTGGTTTATCCGGATTACGCGCGGCGATTGCCACAGCTATACCTTCCCGCGACAACAAGCGGGCACAACTCGCGCTTATACCCGGGCCACCACCAACAATCAGGGCGACCTCCTGTTGATGGGCCACATCTTCTGAAAAAGCCATGTCTTCTCCCGTTATTTGTTGCTGTCCTACTTCCATTTAAAAAAGATGATTTGATCGTTCCGATCCAAACCATTCTCACTACGAGATATCAGAGGGATTATTTTTGATCTTACAAGTAAAAATAAAGTTCTAACATATTATAATAATTAACTTATATGGAACTCCAGTTGCAAGACCATAAGGACTAGCACCGTAGCAAAAACTCTTCTTATTTCGGCAACACTCTTCTTTCCACGAATCTTTCAGCGGGTTGAGTAATAGATTACATAGACTAAAGAGAAATTACGCGGGCATCATCACACCGTGTTCTCACCTGGTACATTGGCAATTCTCAGCACATTCGTCGCTCCAGGTGTACCGAAGGGCATGCCGGCAGTGATGACAATGTTCTCACCTACTTTCGCAAAACCCTCAGCAAAAGCATAATAGCAAGCCCGATCAACCATTTCCCTCATGGTATTCGCATCTTCGGTCTCAACACAATGCAATCCCCAAGCAATAGCCAGACAACGCGCCGTCTGCCTACGAGGCGTAAGTGCTAGGATTGGAGCCGATGGGCGTTCACGCGAAGCACGTAATGCTGTCCTGCCAGAGGTCGTATAGGTTGCAATAACAGCTGCCGAGATTGTTTCAGCCACCTGACGCGCCGAAGCAGTTATGGCGTCGGCCGATGTCGTATCAGGCGAAGGATGCTCTGCATCCATGATACGACGATAAAGCGGATCGACTTCTACTTTTTCTGCCACACGATTCATCATTAAAACACTCTCGGTTGGAAATTCACCGACGGCAGTCTCCGCAGACAACATTACTGCGTCTGCACCATCATATACCGCGGTTGCAACATCTGAAATTTCTGCCCGCGTCGGGGTGGGTAAAGCCACCATGCTCTCCAGCATCTGTGTTGCCACCACCACTTGTTTGCCCGCTCTCCGAGCCTTCAAAATTAATTGCTTCTGAGCCCCTGGCACCTCCTCAAGCGGGAGTTCTACACCAAGATCACCTCGAGCTACCATAACCCCATCCACGAGTTCAATAATTTCGTCAATACGTTCGAGGGCAGCTGGTTTCTCAACTTTGGCCATCAGGGCGGCACGACCATTCACTAACTTACAGGCTTCCTCTACATCCTCAGGCCGCTGCACAAAAGAAAGAGCAATCCAATCAACACCCTTATCGAGTGCAAACTCCAGGTTATCACGGTCTCGAGCGGTGATTGCCGAAACTGGCACTACTATGTTCGGAACATTGACACCTTTATAATCTGAGAGTGTGCCTCCGGTGAGGACCAATGTTTCGACAAAATCTCTGCCAGTTTTTTCCACGACAAGGCGAATACGTCCATCATTGAGTAGTAAGTTGGTTCCCTCCTCAAGCACATCAAAAACTTCCGGATGCAACAAGGGCGCTCGAATTTCCGTGCCTGGCTTCTCGTCAAGGTCGAGACGAAACCGTTCGCCTTCTTTCAGAAATGCTTCTCCTCCCGTCATTCGCCCTACGCGAATTTTAGGCCCCTGCAAATCACCTAAAATTGCGATGGGCCGAGATTCTTCAGATTCTATCTTGCGAATGTAGTCAATATTTTGGAGGTGATCTTCCCGTTCGCCGTGCGAGAAATTTAAGCGAAACGCGTCCGCGCCCGCCTGAAATAACTCGCGCACCGCTTTCTCAGACTGTGTGGACGGGCCCAAGGTGGCAATAATTTTTATGCTTCGCCTTCGTCGCATGCCGTTCCTTTGAAATCATCAAAACCTTAAATTTTGATAAACGAACGTGCCTACATTTTACTCTATGGGCAGTTGATTTTGCGACTCCACGTTGAGTTGCCAAGACCCAGTTAGAGCCACACTTGCATGACATAGTCAAATGGTCCTTCAACGTTCACCAGATCAACCCTCTGTAGTTGAATTTTGTAACCCGAATCCGTCATCTTCAACGTGTGCGTGTACTTCCCGCCAAAAGAACGTTGCTCATCTAGTCGATATTCTATCATATGAAAACGCGATGACACGATGAGTTCTTTTCCGGGCACATCTTCACTCTGGATAATCACATTTGAGACGACATGACTGGTCCGGTGGCCCGCTGCCTGCGAGTGGGCATAAGGGTGTTTCACACGACGAATGCGCATATTCATTAAGTGATAATCTTCATAAAAAATATTTGGTTGTCCCTCACCATCTTTCTGGTCTTTTGAAGCCGGCATCCAGTACATGCCGTCATCGGTAAAAAGATCGAGCCACTCGTCCCAACGGCGTTCATCGAGGACTTCCGCCTGAAAATAAAGAAACTTTTCTACTTTTCGTTGTGTATCATTTAAAGAAGGCAAGATATCGCGTTTTAGCATGATGCCGAAAATTCCCTACTACTATTATGCTGACATATAAGTCTTCCAAGCAGCAAACATGTTTCTCATGGGTTGTTCACTCATCCCGGTTACGGACGTAGTTATACTCCCCTCTACGGGGTCTTGACCAAAATTGCGATGAAAACTCACCCACTCCCCACCACCCTCTAACGAAAGCCCATCCTGACACGCCCGAAAATTATTTAAATCGTCGGCGTTCACCATCGTCGATGGTGAATTCACATGGTAGTAGTATGCAAGAGATCTCTCATAAATACCTTTAGGTGCACCTTTAAGTCTGAAATGCCAAATTTCTGTGAGTGTCTTGTTAGCACCAAGGGGTCGAACCGCACGCAGTTGTTGTAACGGAGGCTGTACCGATAGACAGGGATAAACCAA
>CAZSYW010000049.1:8271-13539 GCA_964611315.1 uncultured Rhodospirillaceae bacterium
TGCTCTTCTTTTGCAGCATCTCCAGTCGAATGGTGAGTAATGGAAGGATGCACAGCATCCAATTGGTTTTCTAGAAAAATTTTCCAATTAGAGTGCTGAACAATTCGGAAACAGTTCATAACAATTTCGCACTCCCCTTCCGGAGAACGATTGCAAATATCATCAAATGCTCCCCTCCCACCTTTCCCAAGCCACTCTGCCAAGCCTTCACCCTCACGTGATAAACTGGCAAAAACAAAACCGCGATATGAATCTTGTCGCTCAGCACGTTTCATTTGAAGTTCAGGGTCTGTTAAATCGACAATCCCTTTGTATCCTTGCTTCATTGGAACGTTACGCAAACTACCATCCATGTTGAACTGCCACGCATGGTAAGGACAACGAAACACCTTCGGTACGTTTCCTTGTAAATTATTGCAGATCAATGTTCCCCGATGAGGGCAGCGATTGTACAGGACATGTACTTGCCCATCTTCGTCTCGACACAAAATTACCCGCTCTCTTCCAATCCAAGTTGTCCAGTAGTCGCCCGGATTAGGTACTTGACTCTCGTGCCCGACATATATCCATGATTTATAAAATATCTTCTCCAATTCTTTTTCAAACACCTGTTCGTCTACATAACAGGCCTTATGGACTCGTTCGGGCTCGACTAGCGAACCAAGATCATCTAAAGGCATGTTCCCTCCGAGAATCTCATATTAATTTGTATAAATTTTTGTAACATTAAGGTTTCCCTGAACTGGCCTAACTTCTTCATCACCAATTCCTGTCCCATTGTCCGACATTTCATAATCTCTTATTCTTACCGCACACTCGATGATTTTTTTATCATCTTCAGACAATGTTGTATCCACGACAAGTAGGAAAATATGCGGAAACACCCCTGCCAACAATCCCGCCACGAGTGTTCATCAAAGCAGTCAGTCCATTAGGGCCTGTCGCAGTTTATATTTTAAGACCTTGCCCCCGACCGTGGTTGGAAATTCATCCATGACCACTATGCGCTTTGGGGTTTCAAATCCCGCGAGACGTTTACGAGCAAAATCGATAATTTCGCTTTCATTGAACCCTGTGCCTGGATTTTGCAAAATGCAGGCCGTAACCATTTCACCCCACCGATCATCTGGTACGCCAACGACAGCAGCACGGCCGACCGCTGGGTGTTGTTGGAGCACTGCTTCTACCCTAATGCTAGAGACGTTTTCCCCGCCCGATTTAACAATATCTTTGTAACGATCGACCATTAGGCGCATGTCTCCTTCGCCGTAGACGAAACTATCTCCCGAATGAAACCAGTCCCCCCGTACCGCTTCCTCCGTCGCCTCGAGATCTTGGTAGTAACCCGAGAACATGACCGGAGATCGGTAGACCGCTTCGCCCGCCACACCAGCTTGGCCACGTAGATCGTTGCCACCTTCGTCTAGAACCGTAGCCGCCATGATCGGACTCGGTTTGCCCACATGATTTATGGTCGGCGCTTCACGCCGGTACATATCGAGATGGCGGTCGATGAAGAAGCGATGACAGGCAACAGCTTCCGTTTGCCCAATTACTTCGTAGACTTTGAGTTTAGGACTGCAGAGGGCCTGGAACGCCGCCAAAGAGTCGGGGTCGAGAGGTGCCCAGCCAAACCACATAACGCTAAGGCTCGATAAGTCGTAGTTCGATGGCCTTGCCTCAACCTCCGCGATTAAACTTTCAAGGAATTGCGGTGAGCCAGCAAATAGGCAGGTTATTTTTTCATCCGTAATAGCTCTTGCCATTTCAGAGCCCTCGGGCTTCCGGCCGATGACAGCGGTGCCACCGCAGACCAAAGGTCCGAAAACGCAAATGTGATCACCAATATGGAAAACCATGGGCGTGAAGGCACCCATGACTATTTCGCTTTCATGATCAAGTCCACGGGTCGTACTCAACATATGGCTATACGCGGCCATGTAGGTACTAGTGTGAGAAATCATCACGGCTTTAGGATTCGCGGTGGTACCAGAGGTGAACAAAATCTCCCAAATGTCGTCGCTGTGAATCGTCACATCCGGTTCTTCAGCGTCCTGTCCAGCCATGAATTGGTTAAGACTGGGCACTGACCCATTTTCGGGAGCACCAATTGATATCACCGGTTGGATCCCGCACTGCGACAATTCTACGCCAAGTTTACACCAAAGCGTTTGGTCAACAATCGCGTGGTAAGCTTCAACCCTTTTGAGTGCTTCAGCGATAACATCTGGAGCCATCATGACGTTGATCGGAGCAGCCACCAATCCTGCTTTGGCAACACCTATCTTGCAAAGCCACGCTTCATTTGAGTTATTACATAACATGGCAATGCGAGACGATGGCGCAAGACCCAGCGATAACATACCCTTAGCAACACGATTAATGATGATGTTGGCCTGAATATAGGTAACCCGGGCGTAGGCCGGGTCGACCACTGCATCCGGAGTAGCGATGAGCGCCAGTTTCTCCGGTTCATTCCAGGTCATTCGCTCAATGATGTCGCCAACCGATAAACGGTTCCAACGCTCATCATTGCGCCGACCGGTGAAATTCTCTACGTCCATAGTCATCGGAGCTCTCGTCTTTTTTCTGAGAATCATGAGATTAGACGAAGCGGGTATTATAGAGAAAGTCAACACACTTTTTGACGGACAACTACTAACCTGCTTCAATAATAGTAACTTTTCGGACACTCAAACTTCGCAAATCCGATGGCCTGCTCGATGTCAGGAAATGACGCAGACAAAAACCAGTAGGATGTTGATGTTATTAATGGAAGGTTCCTGATCTATCCAGTCGGGGTTGACTAAACCCCATAACATTGCATTACATCGCCATAACCAAATAATACTGGGCTCGGAGATGTGATATTAGCACTGCCACCTCCGTTTAGATTCCCATCAAATCCGCCGGGAGATTTTGTAGCCCACTGATTCTCTATCCCATGTCGTATCGGTTACACCGGCCTTCTGCAAGAGATACTTTTGTATCTTGCCGGTAGCAGATTTGGGAATGACCCCAACAGCTTCGAAGTACCGGGGCACAGCAAAACGCGGGATATGTTCAACGCAATAGTCGAGCAAGGCGATGTTGTCGATTCCCTTGGCGCGGTCAGTGACTATGTACGCTTTGACTTCGTCTTCTCCCCCAGCGCCATCGACCCGAATACCGATGACAGCGCTTTCGATGATACCGGGATGATTATTTAAAACCTGTTCGATCTCGTAACTAGAGATATTCTCGCCGCGCCGACGAATTCGATCTCCAATCCGGTCGACAAAATAGAGTCGACCCTTTTTATCGAAATAACCCGCGTCGCCAGAATGGTACCAGAGATTCCGCCACGCCTCGGTTGTTTTCTCCGCCATCCGGAAATAACCTTGGCTAAAACAGAATGGTACTTTCGGTCGCACAATTATTTCTCCAACTTCACCTTGAGGCAGCGGGGCATCTGTGTCCGCATCGGCAATTAGAATTTCAAAGAAATCATCGCTCACATGACCCGCCATGCCTGGCAGAAGCGGGTCATTGAGGGAACTAAAACAAACTATACAGGGCTCTGTCCCGCCGTACGCCTGCATGAAGCGGAAATCAAAGCGTTGCTCCATGGCTTCGGCCCACTCCGCTGCAATAGGCACGGCCAACACTATACGCAATTTGTTATCGAGGTCGTCCTCTGTTTTCGGGGTGCGAAAGAGCATCTCTGGCATAACACCGAGCGCATTGGTAACCGTTGCTCCGCAGGCGCGTACGTCATCAAGCCAACGGTTGGGAGAAAACCTTTCGACGCAAAATACCTTTGACCCGGTTATCAGGGAACTAAGCACTTGCATGAACAACCCCATAGCGTGGAACAGCGGCATGCACACATACTGACAATCCTCTTCGGTCATCGCCATCGCACGGGCCTGACCTTCACCGAATAAATAACAATGTGCATGCGGCATCAAAACGCCTTTAGCAGGGCCGGTAGTGCCTGATGTGTACATGATACACGCGATATCTCCAGGTCGAGGTGTTGCCAAAATATCCCCGGCATCACCTTCAAGATTCGAAAGCTCTTCGAACGTCATAGCAGCTGTGTTAGCAAGAACATCAGACGGTTTGTCTGGCACGTCCCCTGAGATATAGATGGTTGCCGTTAGATTGTCCTGTCCACCCTGCACAGTATCGAATGCATCGCAAAGATCATGATCCAAGAAGAGTATTCGCGGTTCCGCATTGCGAAATTGATGTTGCAAAAATATGCCCTTCAACTCCGTGTTGACCGGTACGAAAATGGCACCGAGTTTCACAGTTGCAATCAGCGAAAGCATGAATTCAATGCGGTTCTTCAACAACGCCATCACTCTATCACCGGGAATAACACCAAGGCTGGAGAGATTACGGGCGAGACGGTCACTCTCTCGGTCAAGGGATTCGAAGGTCAGTGTCGACCCGTCCTCGAAAGTCATGAACTCCCGTCCACCATGAGCCTTAGCCCGGTGTCGTACTAGGTCCACTAGGGTCCAATCTGATGTATCGATTATCATTGATGAAAATGCCAAACTTTCCAGACTTTTCCTTAGGTATGCCCTCTACCGCCGACCCCACCAGGAAACTAGTTTTAGTCCTCTACACCTGCTTTTCGTAGCCCGTACGTCTTTTCTACCAATCAGGCATTTTGTCATCTTTTGGTATATCTGGACTCATAATGTCCCAAGGTTGAGCACTACTCACAAAGATGTCTCGGCTCGGCGTATACTGACTAGGCTCATCCAAACTTCCGGCGTACACGACCCTGGCCTCGGGCATAGCCCCGTTAATTAAAAAAAGCGGCGATCCGCAGTCTGTGCAAAAACCACGCTGCATCACTGTCCCCTCATTTGATTTCTTTTCAAACCATTTGGGCTCGCCTTGTGTTATGGAAAAATCAGCTGCTTGAATGGCTACCGCAGCAAAATAAGCACTACCAGTTGCCTGCTGACAGTCCCGACAGTGACAATTTCCCATATAAAATGGTTCACTGGTGCAACTATAACGTATGGCACCACATGCGCATCCTCCTGTAAGTGGTAATTCCATGACCGCCCCCTGTTAGGTATTTTACAATTTTCTATATGTTTTTACGCATGATCAAAGCTCGCCAGAAATTCTGGGGAGCTTCTATTTTGGAGGAAAAAAGCCGGAATTACGAGTCAGAGATTGAAAAGACTGAATGCCTTTTCAGACTTCCCACTCGAGAAATAGTTCTAAAAGTGCAGTAAGTGGCCAGTGCTATCTACTGGT
>CAZSYW010000050.1:0-12924 GCA_964611315.1 uncultured Rhodospirillaceae bacterium
AGCGGAGATTAGATCTAAAGTTTCTTCGCTTGTTGCCAGTGTCCTGGCAGGACAGAATTTTGGAGAAACGTTATCGTTCCGTCATGGGGGAAATTAAGGTCGCTACACCTAAGACAGAGGATAATGAGTCGCTTCAAGAAATGGAGCGAAAGGCGGCATGAAGGTCGAGCTTGTAACGTTTCGGAATGGGCAACCTGCGTCTGTAGAATACGAGTATGTGCCCCGCGAAAAGGGTGAGCGTCCTATGGCTCTGGACGTTTTACTTCAGGCTCAGGCTACAAAGCTTCCGGATTTGTCATTTCGTTACGGCTGTCGAAACCGGACTTGTGGTATTTGTACGGTCGACATTAACGGCAGGCCTCGGATCGCCTGCCGTGCAAGGGTTCGAGCGGGAGACAAAGTGAGTGCTGTCTCAAGTCTTCCGGCCGTTCGTGATATGGTCGCGGCGCGCGATGCCGTTGCTCGACAGCTCCGTGGAAAATTACCAAATTCTTTGCGCGGAAACGACCTTAATGTTGAAGCCCCTGAAAATTATCATTCTTTGACGGCATGCATCGAGTGTTATGCTTGTCTGGACAATTGTCCCATGCATGCGCGCAACTCGGATGGTAACGGTTCCTGGAGTAACAGGGATAGCGCATATCGTTGGGGCAACCCTTTTTCATTACTGAAACTGCAGCGTATCCGGCTGGATCCAGTAGCAAGTGCTTCGGATAAAGACGAAGCTTTTGCGGCAGCCAAAGAGCTGGGGCTTGAGGTTTGCAGGGACTGCCCGGGTTGTAAGTGTGGGGTTGGAATTGATTTGAAGAGGAAGGTTATTGAGCCTCTACTTGAGGCTGATTCAGAGGCTGCTACAAAGAGCTAAGATGCGTCCTGGGATGCTTGTGGTTCTTTCGAGTGGACGTTTTTATGACCAAGGTAATTGGTGCGCACTGATGGGGGTGTTGCCAATCAATGCACTAGCAGGGGTTTCATCTCTCTTAAATCTGTTCGGTGACCAATTTTACCAAGGTTATCCCCTAGTAAGGTAAATGGATAATGACAGTTAAAGACGTCGATTGGCATCAGGACATCTTTGAAACTTTGCACAGTCAGAACATTTCTTTAGTCGCACATGTGCCGGATGCAGCACACTCCCCGCTGATTAAAATGTGCGAGGCGCAGAACGATATGGATGTGGTGACCTTGACCTCCGAAGAGGAAGGGGTAGGACTCTTATGTGGAGCCTGGGCTGGCCATCGGAAAGGGGTGTTGCTTATGCAATCGAGCGGCGTGGGAAATTGCATTAACGCACTGGCATTGCCCAGTATTTGTCGGATCCCATTCCTCACGATCGTTTCTATGCGCGGTGAGTGGGGTGAATTTATCCCCTGGCAAGTTCCAATGGGTCAAGCAACACCAAAAGTATTGGAGGCGATGGATGTCCACTTATTTCGGGTAGATTTTAAGGAAGAGGCGGGTGCTACCGTGGATGCTGCCGCTAATTTCTCCTTTAATACTCGTCAGTCCTCTGCTGTTCTGCTGTCGCAAAAAATGATCGGCGCGAAGCAATTTAAGGAAGGCTAAACAAGTGCTTCATCGACGCCCACTAGTTAAAATGATTTTAGAAGGCAGGCCGGAAAATTCGTTGGCGGTGTCTGGCCTCGGATCTTCCACGTGGGATGTGACTGCTTCTGGAGAAGATGCCCGCAATTTTCGTTTTATAGGGGCAATGGGACAGGCCGGCGCATTTGCGTTGGGGCTTGCAATGGCGCAACCAGGAAAGCGGGTGGTATTATTTACCGGTGATGGGGAAATGCTTATGGGGCTTGGAGTACTGGCAACAATTGCCAATCAGGCGCCATCGAACCTCGCGATCCTGGTGTTGGATAACGAATCTTACGTGGAGACAGGAAACCAACCCACAGCGACTGCCGGTCCTACCGATCTTGAAGCTGTGGCTCGTGGGTGTGGTATATTGAACACTTGTACGATACGAAATGACTCCGAGCTCGCTATTTTAATGGACATGGTTTTTAACCCACCGGGGCCCGTCTTCGTAAACGCCAAGGTAGTTGCCGAAACACTGCCATTGGTATTGCCAGATTCGTTTGACGGAGTCACCGCGATCAATCAGTTTAGAGGGGCCATAACAGAGTAATAATGGACCCCTCGGTACCAAGAAATTGTTTTCTGTAAACGAAGTTGAGAAATAATTTTGAACTAATTTAGGCTGGGCTCTTATTTTCAATTAGTGCGCCGGCCATTTGAATAGCATCAGCCAGATTTGATACAAAATGCTCCTTTGAAAGTGCATCCAGTACATTCAGAGAATGGAGTGTTACCTCCGTCTCCCCTGACAATCCAGAAATGAAACAAGCGGAGGTTTCATTTAAAGCGTCATGTATCAATTCTTCGATGGCGAAAGCGGCGCTGGTATCGATATAGGATGCCTGTTTGAAATCAAATATTATGGCTTCGTATCCAACACCCGAAATATCTATGCGTTTGACCAATTCGCGCGCTGAGGCATATGAAAAAATTCCATCAAATTTTATTATACTTATCTTGCCATTGAATTTTCTCAATTCACTGCGCTCAGTTTCAGTCAGTGCATCATCGCCCTGTTTAATCTCTACTACCTTTGCGCCCTTGAGTTCTTCTTGTTCCATCCACCGCGCAGTGACGAAACTAGCAAGTATTATTCCAACTGCGACAGCAGTGATTAAATCGACGAACACTGTCAAACCCAAAGTGACCAACATAACAATGACTTTGTCCCTGGGAGCTCTGCGAATGCGCCGGAGGTATCCCCAGTCGACGATATCCCATCCCACTTTCACCAGAATTCCAGCGAGGACGGCGTGCGGTATTTTCTCGGCTAGGGGTCCCATCCCGAGTACCAAAGCAAGCAGTATGAGCGCATGTAGTGCCCCAGAAAGAGGAGTTCTTCCACCAGCCCGCACATTAACAACAGTGCGCATCGTGGCTCCTGCCCCAGGCAGACCGCCAATCAGGCTCGCCACCATATTTCCGATCCCTTGTCCAATGAGCTCTTTGTTCGAGTTATGTCTCGTTTTAGTAATAGAGTCAGCGACAAGAGAGGTAAGTAGACTGTCGATTGAGCCCAAAAGCGCCAGGAGGATGGCCGGTTTTAAGAGCGAGGCGAGTTCCCCCATGGAGAAGGAAGGAAATTGAATGCTAGGAAATCCCGTCGGAACTTCGCCAATGATAGGAGCAGCATCGAAAACGAAA
Organism: uncultured Rhodospirillaceae bacterium; assembly: GCA_964611315.1. GTDB lineage: Bacteria > Pseudomonadota > Alphaproteobacteria > UBA7887 > UBA7887. The sequence goes on from CAZSYW010000050.1 coordinate 3,235, forward strand.
ACCGCAAGCACGGTTCCTATCAGTAACGCGGCCAAGGCAGGTGGAAGGAATATCTGAAATCGCGATGGCCAAAAAATCATGGTCGCTAGTGCAACGCATGCGAGCACCGTTGCATCTAAGTTCAACATGGAAGGTATCAGATGCCAGGATTCCATGGCGCCTACGGGCCCGCCAGGTACAGTTGCTAAACCAAAAAACGGTAGGCTTTGGATTAGGATAATGATAACTCCGATTCCTGACATGAAACCGGAAACAACAGAGTAGGGTGTATAAGAAACGTAGCGCCCAATTTTTAACAAACCAAAGACGATTTGAATTGCGCCTGCCAAAAACACAATCGTGAATGCTTGGGATAGGTTGTCTGCATGGTTAGCTACGATCACGGCCATTAAAACCGTCATGGGGCCTGTTGGTCCAGAGACTTGAGAAGAGGTCCCGCCAAATACTGCCGCAAAAAACCCGACAGCAATGGCTCCGTAAAGCCCGGCAATGGGGCCAACGCCCGAAGCAACACCGAACGCTAAAGCAAGTGGTAAGGCGACAACGGCTGCGGTGATGCCGCCAAAGACATCTCCCTTTATGGAGTTGAAATTATTAAGTGCTGGGGGGGTCATGCTCTTTGCACCTGGTTTTCGTTCCAACGTCAGTTTTTAAAGCATGTTAGCAAGATATAAATAGTAAAATATGGCCTGAAGACAGGTATCGAGGCGTCAATGGTGACTTTGATCTCAAGTTCTGGTCTAAGCATAGATTGTCTCGTATCAGCGGAGAAATACGGTTTCTCGTCATGACGGTCAGGGGGAATAGCGATCGTTTTCGGGTCTTGGCAAGGGTCTGACAATAGTTAAGGGAAAAATAAAGAGGGAGCTTAAAGAGGAGGAGCTACTTTTCGATTCTAAATGGTGGCTACGAGGGTCGGACTTTGAACAAACACTGCTGGGCTCCATTTGCAGCGCATAAGGCTTCATATGATGTCAGAGAGCAAAACCGTCCCGTTTCTTGGCTTGCCCACTCCAGTGCTCCAGCAAACCAGCCCGCATACATGTAACAAATATTGCGACCTGCGTCAGTCCCACAATGTTCGACAAAGACAGAATGTTTTAGCTGGATATCGGCTATGGCGTTCTTTTTATCCAAGGCGGCTATAGTGAACTGCCCCCAACCACGCTGAGAAATTCGACTCACATAGTGATTGAAAACCTCAAAGCCGGAAATGCGATGCGTTCTAGATTCATTTTCACACCAGTCCCAGGCTGACTTATGACCTGCTGTGTAAAGCTGTTTTGCATAAAGCTCCTCGGTAAGTGCATCCTCTACGGCGAAGTGGGTATTCAGAAAAAAGTGCCTGGGCATGTAAATCATAGGTAATCCGTCCGTTGACCAGATGCCTGTGTTTTGGTCCACCTCGATTGGGATGCTGGGATTCGCCATTTGTCAACTATCCTATGGGGATTTAAAAAATGATCGGAAACACATGTAATTTGGGCAAGCGTGGTCAGATATTTTTGGGAGTAGCTGTAAGATTGTTTGTTCTCACTCGATCGTAAAAGTGTAAGTGGGTTCTATAAATCCTGATTAGTCTTCGGCACCCTTGTTGGTAGGGATAGCTGTGGCTGCCAATTCTTCCTCGGCGGCTAGCCAGAGCAATTCTTCTTTCTTTATTTCTTTTTTGATGTTGGTCAATGACTCCGCCAATTCAAGCAGATCAGAGGTTGCACCCTCGTACGTCTCGGGCAGTGCAAGTTTGGTTTCAAGTGCAATTTTATTTTTGTTAAGCGCTTCAATCCGGTCTTCAGAAGCTTTCGCGGATTTCCGTAAGGCCGATGTATTTTTGCGAGTAGCCGCACGCTTTCGGCGAGCTTCCCTGCGGTCCTGTCGTCCTTTTCTCTTCTCTACAGAGTCGGTGTTTTCTTCGTGTTTTATTTGTTTGCTAAGTAACAAATTCCGGTAGTCGTTTACGTCTCCATCAAAGGTCCGACAGGTCCCTTTATCGACTAACCAAAGGCGATCGGCGACAAGGTCAATGGTGTGAGGATCATGACTTACCAATACAACTGCACCTGGAAATTCAGTTAATGCGTGGATAAGTGCGTCACGTGCATCTGCGTCTAGGTGGTTTGTAGGTTCATCCAGTAGGAGAAGTTGGGGAGCAGTAGTGCTCATTAAACAAAAAAGGAGTCTGGCTTTTTCTCCTCCGGACAGAGAGCCAATCTTAGTATCCGCATGAGTTGCTTCGAATCCAAATCGGCCCAATTGGGCACGCGTTTTTTCGTCCGATCCGCTATCCATCTTCCGCGATAACAGCTCATATGCTGTTTCAGTTTCTATCAGTTCTTCAGACTGATGTTGGGCAAAATATCCGATTTCAAGATTTTTAGTGCGCGTTATTTTCCCCGTAGCCGGCTGAAGTTGCCCGGACAATAACTTAATCAATGTTGATTTTCCATTTCCGTTAGCTCCAAGTAGTGCAATTCGATCATCGGGATCAATTTGGAGGTTCAGATTTTGCAATACAGTTTTTTCATGGTAACCGACAGCTGTGTTGTCCATGGTTAATACCGGCGGTGCGAGTCCGGTAGGTGTCGGGAAATGGAATGGAATGGTACGGTGTTCTACGGCATTGGAAATGGGTTCCATCCGTGCCAATTGTTTAAGTCGACTTTGCGCTTGTCGAGCTTTGGTGGCTTTGTATCGAAAACGATCAACAAAGGTTTGTATATGCGCGCGTTCCCTGAGCTGTTTTTCATGTAGTGCTTGATTATGTGACCTTTGTTCGTTAAGAGCATGTTTAAAGCTGTCATAACCACCGACAAACATATTTAGTTTTGCGTTTTCCAAATTCAGAATGTGTCCGACAGCCTTGTTCAATAGATTGCGGTCGTGACTGATAATAATAAGTGTGCCAGCAAATCGGCTGAGGTAATCTTCCAGCCAAACACTTGCTTCAAGATCAAGATGGTTTGTTGGTTCATCGAGCAGAAGTAAGTCAGGTCTGGAGAATAGCGTTCCTGCCAACGCGATTCGCATACGCCAACCACCAGAAAATTCACTGCAGCTGCGTTGCTGCGCGGCCTCGTCAAATCCAAGACCAGCAAGAATAGTGGCGGCTCGGGAAGGCGCGGTATGTGCGCTGATATCAGCGAGGCGTGCATGTGCCTCGGAAATGCGCTCGGGGTCGGTTTCTTTTTTTGCAAGAGATTCAAGTTTGGAGAGTTCATCGTCCGCCGCAAGCACGGTTTCAACAAGACTAGTTGTTCCTGTTGGCGCTTCCTGCGCAATGTAACCTAGGCGAGTTCGTGCGCTGAGATGGATATTACCGCTATCCGGCTCCAGAGCGTTGGCAATGATTCGAAAGAGAGTTGTTTTCCCGGCGCCGTTCATGCCAACAAGGCCAACACGCTGGCCTTTTGTTATTTGTGCGTTAGCCTCCGAAAAAAGAGTGCGACCGCCGACACGGTACGTCAGGTCTTTAATTTGTAGCATTTTGTATGTGATCGATAGTAGTCAGTCAGAAGACGGTTGCTCCCGCCCCGTGGTGTCTGCAAGTTCACCTCCTGGAGGCCCATAAAAAACGACCCATACTGCCAAATTATCATCAAATTCTTCAAACCGATGTTGAATTCCAGCGGGCACGAACAAGACATCCCCCGCCGAAAAACGGTGGCGAGACTTCCCATTGACAAACCATCCAGCACCGCTCTGTACCACGTAAACTTCGTCTTGTTCATGTGGTGACTGGTTATCGATTTGTTCAGGCGTGTAAAGTCGTACGGACATAGTCCCATGTGCCATAATAAGTGCAGAGCGTCGGCCTTCGGGAATTGGGGTTGCAAGTGCTTCATCCAGAGTCGCATGCCAACCGCCTCCGCGAGCTTTTTTTGGAAATGAGTTGGTCATTTCATCACTCTTTTCTAAAATACTGTGCCTGCATGTGGCGAAATGGAGTGTCGGCCTGGAAAAGACTTCGCATTACAATAACCGCTTTTGGCTTCGTTAAGGTGTAATAAGTAAAAAAGTGCTTTAGAGGAAGAGATTCCTTGATTGTCCAATCTGAGGCAGGAAATGAAGCCAGGTGTGACGTTGCCAAAGGAGGTGTTGGGTATTTAATCTCTTTTCTCTGAACCGACGTTGTACAAAAATAAATCTAAATGGTTGGAATCGAAATTCTGTATGGAAAATAGCCAGCGCATTACGCCTCAAAAAGAGAGTGAGTGGGACCCAGAGATTAGGGATCTGTTTCAACGGCTGGGGTATAAAAATGAGGATGACCTTTACAATATTTTGAAAACGCTTGCACGTCACCCTAAAATGTTTAAACGGTGGCTTCCCTTTGCTAACCACGTGTTATTCAAATCTACCCTGAGTCCGCGGATTCGTGAAATTATTATTTTGCGTACCGGGTGGCTTTGCCGTTCCGAGTATGAGTGGACACAACACGTCCGAATTGGTCGCGAAGAGGCGGGGATGGAGGACGCCGATTTTAAGGCGTTGGAAACAGGGTCGGGAGATCCGCACTGGAACCGTGAAGAGGACGTTGTGTTGAGAGCTGTTGAAGAACTCATTCCCAACAAGTGTATTTCCAACGAAGTGTGGAAGGAACTCAGTGAGTACTTTGATCACACTCAAATAATAGATATTGTGGCCGCTGTAGGAAACTACACCTTGGTCTCGATGATGCTCAATACGTTCCATGTGGAGCTAGATGGTTGGTTGGAACGGTACGAAGGATTTTCGAGAAATTAAATTGGAAGGGGTTCGTTGGCTTTTTCGTTTGCTTTTTGGATGTCGACGTCATCATCAACAAAATAGCTCGTTTAGCTGGCTCCGGCCGCAGCTTTGTTTGTCATAGCACCAACTTTAGCAGACTTAACGGATGCTTTAACCAGGGGCACTTCGGTGGGAGAAAGAGGTTGCATATATTCCTTCCGTTTTAGCGCGGCTTCAATATAGGGGGCCAGTTCTTCAGCTTTTTTATTTTCACGTTTAGAGACATCGCTGATGAACTCAGGCATAACAGTTTCAGCAAATAGCTCTAAAGATTCGCATATGTTTTTGTGTGTGTTGCGTCCCGCTTGTTGTAAAAAAATTACCTGATCCACGCCAGCCGCCTGCAACTCCGTCAAATGGCGTCGCATGTCATTGGGAGTTCCAATTCCAGCTCCGTCAAATTCGGAATGGGCGAGCGCAGCTTGTGCCAATTGGTCGGACGCGTCTCCGCGTGCTTCAAGGAATTCCTCCCACATGTTGCTGTATCCTGGAACAAAATCTTCCGCCACTAACTTCTGCTGTGAATAACGGAAAAATTCGAAATTGTCTTGGCCGCGGCGAATTGCTTCGGAGCGGTCTTCGTGCATTGAGAAGGCTGATACCATAGCCAAATTAGGATTCACAGACCAACCTAATGGGACGCACTCATCACTTTTTATGATGTCGTAATAGCTGCGTGACCAAGTCTGTGCTTCTTCGGGATCGATAAAATTGAAAGCCAAGGCACCGACTCCGTTGCGGGCGGCGACCTTAATTGTGTCCCTATTGGTGCAAGCCATCCAAAGTGGTGGATGGGGTTTTTGTAAAGGCTTTGGAATTATGTTTCGACACGGCATGGAAAAGCTCTTGCCGTCAAATCCAGGATACGGGGTTAGTACCATCATATTGCAGACCTGCTCGGCAGCTTCGAGTGCCATTGCACGTTTCTCTCTCGCAGGTATGTTAAAAGCGTGTAATTCTAGGCGCGTCGCCCCTTCTCCAATACCGAATTCGACTCGACCATTGGATAGTAGATCAAGAGTGGCTAACCCTTCAGCAGTTCGCGCGGGATGGTTATAATTTGGAATAACTTGGCGGATCCCATGTCCTAGGCGAATTGTTTTGGTTAAACCAGCAGCGGTTGCTAAAAAAACTTCCGGTGCAGATGAATGCGAATATTCGTCGAGAAAGTGATGTTCCACTTCCCACGCGAAATCGAAACCTAAACGGTCTGCCAGTATGATTTGTTCTAGCGCCTCCTTAAATAGGCGGTGTTCATCCCCTTCACCCCATGGACGGGGGAGTTGCAGCTCATAAAACACACCAAATCGCATGGCGAAATCTCACTTTCAGGTTGAGACAGGACTCCCTGTTCGGTTAAGTTCTAAACTCGACGGTCTTAGCCATGTGCAAACCGTGTTGTTTAGCTAAATTCAGTCGGGGTCTAGCCTATTCTGATTTTAGAACTTTGGGCAAGATAGTTTCAGATCCTCAAGGAGACTTATTTTTTATTAAAAGACGTTTTGGATGATTTCTCATGATTGAAGGTTGTTCGCTGTCGTAGAAATTGCAGCCGTGGACACGCAGTCTGTTGGGGAAAGTGGCGAGGAGCTGGGCTCTATGGGCCATCCGGCCTAAGATCAGGGGGCCAAATAGTTTTCTCGAGAATCTAATGCCAAATGAATCAAATTCCATCCAAATCGATATCTTTATTCATTGCCCGGAAGGAAACGGTTGCCAAGTTGAGTGAATGTTTGTTTGCCAAGGGCTAGAGCGAGATAATACTTTAGGCTGCTGGGATTGCGGATTTGCTGGGAAGAACTCTAACTCAGTGCGAAGAAGTCCGTTGCATTCACAGGTTGGAAATTAATGTTAACATATAGTGGCAACTGCCGTTTTGCGCGAAGAAAGCCGAGATAAAAGGAATTCTGAAGTGGGACAGACAGCTCAAGAAAGAGGCGCAGGATCAAGCTCATCCAAGGTAACGGATACGATGTACACTCGGCGCGCTCGGTACTTCGATTCTGAGAATGCATTTAACATCGCCTATCCACCGGTACCGGGTCATAGTTTTGTATTAGAACGTGACCGTGCCTTTGATCCTGCTACTGGAACTGCCTTGATCCCACTTGACCAGAGCACTGCTCTGGGCCTTTCGTTTCCAGCCACGACGCCGTTGGTTCTTGCATCCTATGCACGTATTTCAGCCAAAGACACACTTTGGCATACGGTGTGTGCAAGCACCGTGTGTGCATACGTCATTGAAGGTGGCGGGTGGAGCACGCAGGGTGGCGATGTAATCGAGTGGTGTGAGGGAGATGTGTTTTGTTTTCCTGGAGGTACGCCGATCAAACACGTGAGCGGAAATGCAAATACCGTTCTATGGCTGGTCACCAATGAACCACAACTGGCCTTTGAAGGGTTCTTGCCCCCTGAACCTCACGCGGCCCGGGTAGAATGTGCGCATTTTCCAGCCCATGAAATCGGACGCCAGCTTGAAGTTGCCGATACAAAACTCAATGATCGACCATCGGCGGGGCTGGCGGTAGTGTTGTCGACCCAAGGTTTGGAGGGGATCCGAAATATTTCCCCCACCCTCACACTTGCTATGAATCAACTGCATCCAGGGAGCTCGCAACCCCCCCATCGTCACAACTCCGTTGCTGTGTCGCTGGTTGTTAAGGGACCAAATTGTTATTCCATGATTGACGGCGTCAGGAAAAACTGGGAGCCATGGGTTACGGTGGTCACACCTCCTGAAAGTGTTCATTCCCATCACAATGATGGGGCGGATCGGGCGAATTGGCTCATTGTTCAAGACGGAGGTATACACTACCACTGCCGGACGATGGGTTTCAGTTACTCATAAGGCTGCTAGTGTCGTGCCCTTGCAGTATTTGTGCGGGATCCAAGGGTTCGTTTACTGGGGGGTTGTAACTCTATTGACTTTTTGAACGGTCTTGGATCGCTAGTATTAACAAGCCAACTGATCCAGAGATTGCGGCAATGGTGATGAACGCCGAGGTATAATTACCCGTTCCTGATAAAATAAGGCTAAATAATGTTGGTCCGAGAGCAGCTCCTAAAAAACTAAAAAATACTGTTCCAGAAGTTGCTGTGGCGACGTCCTCGTGCCGCACGATACGCGCAATTTCTGCCAAGTATACTCCGGACCAACCCATTACGAACGCACCAATAAGTCCTGAAAAAAGATAAATCAAAATGGCCGGCCAGGACGCATTCATAAATGGCAGAATGCTGAGTACCATTGCTATAAGCAGTCCAACTACGCCCATTAACCGGGTGGCGGAGATAAATTGATCGCTTATCCAGCCTAGAAATACTCGGGTTGTCATGCCGGCTACTTGCATGGTCGAAAAAGCAAGCCCTGCCAAGACCAAAGGCATTCCCATTGTCTCGACTACAAAAGTAACGAATATAGCGTTGGTAGAGTTTTGTGCGGCCGCGAAAGTCAGTGCTGTCAGCGCTAAAACACGTAGGCGAGGGTGGTGCAGTACATAGCGAATTGAGTGCCACGGGGCATTAAGCGTGGTTAATTGGGTCGGTTGCTTCTCATCCTGACTGCGACGTAAGGGGTGAATTAGGATGCATGCAGTAAGCACTGTGAGTCCTAAACAAAACGTTGCTGTCTTCCAGCCGAAACCAATAACCAATGCAGGTACGATCAGGCCAGCTATCAGTCCACCAAGAGACACGGTACTTTGTTTGAGTGAAAACACGACGCCGCGCCGTTTTGGTTGAGAGATTTTCGCTAAAATTTGACTTGCGGCGGGTGTCGCTAATCCGTAGCCAAAACCGGCTGCAATTGCAGAACCTGTAATTATCGGAAGGGTCCCAGAGGCAGTTGCCATCAAGGCAAGGCCTGAAATGACCAGCGCTATCTGACTCATAGTGACCGCGCCGAAACGGCGAGTAAGATGGCCGCCTAGAACGATGGAAATCAGGGCACCCGAAAAAACAAGCGATGAGTAAACCCCTATCCAGCGTGGCTCAATGCCAGTGTCTAAAGCTAGTTCTGGAGCAAGTATGGGGACAGTTACAGTCGCAACCATGAGCATTGCCTGGACTAACATTACGGCGGCCATTGGCCACACAATTTTTGACATCATGGTTGCTATGGTTTTGGGATTAGCGGGACGGCGGAATTGTGGGGTCGTTGTTGGTCAGTTGACATTGTTATTAGGCTACCGCGTCGATTTTTTGAGATTTCAATCGCGTAGCGCGGAAGGAATCTCTTTTTTCCATACCTTCGGAGAAATGGGCAAGGTTTGGGTGCAGTGGCCTCCAACTAAGATTGGGGAGTCGGAGGTCCAAATATGCTAACGCGCAGGCCACTGATATATCGCCGATTGTTATGCCATTCCCCACAAACCAATCGATTCCGTTAAGTCGTGTGTTGAGAAACGATATGCCGTTTTGTATCTTTAAATTCTGACGGGCAATCCAATCTTTGCTTCGAAGTGGCGGCGGGCGATGTTCTTCTAAAACACTCAACACCACAGAATCAGAGATACCATCTGCCAACGCTTCTATTTGTCGCGTCTGAATATAGTCAGAGTCCTTCTGCGGAAATAATTTTACAGAATTCGGCATCCTTTCTATGTATTCGACAATCACGCGACTATCAAAAAATTTAGTTCCATCATCCGCAATCAAAATGGGTATTTTAGCGAGAGGGCTGTAATCAGAAGCAAACGAATCGGCGTTCCACGGAGTATCGATCACCTCATCACAGGGAATACCCTTTTCTCGCAGAACAATTCGAACTTTTCGTGCAAAAGGACTGGGGGTAGCAATTATTAACTTCATCTCATTAAACCCGCCGTAGAAGATCAAATATCACTTTGCTTTGTGGAGTAGTAGTTAGCGTTTTCCTAACTCAGGGCTTTCCTAACAAAAGAAACTACCAATGATTGTGTCCTG
>CAZSYW010000051.1:0-12839 GCA_964611315.1 uncultured Rhodospirillaceae bacterium
GCTAGCAGCTAGGTCTGTCGCTTGACAGTCCATCCGAACAACCTCATTGTCCGCAGCCCTGTCATGTGCCGAGCCGAACGTGTCTGAAACGTTTAGTCAAAACAAGATAACCGTCACTTTGCCGGATGGAAGTACCCGGGATTTCGCGAGGGGGATCACCCCAGGCGATGTAGCTGCGGATATAGGCCCTGGCTTGGCTAAAGCTGCTTTGGCGGCGAGGGTTGACGAAAAACTTGTCGATTTGTCTACGCGGATAGAATCGGACGCCACTGTTAGCATCGTGACTGTGAAGGATGGCGAGGCCCTGGAGTTGATACGCCACGACGCTGCCCATGTGCTCGCCGAAGCTGCCAAAGAATTATGGCCTGATATTCAGGTCACGATAGGTCCAGTCATTGAGGACGGGTTCTATTATGACTTTGCGCGAGCAGAGGCATTCACGCCGGATGACCTCGTCTGTATGCAGCAACGGATGAGGGAAATTGTCTTACGAGATGAAAAAATAACGCGGGAAGTGTGGGGTCGCGATCAGGCGATGGAATTTTTTGTTTCTATCGGTGAGCACTATAAGGCGGAAATAGTTCGTGACTTGCCCGACGACGAAGTTATCACAATGTACAAACAAGGTGACTTCGTGGATTTGTGCAGAGGTCCACACCTGCCGTCGACTGGTAAACTTGGATCTCATTTTAAGTTGATGAAAATTGCAGGGGCCTACTGGCGAGGTGACAGCCGCAACGAAATGCTCCAGCGAGTGTACGGTACAGCCTGGGCTACTGAAAAGGAGCTTAAGCAATATCTGCACCGCCTTGAAGAGGCGGAGCGACGAGATCATAGGCGCCTGGGACGTGAAATGGATCTGTTTCACGTTCAGGAGGAAGCGACAGGTAGCGTGTTCTGGCATGCCAAGGGTTGGACGTTATACAGGGTAGTCGAGTCGTACATGCGCCAGCGTCTTGAGGCGGCGAATTATGTTGAGGTGCGGACACCACAGCTATTTGATCGCCTTTTGTGGGAAAAATCGGGTCATTGGGAAAAATTTCGCGAGCACATGTTCACGGCGGAATCCGAAGACCGGGTTCTCGCTCTGAAGCCAATGAACTGCCCAGGGCATGTGCAAATTTTTCGCCAAGGGCTGAAAAGTTACCGTGATTTACCCCTACGTATGGCGGAATTTGGTTCTTGCCATCGGAATGAACCTTCGGGCGCTCTACACGGGCTGATGCGGGTGAGGGCTTTTGTGCAGGACGATGCGCACATTTTTTGCACGGAGGATCAGGTCAACCAGGAAACGGCTATTTTTTGTGAACTGTTAATGAGTATATACCGTGATTTCGGTTTTACTGACGTGACTGTGAAATTTGCAGATCGACCTAAGGTACGCGCAGGGAATGATGAGGTCTGGGACCAGGCAGAGCGGTCGCTGAAGGAAGCGTTGGACCAGACCGGTCTCGATTATGTTGCGAACCCGGGCGAGGGAGCGTTTTACGGTCCAAAGCTTGAGTTTGTTCTCCGCGACGCCATCGGGCGTGATTGGCAATGCGGTACCTTGCAAGTCGACTTTGTATTGCCCGAAAGATTAGATGCCACCTTCGTCGGTGAGGACGGCGCCAAGCACCAGCCTGTAATGCTGCATCGCGCAATTTTAGGGTCATTTGAGCGATTTATCGGTATCCTGATTGAACACTATGCGGGTCGCTTTCCAATCTGGATGGCCCCAGTGCAGGCTGTCGTTGCAACGATAACCAACGAGAGTGATAATCATGCACGGAAAGTTAATGAGGCGCTTCAGGGGGCAGGCCTTCGCTCGGAGATTGACCTTCGCAATGAGACGATAAATTATAAGGTGCGTGAGCATACTCTTGCGAAAGTTCCGGCGATATTGGGCATTGGTGCCCGTGAAACTGAACAAGACACGGTCTCTCTGCGTTGGTTGGGGGGGAAAAGCCAGGAAGTCCTTGCTCTCGATCAAGCTGTGGCTACACTTTCCAGTGCGGCGGCTTTGCCAGAGTGAATAAAATACTAAGAGCAATATTTGTGTGTGTGGCCGTTTTGGGGGTACTAATAGGGGCGGTGTTAAGACTGGATCAGCTAGGATGCTAGTTCTTTGCCGCGAGGTTAATGTGCAAAAAAGAGGAGATCGATAGATAGTTAGATTCCAACAGCCCGCTCCTCCCGTTCGGGAAGGTCCCCGGGTTAATGACCAAATCGGCGTATCACCTGTTCGTTTGGTCGATGCAAGTGGAGAGATGTTAGGCGTAGTACCGGTCCAGGATGCGCTTGAGCGCGCTAGAGAATCAGGGCTTGATTTAGTAGAGGTGTCTCCCAATGCGGCGCCACCAGTCTGTAAAATTCTCGATTATGGTAAGTTTAAGTATGAGGAACAAAAGCGTGCGAATCAGGCGCGCAAAAAACAGAAGACATTTGACGTCAAGGAAATCAAAATGAGACCAGGGATTGACGCTCACGATTACGACGTCAAGATGCGCGCAATCACAAGATTTTTAGGTACGGGAGATAAGGTCAAGGTAACTATGCGCTTTCGGGGTCGCGAGATGGCGCATCAGGAAATCGGTATGGATGTTCTTATGAAGGTAAAAGGTGATCTGGATGAGATCGCTAAAGTTGAGCAAATGCCGAGGCTGGAGGGTCGTCAGATGACTATGGTGGTGGCCCCCCGCTAAATCAGGGATATCCGGGTTTGCCCTTCGTGTGCTTGCAATGGCCATGGAGGCCCGCTATAAACCGGCGCTTCACTGTCAAATGGCCTCGGAAGTGCTGCGGTCACTAGATGAGCAACATATGCCTAAGATTAAGACGAAATCGAGTGCTAAGAAACGGTTTACTCTTACCGCGACTGGCAAAGTCCGTATGAACCACGCAGGAAAGCGTCACGGCATGATCAAGCGGACTAAGAAGTTTCTTCGTAATGCACGTCATTCAAGTACTATGGCGACGCCTGATGCCAAGGTTGTGAAACGGAATTTTCTCCGAAATGGTTAGGGGCTCCTAATGTCACGTGTCAAACGCGGGGTAACTAAGCACGCGCGCCATAAAAAGGTATTAAAGGCGGCGAAGGGCTATTATGGTCGGCGCAAAAGTACCATTAGGGCGGCTAACCAGGCAGTCGAAAAAGGTCGCCAATATGCTTATCGAGACCGGAGAAATCGCAAGAGAGCCTTTCGGGCCCTTTGGGTCCAACGGATCAATGCCGGAGCGCGCCTACATGGGCTCACATATGGGCAGTTTATTCACGGACTTGGCAAAGCTGGTGTAGAGTTGGATCGAAAGGTTCTTGCTGATCTGGCCGTGACGGCGCCTGACTCATTTAAAGAGCTGGTCGATCAAGCTCAGGCTGCATTAAAACCGTCTTGATCGAGGGACAGAGAGGGGCCGCTACGTTATTCAAATGGCTTGATCTCATCCGTTTAAAGCCTACGCGAGCATGTTCGTAACGAGTACGGTCTTGTTTCGACGGCGCTTGCGTTAAAAGTGCAGATATGGACGCAAAACAACAAAGTGACAAGATTCGTGCAGAGTTTCTCGACGCCATTGAAACGGCGCCGGATCTAGCAGCGCTGGACGCTTTACGCGTCACGGTTTTGGGGAAAAAGGGCCGCATAGGTGCACTGATGCGTGGGCTGGGGACTCTGGAACCAGATCGGCGACAAGCTGCGGGAATGGTGTTTAATCTCCTTAAAACCGAACTCTCTGAGGCAATCGACGTTCGACGGGCCAAACTAAGCTCTGAGGCACTTCTAGCTGAGTTATCCGGTCAGGAGATAGATGTGACGGCGCCTGTGCGTCCGGAGCGGAATGGAACGATTCATCCGGTAAATCAAGTGATCGACGAGGTTACTGAAATATTCGGAGACATGGGCTTTGGGGTGGCTGAAGGCCCAGACATAGAGACAGAATTTCATAATTTCACAGCGCTGAACATTCCCCCCGAACATCCAGCACGGCAAATGCATGACACCTTTTACTTTCGAGAAAAAAGTGATGCCGAGCGATTATTACTCCGAACACACACCTCTCCGGTGCAGATTCGCACCATGGCAGCGGAGCCGCCGCCACACCGTATTGTTATTCCCGGCCGCACTTATCGGTGCGACTATGACATAACGCATACTCCGATGTTTCATCAGCTCGAGGGATTGGTAATTGATCGGGACATCCACATGGGTCACTTAAAGGGATGCCTAATAGATTTTGTGCGAACATTTTTTGAGATTGAAGATCTGCCGTTACGGTTTAGGCCTAGTTACTTTCCTTTTACCGAACCATCTGCAGAGGTAGATATCGGTTGCACTATCAAAGATGGGGTGCGCCAAATAGGAACCGGTGAAGAGTGGATGGAAATACTTGGGTGCGGAATGGTCAATCCGCGCGTTTTGCAGAATTGTGGTCTTGACCCCTCCGATTGGCAGGGTTTCGCATTCGGAGTTGGTATTGATCGGATCGCGATGCTGAAATATGGAATTCGAGATCTGCGGGGTTTCTTCGACTGCGATCTACGCTGGCTTAAAAATTACGGATTTGCCGCCCTGGATTTCCCGACCCTTGGTCAGGGTCTGAGCAGATGAGATTCACAGTTGGTTGGTTAAAGGAACATCTTCAGACTGAATCTGCGCTTGACGAAATTGTGAATGCGCTAACCTTGGTTGGTCTGGAAGTAGAGGATGTGGTGGATCGTGCCAAGGAATTAAGGCCCTTTGTAGTAGGGCATGTCACTAACGTGAGTGCGCATCCGAACGCGGATCGCTTGCAACTGTGTACGGTAGATGTTGGTTCGGGTGAGTTTAAGGTCGTGTGTGGTGCTCCCAACGCCCGTCCGGGAATTAAGGGTGTTTTTGCACCTATCGGGAGCTTTCTTCCAGGGTTGGGCTCTAGGCTTGAGGAACGCGACATAAGAGGTGTAATCGGGGAGGGCATGCTGTGTTCGGAGCGCGAACTCGGGTTGAGCGAAAATCATGATTCTATCATTGAGCTTGACAGCGCGACCGAAGTTGGCAAACCCTTTGCAAGTGAGCTTGGATTAGACGACCCGGTGATTGAGATTGCGATCACTCCCAATCGGGGCGACTGCCTTGGGGTTCTTGGGATTGCACGTGACCTAGCTGCGCGGGGTTTAGGAAGTCTGGTTACAGCCGACCCTGTCCCGGTGGCAGGTGTTTTCAACAGTCCTATTAACGTTGAGCTTCGGTTTGAAAAAAAATCAGCGGAGGCGTGTCCGTTTTTCGTTGGTCGGATGATCCGAGGTGTGGCTGACAAAAGTAGCCCATCATGGCTTCGGCAGCGTCTGAACGCGGTGGGTTTGCGGTCCGTTTCGGCATTGGTTGACATTACCAATTTGATTGCCCTCGATAGGGCGCGACCGTTGCATGTATTTGATGCAGACAAATTAAAGGGCGATATTCATGTTCGCTTGGCTAGACCCGGGGAAAGTTTGGATGCGCTTAACGAACGAACCTACGAGCTTGACGACCAAATGACAGTAGTTTGCGATAACTCGGGACCCGTTGCACTCGGCGGAGTTATTGGTGGGGCTTCGAGCGCTTGCGTTGATGGCACCGTTAACGTGTTCATTGAATCGGCTTTATTTGATCCTGTGCGGACTGCTGCGACTGGCCGCAAACTGAATATTGAGTCAGATGCTCGTTACCGTTTTGAACGTGGAGTTGATGGTGCTGGCTCCACGCCAGGTATGGAGTTGGCTACCAAACTGATTTTAGATTTATGCGGTGGTGAGGCCAGTGACCTGGTCGTGGCGGGGAATGCAACTGTCGTTTCTGGTGACATCAGTTTCCGACCTTCGCGTGTCCAGGCGCTGGGGGGCGTAGCGGTTAGTCCAGACGAATGTGCCGCAATACTAGGGAGACTTGGGTTCAGTTGCGTGGGTCAAGATAAAGTTTGGAAGGTCAAATCTCCGTCATGGCGTAATGACATCGATGGGGAAGCGGATCTTGTCGAGGAAATCGTGCGCATCAAGGGCTATGATATGATTCCTGCCGTTTCAATGCCGCGAAAGGATTCTTCTAAACCCGCACTCAATCCACTGCAGCGCCGCGTCCGACAGACGCGACGTTTGCTGGCGGCTCGCGGTCTTGACGAGTGTGTTACCTGGTCTTTTCTCAGCACTGACAAGGCTCAGATGTTTGGTGGCGGTAAAGACGAGCTGAAGCTGGATAACCCTATTACTGAAGAGCTCTCCGATATGCGGCCATCGTTATTGCCCAATTTGTTGAGTGCTTCAGCACGAAATATTGCGCGAGGAGTGGACGACATTGGGTTTTGCGAGGTAGGTCCGCAATATCATGATGATTCACCAAAGGGGCAGCAATCTATGGGCTCCGGTGTCCGTTTGGGTCGGTTTGTTCGGCGGGACTGGATTTCCACTGAACGTATGGTTGATGCGTACGACGCTAAAGCCGATGCGCTCGCCGTTGTGGAGGCGCTGGGAGTCCCTGGGGCGCGGGTGAGTGCAACGAGGGGTGGACCCGGATGGTATCATCCAGGCCGGTCGGGGACGCTGAAGTTAGGGCCAAAGAACGTCCTCGGTTATTTTGGCGAACTCCATCCTTCTGTTATAGCCGCCTTTGATCTCATCGCTCCGGTAGTGGGCTTCGAAGTGTTCCTAGATAATATGCCGGTGCCAAAAACAAAGGCATCTAAGGCCCGACCTGCTCCTAAGGGCTCCGATTTGCCTGCGGTGACTCGGGACTTCGCATTCTTAGTGCCGGATGAGGTGTTAGCCGAGACGTTGCTCCGTACAGTGCAATCACTAAGTGGCAAGGATGTTACAAAGACGATATTGGCTGAGGCGGTTTTGTTCGATGTTTACGCAGGCGACGCGGTGCCCGAAGGAATGAAGTCAATGGCATTCAGCGTTACGATGCAACCACTAACGTCAACACTCACGGAAGACGATATTCAACGTATTTCAAAAGCAATTATTGCGAAAGTCACCAAGTCAACTGGTGGCGAGCTCCGCAGCTAAACAAGGGATTGGGTTATTAGAGAATCGCTTGGGGAAATTTAACTGTGGTGTCTAGACTTAATAATATTCGTGCGTTGAGAAACGGCACGACATGAGCAATCTTCAGCATATCCGTAATTTTGCGATTGTTGCGCATATTGATCATGGCAAGTCCACCCTGGCAGATCGCCTGATTGAAATGTGTGGGGGGCTGGAAGCCCGTGAAATGAAGGCGCAAGTTTTGGATTCAATGGATATCGAGCGTGAGCGTGGCATTACGATTAAGGCCCAAGCTGTACGTTTGAGTTATGAGGCCTCGAATGGAGAAAAGTACGTTCTAAATTTAATTGATACGCCTGGCCACGTCGATTTTACCTATGAGGTAAGCCGAAGTTTAGCAGCGTGCGAGGGGTCGCTCTTGGTCGTTGATGCGAGCCAAGGAGTCGAGGCGCAGACGCTTGCAAACGTGTATCAGGCTATAGATGCGGGACACGAGATTGTGCCAGTTCTTAATAAAATTGACCTCGCCGCGGCGGAACCGACTCGTGTGCGACAACAAATCGAGGATGTGATTGGGATCGACGCTGGTAATGCGATTGAGACATCTGCGAAAACAGGGGAAGGAATTGATTTAGTTCTTGCTGCGTTAATAGAGCGGCTTCCATGTCCACATGGTGAATCAGATGCACCACTGAAGGCATTGTTGGTTGATAGCAGATATGATTCCTATCTCGGGGTAGTGGTGTTAGTTCGTGTTCATGACGGTATTTTGCGCAAAGGCCAAAAAATTCGTTTTTTGGGCACCGGCATCTCTCGGCAAGTTGAGAGGGTGGGTATTTTTACTCCGAAGGGGATTTTAGTAGATCAATTAGGGCCTGGGGAAGTCGGTTTCATAACAGCTGCTATCAAAACGGTCGCAGACACTCAAGTAGGCGACACTATAACTGACGAGCAGGTGCCGACACTGTCGCCTTTGCCCGGATTCAAGCCCAGTGTTCCAGTGGTGTTCTGTGGTCTGTATCCCTCAGACTCAGCGGATTACGAAAATCTCCGTGACAGTCTTTCAAAGCTCCGCCTTAATGATTCTAGTTTTCATTTTGAGCCGGAGAGCTCCGCGGCGCTTGGTTTGGGTTTTCGTTGTGGATTTTTAGGGTTGCTGCACTTGGAAATTATTCAAGAGAGGCTTGAGCGAGAATTTAACCTAGATCTTGTTACTACGGCACCAAGCGTGATTTACAAGATTCATCTCACTAATGACGAAACATGGGATCTGCATAATCCGGCTGATCTACCTGATCCAGTGCGAATCAATCATATAGAGGAGCCGTGGATTAGGGCTACTATCATTGTCCCTGATCAATACCTCGGTGCAGTGTTGGAGCTGTGCACCGAGAGACGTGGTCTGCAGATCGATCTCACATATGTGGGAAGTCGTGCGATGGCGGTTTACAGGCTTCCCTTAAATGAGGTGGTATTTGATTTTTACGATCGCCTGAAATCCGTAAGCCGGGGCTATGCTAGTTTTGATTATGAACTCGATACCTATGAGACGGGTGATCTGGTCAAAGTGACAATGCTCGTAAATGGTGATCCCGTCGATAGTCTTTCCTTTATGGTGCATCGCGGGAAGGCACCGGTACGTGGCCGTGCACTTTGTGAGCGCCTTAAATCACTTATACCCCGGCAGTTATTCAAGGTGGCAATACAAGCAGCTATCGGCGGGAAAGTTATCGCACGTGAAACGGTGAGTGCTTTGCGGAAGGATGTCACCGCGAAGTGCTATGGTGGTGATATTACACGTAAACGTAAATTACTGGAAAAGCAAAAGCGCGGCAAAAAACGAATGCGCCAAGTCGGAAACGTTGAAATTCCCCAAGAAGCATTTCTTGCAGCGCTCAGGCTGGAGGATAGGTGAAGAATCAGAGATTACGATTCTATGGCTTCGTGTTGTGATACGTAGTCTGGAGCCACCTTGTTCCGAGCGAAATTGTTAATCCTACTAAGCAGAGAATGCAGGTAAGACCCCATACAGAGCAGCTAAGCACAGGCAATACAAAGTTGATATAGACGGTAGGGGCATCGGGGTTGGGATCGACCCGTCCTTCTATGAACGATTGTAATCCAATCAGGCTGTTAGAATCGATTCTATACCAATGCTCGGCTATTGATTCCCCGCTCCAAAGGTGGCCGAAGAAACTCGAAATTGTGAGAAGAGCGAGGAGGCGGTTCAAGTTGCTGCTCATGGGTAGATGTCTAAGTTCATCCAGGTCACACGTAGCAAGCCTTTGAGTCGTCGGAAAGAAGATGATTCTGCGCCGGGTAAGGTCTATCAGGTTAACTATAACTGGGTGCGGACTTAACGCACATACATGATTATACTCGGTTGGAAATAACCCTGCGATCTTGGGCATGGAGGGGTGGCCGAGTGGCTTAAGGCGCACGCTTGGAAAGCGTGTGTGCGTTTACGCGTACCGTGGGTTCGAATCCCACCCCCTCCGCCAGGAACGCCATTGTTTCACTGGCGCCTGATAATATTTGGCACAGGAACCTATTTGGTGTGTGTGTAGAATTTTCGGCGTTTCTGGCTGCTAGAGAAACTATACGAGCCTTGGCTTTCTCTTGGGCCAAAAGTTAGCGACTGCGCAGTTCAATCTTCAGCGGTACCTTGCAACTAGTCCGCTATTTCTTAGCTTTTCCAGATTTGCTATATCAACAGTTGGATATCGGCTGTGAAGGTTGTTGGCTTCGGGGCTACTTACCATAGACAGTTAAGGACAATTGATGTCGGACTTTACGTTTCAAACGGTGGGATCGATCCTTTCAAAACCGGGTGCCACGACCGAACTTGGTGCTTTAATGAGTGAGTTGGGCGCTTCCAAAGTGCTACTAGTGACAGACCCTGGGGTAGAGTCTCTCGGCCTTATGGAGATTGGGAGTCAAAGTTTAAAGGCGGCTGGTCTCGAAGTGTGTTTTTTCACAGAGGTTAAGGCTGATCCCCCTGAATCCCTTTTGCTGAAGGCAGTCGAGGTGGCGAAGAGCTCTTTCGTAGATGGGGTGATAGGATTTGGAGGGGGCAGTTCGATGGATGTCGCCAAGCTTGTGGCTTTTCTTTGCAAGTCGGAGCAACCTGTTGAGCAAGCATACGGTGTTAATAATGCTCGTGGATCTCGTCTGCCTCTGATCCAGGTGCCGACTACTGCCGGAACTGGTTCCGAAGTGACGCCAATTGCGATCATTACGACAGGGGAAACGGAGAAAAAAGGCGTCGTCTCGCCGATCCTTTATTGCGACTGGGCGGTGTTGGATGCAGACCTTACTCTAAGCCTTCCGGCGAACGTCACAGCGGCAACGGGTATCGATGCAATGGTGCATGCTCTTGAGGCATATACTACGAAACACAAAAAGAACCCAATTTCCGACGCCTTTGCTCTGCAGGCTCTCGAAAAACTTGGTGGCAATATTCGAGCTGTCTGTGCGGATGGGCAAAATCGGGAGGCTAGGGCCGAAATGTTGCTGGGTTCGTTGATGGCTGGGATGGCTTTTTCCAATGCACCGTGTGCTGCTGTTCATGCATTGGCTTATCCGATTGGTGGGCATTTCCATGTGCCGCATGGGCTGTCCAACGCACTTGTGCTGCCGCACGTACTTCGTTTCAATGTATCTGAGGCGAAAGCCATGTACGCTGACATTGCTCCGATCGCAATGCCGCATTTGGCTGGACAGTCGGGCGATGCAGACACCATGAGTGAAAAGTTAATTGAGGGTTTTGAGTCACTGATGCTTGATCTTAAGCTGGAGAGCACCCTTCGTCAGGTTGGCGTAAGTCACAATCATCTTCCTAAAATGGCAGAAGATGCAATGAAGCAGCAACGCCTTTTGATAAACAACCCTCGTGAAGTGGGTTACAAAGATGCGTTGAGCATATATGAACATGCTCTTTGAGCGTGGCTGTCCTAGAAATAGGGTCGGATGGGTTTTTGAGTTGGTCGATAATATTTTTGAAAACCAGCAACTATGACTGAATGGGACTTAGGGCTGGTCGGAATGGGGGAAGTCAGCGAAAAGCCGATCCCGATCACTCTCGCAATTGAGGCCGAATGGTCAGCTTGGTGTAAGCAGGCAGACACATTCGCCAATGCCTGGATCGAGAGTGTCCAATTTCATCCAAAGCCAGGCAAAATCTGTTTGCTCCCTGGGCCGGATGGGAGGCTCGCACACGTCGTGGTGGGCCTGGGTTCGAAACCAGATTTTTGGAGTCTGGCTGCCCTTCCGCGTCAACTTCCACAGGGGACATACACGTTGGACTCTGAGTGCGTTGATGTTTCTGCGCGGGGTGGTGTCTCGCTTGGTTGGGCTCTGGGTGCTTATCAGTTTACCCGATACAAGACGGCGGTGAAGTTACCGGCAAAGCTTCTTGTGGCGGACGAAAGGGCGTTATCGGATGCACGTCGGTTGGCGAGTGCAACGTATCTTGTGCGGGACTTGATAAATACCCCTGCTAACGATATGGGGCCGGCAGAACTTACAGCGGCAGCCGAAGAAGTTGCGGGTGTTGGGGGGGCATCTTTGGAAGTTATTCTCGGGGAAGATTTGATTCAGCGGGGTTATCCAGCGATTTACGCAGTGGGTCAGGGAAGTGCACGCGTTCCGCGTCTGATAGACTTGCGTTGGGGTCGAGTGGGGGCGCCGAAAGTTACTCTGGTCGGTAAAGGTGTCTGTTTTGACTCTGGTGGCCTCGATATTAAACCCGCTGACAATATGTTGTTAATGAAGAAAGATATGGGCGGGGCTGCTCACGTTCTTGCGCTGGCTAAATCGGCGATGGAACAAGAGCTTGATATTCAGCTCCGGGTGCTGATACCGGCGGTTGAGAACAGCATCTCCGGGCGTGCATTTCGTCCGGGCGACGTCATAAAGACACGCGCGGGTAAATCAGTTGAGATCGGGAATACCGATGCTGAGGGACGGTTGATCTTATGTGACGCATTGGCTGAGGCCGATTTAGAGGTGCCGGAGTTGCTGGTAGACGTTGCAACCCTCACAGGTGCTGCGAGGGTTGCTTTGGGAACCGACATGGCTGCGATGTTCACTGATGATGAAGACATCGCAGGGGAATTGAGTGAACACTCCCGAACGCAACAAGATCCGTTGTGGCGTTTACCAATGTGGGATGGTTACAAAGAGGATTTGGACAGTACCGTCGCGGATCTCAATAACGTTTCAAGTCACCGATATGCTGGTGCGATCAGTGCGGCCTTGTTTTTACGAGAATTCGTTTCAGATTCTCGTTCTTGGGTTCATTTTGACATTATGGGTTGGAACCGGAAGGACAGACCTGGTCGATTCCGGGGTGGGGAAGCGCTGGCGCTGAGGGCACTTGACGCCATGTTGTCCGCCCGCTATCGCATGACTTCCTGATTGGTCTAAGCTCGGGGACTCGAGAAAAATAAAACGTGTTACCTTAGTAGCCTATCTCTGGGTCAACCAGATTTTGAGGCAGCTTTCCGGACCGCACTAGTCGCAAGTTTCCGATAACTTGGTACGCTGCACTTGATGGAACGGTCAACCCCGCAAGATGTGCTGTTACTGCTATTTTCGGATGTGTCCAAAAGGGATGGTGAGATGGCAATGGTTCCTCGGAGAACACGTCAAGCCATGCACCCGATAAATGGCCCTTGTCGATAGCAGTGAGTAAGTCATCATCAATCAAGTGAGCGCCTCTCGCTACGTTAATTACGTAGGCGTTCGCTGGGAGGGCTCTGAAAGCGCTCGCGTCGAGGATTCCGTCAGTCTCTGGCGTGAGCGGTAGCAGGCAGACTAAAATATCACTTACTTGGAGGATGGACGCTAACCCCTCTGG
>CAZSYW010000052.1:0-10335 GCA_964611315.1 uncultured Rhodospirillaceae bacterium
TGGCATTACCTTATTTGTCGCTGGCAGCTGTGCCGGAGCTTGCCACACGTCTACCGAAGCCGGGACCTTGGATGCGGTGGGTACGCATCGTAATGGGGGTCAGTCTTGTTGGAACAGTAGTTTGGCTGTTACATGTTGTCTCTGCGCAGACCGGACTGATAAGCTCATTACTTTTAGGCGTCCTTATGATAATTGGTGGGCTAATTTTGCGCGTGAGCCATAACGCCGACAAAAAACACAAGGGAATTCCACTAACAACGCTTGGGCTGTTATCCGCAGTAGCATTTGCCATTCCACAGTTTGCATCTTCCACGAATTCCACTGCAGGCAGCCCAACAACATCTGATACCCATTGGCAAACACTGGACATCCCATCCATAGAAACACTTGTTGATGCCGGCAACATCGTATTTGTTGATGTGTCCGCTGAATGGTGCCTGACTTGTAAAGTCAATAAGTCCCTGGTCTTAAACAAGGCAGTAGTCATTCAGAAACTGAAAGCCCCAGGGACAGTAGCAATGCGGGGCGACTGGACTACGCCGGACCCAGCTATCTCCGAGTACTTAGCGTCTTTTGATCGCTTTGGCCTACCCTTTAATGTAATTTATGGTCCTGCTACCCCATTTGGCCTCGTGTTGCCAGAGTTGCTAAGCAGCAGTTTGGTACTGTCAGCCCTGCAACGAGCCGAAGGTTCAACGGGAAATCAATGAATTTAAGGAATATTTAAACGATTGTGCAAGTTGGACCATCTCATTAATTACTCTTTAACACTTATATACCTGTTATTTTTGTCAACACTGAGGTGCAAAGGAACAACGTCGAGCATGAGCCTATTTGAGTGCACCCTGAAACCGGAAAACTCCTGGGAGTAAAGAAAGATGACTATTAAAATTGGGGACAAAATTCCTTCAATTACATTCAAGCATTTGGGACCGGATGGAATGGAGGATATTTCCACAAAAGATCTCTTTGACGGGAAGAAAATAGTTCTTTTCGCCGTTCCTGGAGCATTTACGCCCACCTGCTCCGCCAAGCATGTGCCTGGTTTCTTAGAGTATGCCGCCGAGATCAGAGAAAAGGGTGTCGACAACATTATCTGTTTGTCAGTCAACGACCCGTTCGTCATGGATGCCTGGGGGAAAGACCGGGGCACCGGCGATGATATCCTCATGCTTGGAGATGGTAACGGGGATTTCACGCGCGCAATCGACCTGGGCCTTGACGGTTCGGGATTTGGACTCGGCTCCCGTTCACAGCGATACGCAATGATTGTCGAAAACGGCACAGTGACCGAACTTGAAGTCGAAGACGGACCGGGATTAAGCGTTTCCAGCGCCGAAAATATTGTCAACAAACTGTAGTTGTTACCCTTCATGTCGGATACACGCCGGAGGTCCCGCAAAAACCTCGACATGGAAAATAAAAATGTTCGGATCCCGGCCACAATTTTCAGAGTCGGGATTCCACGCGCCGGTCCAATGGGATAACGGCTCCCTGATGCCGAGAACGAACTGACCCTGTATTTTTCTTATTAAGTGCTTTCTATTCCGCTCCGTGCTAAAGCGTCAGCACGCTCATTCTCTGGGTGTCCCGTGTGGCCCTTGACCCAGACCCATTCCACTTGATGGCTCTCAGTGGCACCTACTAAACGCTGCCACAAATCAATGTTTTTCACCGGCTTTTTACTCGCCGTACGCCAACCATTTTGCTGCCAAGTGTCAATCCATTTCGTGATACCATCACGTAAATATACTGAATCCGTATAAAGGGTTACCTGAGTCGAACGTGTTAAAGCCTCGAGCGCTTGAATGGCAGCCATCAATTCCATCCGGTTATTAGTCGTCCAAGATTCACCGCCGCACATCTCCTTTTCGTGTCGCCCATACCGAAGAATAACACCCCACCCCCCGGGGCCCGGATTACCCGAACATGCGCCGTCTGTATATATTTCTACAAATTGTTCGTCTGCCATGCGCTCACTCTAAACCATATTCGCCCGGCCCTCGCACCTGTCGATGGAAAGCAAGCTTGTGAAAATATTCCAACGGATCCTTTGGTTGAACGAGCGCGCCCTCCGGCTTATTCAACCAGTCGTAAAGACGAGTCAACAGGAATCGCAATGCCGCAGCACGACAAAGAAAAGGCAGCGCGTCTAACTCCGACCCTGAAAATGGCCGGCCCTTGCGGTAAGCGGAAAGCATTAACCGAGCCTTGGTGGCATTAAACGAGCCGTCAGGCTCAAAACACCAAGAATTAAGACAAATAGCCAAATCGTAGGCAAACAAATCATTGCAAGCAAAATAAAAGTCAATCAAGCCGGAAACCAAACTGTCGTTGAAAAATACATTGTCCGGAAACAAATCCGCATGAATGATTCCTTGCGGCAACTGTGCTGGCCAATTTGCGACAAGGTCATCTATCTCTGTTCTTAGGTTTCGCACCAAGCCCGTCTTAACTTCATCGGCGCGAACGCCAATTCGATCCAGCAAATTGGACCAACTCCTTACCGATAAATCATTAAGTCGCTGACCTTTAAAGTCTTGCCCTGCGATATGCAGAGCTGCCAACGCCTCACCCATACTATGACACTGGGCCGGGTTAGGGTGACGCTCTTCGACGCCGGCCAAAAAAGTCAAGACAGCTGCCGGCTTGCCAACCAGATCACGCAGTATCCGCCCATCACTCCCTGTCACCGGAACCGGACATGCGATGCCCTTGGATGCTAAATGCCTCATTAAGCTCAGGAAGAAAGGTAAGTCACTAGGCCGCACCCGCTTCTCATAAATGGTCAGGATGTAGCGGCCTCGTTCAGTCAACAGCAGGTAATTGGAATTCTCCACCCCCCCCGCTATCCCGGAAAAGCCCCGCAACTCGCCAAAATTATAGGGAACCAGAAAGGAATTGAGGTCGGCGTCATCGATTTGTGTGTAAACAGCCACGCGCTCACCAATTTTTATTTTTTGGGCTATAACTGACTGCGGCCACACGACTGGTGGCAGAGATTTGGATCATGTGAGATACTTCTATCGTGGCTAGTCTTTGCCTAAAATGGAACAGTCCTTAATAAACTCACGAGAGTATAGACAATTATGTCAGATCCTGTCGTCGCGCAAAAAGCCCCTTATGAGATCGAAGTAACAACGGGCACAACTTACGCCTGGTGCCGCTGTGGCTTGAGCAAAAAACAACCGCTTTGTGACGGAGCACACACGGTCACCGATTTAAGACCGATCATTTGGCAAGCTGAAAAGGATGCCACAGTCTATCTTTGTGGCTGCAAACAAAGCCAAAACAAGCCCTACTGCGACAGTAGCCACAATTCACTGTGATCAAGCAATCCATTTTAACGAGGATCAACCGCAGCGCTCAAGCCATTTCGGTTGGTGCATCCCTACTTTTTCTGGCTTCATGCACGGAAAATTTTGGACCTGACCTCGGTTACGTAGAAGAAAAATTAGCCTTCTTTCGGTCACCAGACCTACCCTGTCCAGACGCCCGAATCCTCGACGCCGGGAAACAATACGTCAGATACCATGAGGGTCCCGGCCGCGACATCACCGACATCGAAATGGAAGCGCAAATTATTGAGCTCAGGTTTACCTGTGGCATGGGAAACCGTGACCCAGAAGTAGTGACCCCCCAGGGCGCGGCATGGGATGTGGTAGTTGAACTAGGTATTTCAATTAGAGCCCGGAGCGGGGCCGCAATTCAAGAAGAAGCTACCCAGCGCATTCCTTTTTTCGTCGCGTTGGTCGATCGATTCGGACAAATCGTCGAAAAACAGTCGTTCTCCGCAGAAATAGCTTTCCCAAAAAACGCTGGGCCCTCATCGCGAACGCTTGAGGAAAATATAGTCCTTAACATCCCAGTCCGTAGCTTGGAAGAGGCTGATAGCTACGAAACCATAGTAAGTTTTCAGCTCACCAAGGAACAACTGGAGCAAACACAACACAAATAACGTAACGCGAGTGGTTCTTGAACTGGTCCGAGCCACCTTGAGGTTGACGACCTTACATAGGGCTCTATCATTCGGCCGGTTACCATTCCCTTGCGGGAGAGACGGAACAGTCGGCTAAGCGCTGAAACCGTCGCCGAAGGAGCAACCGCCCCGGAAACTCTCAGGCAAACGGACCGCAGGGGGCTCGAAACTCTGGAAAGAAGGAGCTGCCTGCGATAAGGGGCAGCACCTCACCGAAGGAGTAAGCCGCTCCATCAGCGGTGAATCTCTCAGGTATCTCGGACAGAGGGGGCGATGCACGAATGAACACGTGTGCTGCCGTCGGAGAGCTTAGTGAGTAAAAAAGTTTCGTCACCAAAACCTACCCTGAAAAAGACCCCTTTGCACTCACTGCACAAGGCACTTGGCGCACGAATGGGCGCTTTTGCGGGCTTCGACATGCCTATCAATTATGGGGCCGGGATATTAGCTGAACACAAACATTGTCGGCATGAGGCGGCTTTATTTGACGCGTCTCACATGACTCAATTTCGTATACAAGGGCCTGGCACCCTTCTGGAAAACGCGGACGCTCTCGAAATGCTGGTACCTGCAAATATCCGAGAACTACCGCCCGGGCGGTTATGTTACACAATGTTTACGAACGACCGGGGTGGGATTCTTGACGACTTGATTGTGGCGCGAGATGGCAGCCATTTTCGTTTGATCGGTAACGCGTCACGCCGTGAAACTGACGAGAAAATACTTTTAGAGAGCTTACCTTCCACCCGCTCATATGAACTTCTCGACCATGCCCTTATAGCACTTCAAGGTCCTAAGGCAGAGATGGTGCTCGGCCGACACTCACTGAAACTGGATACGCTGAATTTCATGTGGGGAACAAAAACGAAGATAGCTGGTCTAAATTGTTGGGTTTCCCGATCTGGCTATACCGGTGAGGATGGCTATGAAATATCTGTCTCTGCAGACAAAGCTGTAGCGTTAACTGAGACGCTGCTTGCTGAACATGAGGTAAAACTCGCGGGCCTGGGAGCACGAGACTCGTTAAGACTTGAAGCGGGCTTGTGCCTTTACGGCAGTGATCTGGACGAAACGACCACGCCAATTGAAGCTCGGCTAGGTTGGACAATTCCAAAACGACGGCGGCACTTAAATAATTTCCCGGGCTCCGACAAAATTATTCAAGAATTTTCGAAAGGGCCCGTGCGTCAACGTGTCGGAATCCTCCCAACTCAAAATGCCATCGCACGTAAGGGAACAGTTATCACTGCTGATAATGGCGACGACCTGGGTATCGTAACAAGTGGAGGTTTTGGGCCAACTGTTGGAGGTCCAATAGCCGTCGGGTACGTCAGAACACACGCAGCAACAATGGGGGAGCAATTAAATCTTCGAATAAGAGATAAGGCGGTCACGGCTGTGGTGACCTCATTACCATTTGTGAAACACAAGTATTGCAAAAAGTAAAAATGGCATGCCGGAAAGAAAACGCCATACAACAAAAGGGGCAACGAATGGCCGAAACGAAATACACACAGGAACACGAATGGATCCGTATAGAGAGTAGTCCAGGGGCAGATATCCTTACTGGTGTGGTCGGAGTTACCGATTACGCCCAAGAACAACTTGGTGATGTCGTTTTTGTCGAACTGCCACAAATAGGGATCACTATCTCCCGGGATGATGAGGTTTGTGTGATTGAGTCAGTCAAAGCGGCAAGTGAACTTTACGCACCAGTTAGTGGCGAGATAACCGCGGTTAACGATCGCCTCGCAAAAGAACCCGAACTCGTCAACAGCGATCCTGTGGGAAAAGGATGGTTCATCAAGATACAGCTGTCAGAACCCAAGGAACTAGATGGGCTAATGGATCAGGTTGCGTACCAGGCATTTATCTCCGACCTCGACTAAGGATCTCAGACACCATGCGCTATTTGCCTCATACTAACGAAGACCGACGCGATATGATGGCTAGAATCGGCATCTCTGACATCCAAGCCCTATTTAATGACGTGCCTGAGTCGGCGCGACTCGACTGCCCACTTGACCTTCCGGACCACTTAGACGAACTCTCCGTGGAACGACACATGACTGGACTCGCAGCACCAAACATTGTTGCCGGTGAAGTGCCGTGTTTCTTAGGGGGCGGAGCATACCGTCATCACATCCCTGCAGCGGTCCAAGCACTTGTGCAACGGGGCGAGTTCCTTACTTCCTATACACCCTACCAACCGGAGATTAGCCAAGGCACTCTCCAATCACTTTTTGAGTTTCAAACTCAAGTCGCACTGATCACCGGGATGGAAATTGCAAACGCCTCAATGTATGACGGCTCCACGGCCTGCGCTGAGGCTGTCCTGATGGCTGGACGGGTTACTAAACGCCAACGCTGCGTCCTTTCCGGTGGTCTCAACCCGTTTTATTGCAACGTGGTTGAAACACTGGCTCAGTTTACCGAGCTCCAAATTGAACAAAGTAGACCAGAGGCGCCATGCCCCGATCATCACGACACCACTGCACTTGAATCACTGGTCGATAGCGAAACAGCCTGCGTCGTAGTTCAATATCCTGATTTTTTCGGCGTGATCCGAGATTTCACTAACCTCTCCGCATCTTGCCGGAAGCAAGGAACGCTCCTGATAGTCGTATTTACAGAACCAGTCTCTCTGGGAGCACTCAAAGCTCCTGGTGACATGGGAGCGGACATCGTGGTCGGTGAGGGCCAGTCGCTTGGAGTGGGCCTTAATTTTGGCGGCCCTTATGTCGGACTTTTTGCGACCAAAGAAGAATATCTAAGACAAATGCCAGGAAGGATTGCCGGCGAAACTTTAGATGCCGACGGCCAGCGCGGATGGGTATTGACACTCAACGCACGTGAGCAGCATATCCGTCGAGAAAAAGCGACCAGCAATATATGCACGAACTCGGGTTTATGTGCCCTGGCTTTCAGCATCCACTTGTCCCTCCTGGGTGAAGACGGATTCACCCAACTAGCAGCACTAAACCATACAAGAGCCCGATCAGCGGCAAAACGTTTGGCCGAAATTCCTGGGATCGAGGTATTAAACGGTGCTTTCTTTAATGAGTTTACAGTTCGGCTTTCAAATAAAGCGGAATTAGTTATGGAAGGGCTGGCTGAGAAACGGATACTTGGCGGGGTGCCCGTAAGTCGACTTTATCCAGAACGGGAAGACTTCACCAATTTAGCTTTGATCACAGCAACTGAAACTACGAGTGACTCGGATATTGAAGCACTTGCCGAATCACTGTCGGAGATAATCCAATGAGCGTCGAACGCAGTGATGATTACCAACACGTGGAAACAAACCACAGCGCAGCTCTAAACAACAGAACCATTGAAGGCAACAAGGCGCTTCAAATAGAGGAGCCTTTGATATTTGAACAAGGCTCCAAGGGAAGAACTGGTGTTGACCTTCCCGTCACCTCTGAGAGTGCAGACAACCTTGGGGAGCTCAAACGTACTAACCCTATTGGGCTTCCCGGTTTATCTGAACCAGAGGTCGTGAGGCATTACACTCGTCTGAGCCGTAACAACTACGCGATTGACATGGGCCTTTATCCTCTTGGTTCCTGTACAATGAAACACAATCCTCGTCTTAACGAGCGGCTCGCCTCTCTACCTGGCTTAGCGGATATTCACCCTCTTCAACCTGAGTCGACCGTACAAGGTGCTCTTGCCGTGATAGGGGAAGTCGGAAATTGGCTCAAAGTACTGACTGGTTTTCCGGCAATTGCGATGTCACCGGCGGCGGGCGCTCAGGGTGAATTATGTGGCCTTATGGCCATTCGCAGCTGCCTAATGGGACGCGGCGATCCACGGGCCACAGTATTGGTCCCAGATTCGGCACACGGGACCAACCCTGCAACTGCCACTATGTGCGGGTATAAAATCGAGTCAGTTCCATCGGACGACCGTTGTCGCGTCGACCTAAATGCACTTTTGGCACGGCTTGGACCAGATATCGCGGCATTAATGTTAACGAACCCTAATACATGCGGATTATTTGAAAATAACATAATCGAAATTGCGGCAGCAGTTCATAAGGCCGGTGCATTGTTTTATTGTGACGGAGCAAACTTTAACGCCATAGTTGGAAAAGTAAGACCGGTCGACCTCGGCATCGACATTATGCACCTCAATCTGCACAAAACGTTCTCAACGCCGCATGGTGGCGGTGGCCCTGGTGCAGGTCCGGTAGTTATGACAGACGAGTTAGCCCCCTACGCACCTCTTCCTTGGGTCACACACGATGGCCAAAAGTTCGGCTTGATCGAACAGCCCAAAGGAAGTGCCAGGAAGTCCTTTGGGAGAATGAGAGCATGGCATGGGCAATTCGGCATGTTTGTACGCGCTCTAGCGTATATGATTAGTCATGGCGGAGACGGGTTACGTCAGGTAGCTGAGGACGCTGTTTTGAACGCAAATTATATTTTATCCGGGATAAAGGAGAAATATCATGTGCCGTATAAGGGCACATGCATGCATGAGGTGTTGTGTGACGACCAATTTCTAAAAGACACTGAGATAACTACATTGGACGTTGCCAAGAGTCTTATCGATGAAGGCTATCATCCGATGACAATTTACTTTCCGTTGACAGCACATGGCGCCATGCTCTTTGAGCCGACAGAGACAGAAAGCAGACAAACCCTTGATCATTTCGTTGAAGCGCTAAACAGAATTGCTGATCGCGCTCGATCAGGCGAGGCCAATGGGCTACGTCTTAGACCGTTGCACGCACCGCGTCGACGACTGGACGAAACGCGGGCCGCAAGGCAGCCAACTTTACGCTGGAGACAACCGTCTATTATCCCCGCAAAATCGAAATGAAGTTTGTACGCCAGAAAATAGCGAGTCGAGCCGTTCAAGCAAACTACCGAAAAATCGAACTGTCAAAAGACAATTTCCGAACCGATTCAGCAAATACGTCCTAACAACATCTCCGTCGCCTGAACGAACCGGTAATTAGGAAGGCAAGACAAAAAACCACCACCGATGGTCCAACATTCCCGCACTTCACCTAGCCAGGAAGAATGCCTGCAGGATGCCTAACCCAACCTTGAGCCGACGTCCTCGATCGAACGGTCAATGAGCGCCGCCGCACTGGGTTTATCAAGATTTTGCGCAACCAATGCATGGGCAGCAGCTACCGCCAACTCAGCGGCAGTAGCTCGAATTTGATCAACTACTTGAGCCTCATTTCGCTCAATATTTTCCTTGGCTTGCCTTTCACGGTGAGACAATTGCTCCGCCAAACGTGCAGTGGCGTCCTTGGTCATTATCTCACCCTCACGGCGTGCGTGTTCCAGAATCGCCTCAACCTCATCTTTAACACCGCGTTGTTGTCTTTGATAGTCCGCGAGCAAGCTTTGTGCTTCTTCCCGCAAACCCGCCGCACTATCAAGCTCTGTTTTGATGACACCCGCACGAGCATCTAGCGCGGAAGCAATCATCGACGAGGCCTTTTTGGCTACCAAGGCAACGAAAATAACAAAAGCGACCAGCACCCACGTCTCTGGATTTTCAAGCAAATGTTCCATTTTGTTACCTAAGAATCCCTCGCGGCATCCACTGCAGCACGCGCATGCTCGTCTGAAACCTCAATGCCAGTAAGTTTCTCAGTAACAGCTCGCGCGGCTTCACTCGCCGCGACGACGAGCTCTCCCGCCGCTTGAGCCATGATAGCGTTGATCCTAGCCTCGCTCTCAGCCGCTTGTCTTTCTAATCGCACACTTAGTTCATCCAATTGTTGTTCTATTTCATTTTGAATCTTGCCGCGCACCTCCGACAAAATTAGCTGCGACTCCCCGTGGGCCGCGGCAATCGCCGTATTGTACTCCGTCAAAGTTTGGGCTGCTTCGTCACGCAACCGCTCCGCCGACTCAAGATCATGATCTAAGCGGCGCTGCCTACTTTCCAATATGCCAGAAATCCTTGGCAACGCCCACTGAGCCATCGCAAAATAAAGAGTAACAAAGGCGATTATCAGCCAGAAAATTTGCGGAACATAGTCCCCGAATTCCATTTGGGGCATGAGTGCCTCTTCCTACAAGGGCAGTAAAAACGGGCTCAATTGCCTTAACCAAATAAAATAAGAAATGCCATTACTAGGGCATACAACGCCACCGCCTCGGTTAACGCAAACCCCAGCAGCACATTCCCGAACATACGAGGTGCCCCCGCTGGATTACGAATACCGCCTGCCACGTAATGACCAAAGATGGTCCCAATCCCAACGCCCGCACCCGCGGCTTTATGCCCAAAAATGGGGCCCGGTGCCCAACGGCCACGCCCCCTTTTTTTTTTTGACATTGAGATCGGGGCGCGGGGTGGCAATGAATCCGTCCACGATTATT
>CAZSYW010000052.1:10345-12507 GCA_964611315.1 uncultured Rhodospirillaceae bacterium
CCTATTGTCGCGAGCCCGGCACCTATAAGTTTTGCGGCTTCAACATCCATGAGTTTTAAATTCCTTACGTTATAGTATGCTAATTCGTTTTCGAACAACAAACCTCAATGGTGCAAGTGAATTGCATCATTAATGTACAAACAAGTTAATACGGCAAAAACGTACGCCTGCAAAAAAGCAATCAAAGTTTCCAGTGCGTACAATAAAACAATAAAAATTAGTGGCGCCACTCCCATCAGACCAAGCGCCACTACAAACCCAGCAAACACCTTCAACATGGTGTGACCAGCCATCATGTTTGCTGCCAGCCGTACCGAGAGACTTATCGGACGCGATAGATACGAAACAAATTCAATAGGGACTAACAGAGGCGCCAAGTAAATGGGCACTCCGGGAGGGAAAAAAAGCGAAAAAAACTTGAGGCCGTGCCGAACAAAACCTAACACAGTAACCCCGACAAAAATTACACCCGCAAACACGAAGGTTACGATTATGTGACTCGTGACCGTAAAGCTGTAGGGAATTAGCCCAAGCACGTTGCAAAACAAAAGAAACATAAACAAGGTAAAAATAAACGGAAAATAGGGCCGACCCTCGGTACCAATATTATCGCGAACACTCTTAGCCACAAGTTCATAAGCAAGCTCCACGACAGATTGCCAACGCCCCGGGACCATGGCATGACTGCGCGTGCCAATCATCAAAAACAGAGTGATGGAAACGACTGCTGCTAACATCATAGCGGAAGAATTGGTAAACGAGATATCGATACCACCAACGTCAAGTTCCACAAGACGCTTGATAGCGAACTGATCTAACGGACTATGTTCTGCCGCCACAGCGGACCCCCTCCATACAACAAACCACAACCAAGTCCTTCAACTCTTGGCTCCAGTCTCAAATCGCCGTGCGACACGGTATGCATTTAACATGCCGGCTGCACATCCTACTAGCAAGAAAATAAGCATCAACCACGGCCTGGTTCCAAGCCATTCATCGACCAGCCAACCAAGCCCTCCTCCAACGATCAAGGCCGCAAACATCTCCGTTGTAAGGCGCATGGCCCAGCCTAACCCCACCGGTGGCGAGCCTTCAGAGGCTCTCCCATTCCCCGCGTCCCGCGCCCGCCTTATCCGAGCATCGAGTCTCCCCACCTCCGTTGACGGAGGCAAATCCTCTCGGTCCATAAGAGCTCCTACCGCTTCAGCGCTTGCATACCTGGGCGCAAAAGCGGCTGCACCATAAGTGCTGCCTAAAATGCTGTCAAGCCACACCCAAATCATTACAAGTATTTGAAATACAATGATAAAATGATATGAACCAACTATTCAGCCGCCTTAAGGTGCCCTATTCCCTGTAAGTCGACGGAAACCAGCTGTGAAACACCATGCTCACTCATAGTTACCCCAAATAATCGGTCCATTCGCGCCATTGTCAAACGATGATGGGTAATAACAAGGAAGCGCGTGCGCCGTTGGCTAGCAATTTCATCTACAAGGGAGCAAAACCGCTCAACATTGGAATCATCCAAGGGCGCATCAACCTCGTCCAACACACAAATTGGAGCCGGCTTAGTGAGAAATACGGCGAATAGCAGAGAAAGTGCAGCAAGTGCCTTCTCCCCTCCAGACAGTAGCGATAACGCTTGCAATCGCTTCCCAGGCGGACTGGCCATGATCTCCAAGCCCGCCTCAAGTGGGTCGTCATCACCGACCAACGCCAATTTTGCGCGACCGCCGCCAAACAGCCGCACAAACAAAGCTTCAAAGTGGGTATTGACTTGTTCAAAAGCCGCAAGCAAACGTTGACGTCCCTCGCGATTGAGTGACGCGATTCCGTTTCGCAACCGAGAAATTGCGGACACTAAGTCAGTGCGCTCTATTTCTAAGCTTTCAACTTGCATCGTTAATTCGCTGGCTTCCTCTTCAGCACGCAAATTGACTGGACCCATGTTTTCGCGTTCGCGATTTAAGCGCTCCATTTGTCTCTCTACCGCGCTTAGTTCGGGAAGCTCGTTGGGAGACTCTAGTTCAGCCAATTCTAAAGCACCCGCTGGCCTACAACCCAGACGCTCATCCATCTGCTGCTCTTCAACTGTCCGTAAAGCGATTGCTTGATCCCGTTTTCCCTCTACCCGCGCTTTACCCTCACGGCTATTGGCA
>CAZSYW010000053.1:0-12309 GCA_964611315.1 uncultured Rhodospirillaceae bacterium
TTTATCATGGCTCGGCTGTATATTGAGGCGCGGTGGGCCATGACAA
Source organism: uncultured Rhodospirillaceae bacterium (assembly GCA_964611315.1). Classification (GTDB taxonomy): domain Bacteria; phylum Pseudomonadota; class Alphaproteobacteria; order UBA7887; family UBA7887. Next base: position 47 of record CAZSYW010000053.1, read on the forward strand.
GAGGTGTCCCGATGCCGACTATTTGTTATGATGAATCTGCCGCAGAAACTTAGGGTGATTTTATGCAGCCGTTATTGGCGGAATATCTACCGATTCTGATATTCTTTGGGATCGCTGGCGGCCTCTCAGTTGCACTAGTGCTAGGGTCGTATGTTGTTGCACGACACTCTCCAGATGCGGAAAAACTTTCTCCATATGAATGCGGTTTCGAGCCGTTTACCGATGCACGGAATCAGTTCGATGTGAGATTTTATTTGGTGGCAATTCTCTTCATTGTGTTTGATTTGGAAGTTGCATTTCTTTTCCCTTGGGCTGTCTCTCTTAAGGGAATTGGTATGTTTGGTTTCTTGTCCATGCTTGTGTTTCTCGGATTACTGACAGTTGGCTTCATCTATGAATGGAAGAAGGGAGCCCTTGAATGGGAATAGTCGCTGGTGATGTTGGGTCGAGACATTCAGCGAATCCAGGTGGATCCACTGTATCAGAGCCTTTTTTGCGAGATTTAAACGATGAGGGGTTTCTGGTTACTCAATCGGAAAAACTAATAAAATGGGCTCGAACGGGGTCGTTGTGGCCTATGACTTTTGGCTTAGCCTGTTGCGCCGTAGAAATGATGCACACAGGTGCGAGTAGGTATGATTTGGATCGATTTGGGGCCGTATTTAGGCCGAGCCCGCGGCAGTCGGATGTGATGATTGTGGCCGGTACTTTGACTAATAAAATGGCGCCGGCACTCCGAAAAGTTTATGATCAGATGGCTGAGCCACGCTACGTGATTTCGATGGGGAGCTGCGCGAATGGGGGCGGATATTACCATTACTCATACTCGGTTGTACGTGGTTGTGACCGCATAGTTCCGGTGGACGTGTACGTTCCAGGATGTCCTCCTACAGCGGAAGCCTTGCTCTACGGAGTTCTCCAACTTCAAAAAAAAATTCGACGCACAGGCACCATCGTTAGGTGAGTAATCCCGGTGATCAGATTGACGAGCACTCGCTAACCGAACTTCGGGATTATCTGCTTTCGGCTTTAGCAGACTATATATTTGAATCCATTGTTGATAACGGCGAACTCAACGTGGTTTGCCAAGCTTCGTCTTTGGCAAAAGTTTTAACATTTTTAAGGGACGATCCCCATTGTCAGTTTAAACAGCTTACGGATTTGTGTGGAGTGGATCGCCCAGAGCAAAAGTTTCGCTTTGAAGTGGTGTATCATTTGTTAAGTCACAAGCATAACCGACGGCTCCGGCTCAAAACTAGGGTTGAAGAGGATGGCTCGGTGCCCAGCGTCGGTAAAATTTTTAGTGCGGCGGTTTGGTACGAACGGGAAACCTGGGACATGTACGGAATTCTTTTCTCCGAACATCCAGACTTAAGAAGGCTGCTTACTGACTATGGTTTTGATGGTCATCCTTTGCGTAAAGACTTTCCGCTTACGGGTTACGTCGAAGTGCGATACGACGAGGAACAAAAACGGGTGGTATATGAACCGGTTCAATTGACTCAAGAATTTCGCCGCTTCGATTTTATGAGTCCCTGGGAGGGTGCCCGGCATATCCGACCGGGGATTGAGAAGGAAAAGGATATTGATGATCCGCAAGGTGATTCCTGATGGCGACGACTGAAATCAAGAATTTTAATGTTAATTTTGGTCCACAGCACCCAGCTGCGCATGGCGTGCTGAGATTGGTTTTAGAAATGGATGGTGAAGTATGTGAGCGCGCCGACCCACATATCGGTCTGCTACATCGCGGTACCGAGAAGCTAATTGAACACAAGACTTACCTTCAAGCGCTGCCGTATTTTGATCGACTGGATTACGTGTCTGTCATGGGACAGGAACATTGCTTCAGTCTAGCAGTTGAGAAACTTGTTGGATGTGAAGTCCCACTACGTGGACAATATATCCGCGTACTTTTTCATGAGATCACCAGAGTTTTAAACCATTTGCTGCAGATAAGTGCCAATGCATTGGACATTGGTGCAATGACACCTTTTCTTTGGATGTTCGAGGAACGGGAACGGCTCATGGAATTTTATGAGCGAGTTTCAGGTGCCCGATTGCATGCCGCATATTTTCGACCTGGTGGAGTTCATCAGGATATGCCCAATGGGATGGTTGAGGATATAAAGGTTTGGGTTGAAAGCTTCCCTTCAAAAATTGATGACGTTGAGACACTTCTTACTGATAACCGTATTTGGAAGCAGCGCAATGTCGATATAGGGGTGGTGACGCCGGATGAGGCTGTTGACTGGGGGTTTAGTGGAGTCATGCTGCGCGGTTCAGGGATCGCATGGGATCTTCGTAAAGCGCAACCTTACGATGTCTATGAAGAGATGAATTTTGATGTCCCGATAGGAAAAAACGGTGACTGCTACGATAGATATCTGGTACGTGTTGAGGAAATGCGCCAAAGCCTTCGAATTATCACTCAGTGTCTTGATGAGATGCCGAATGGGCCGGTGATGGTTGAAAATCATAAGATAGCTCCTCCGCGGCGACACAAAATGAAACAGTCAATGGAGGCTTTGATCCATCACTTTAAACTCTATACCGAGGGGTATCACGTTCCTGAAGGGGAGACCTATACAGCTGTTGAGGCCCCGAAGGGGGAATTTGGTGTCTATCTCATATCCGATGGTAGCAATCGGCCGTACCGATGCAAAATTCGTGCTCCGGGATTTGCACACCTCCAAGGCTTGGATTTTATGGCAAAAGGTCATCAGCTTGCAGATTTGGTTGCTTGCGTAGCAAGTATGGATATCGTGTTCGGGGAGGTTGACAGATGAGCGAACGCGGGTTTGCGGCAACGAGACAGCAACCGAAAAAATTTGTATTCACCAGTGAAAATATCACCGAAGCACAAAAGGTTATCGCCAAGTACCCTGTCGGGCGGCAGGCAAGTGCACTTATACCACTACTGGATCTTGCACAACGCCAGCACGGTGGATGGTTGCCGGCGGCTGCTATTAGATATGTGGCGGGCTTGCTTGATGTATTTGAAGTTCGAGCATTTGAAGTAGCGAGCTTTTATACAATGTTTAACTTGTCACCACGTGGAAACTTTTTGATTCAGTGCTGCCGAACAACCCCCTGTTCGCTTCGTGGTGGCCATGAGTTGCGGGAAACTTGTGCAGGCCACTTGAAAATTGAACTTGGTGAGACGACCGCCGACGGGATGTTTACTTTGACGGAAGTTGAATGTCTGGGCGCTTGCGTAAATGCGCCGGTCGTTCAAATAAATGACGACTATTACGAGGACCTTGATCCGGAACGTATCATTGCATTGCTGGATTCGTTGAAGACTGGAATTTCTGCGAGCACTGGATCGCAAAACCCGAACCGTCAGTTTTCGGAACCTGCTACAGGGCTTACGACGTTGACTGGCGATTGAGGAATACAATGTTGTCGGACAAAGATAGGATTTTCACAAATCTGTACGGGAAATATGGTGTGGGTTTGGAATCGTCTCGAAAACGTGGAGATTGGGATGATACGAAAGGAATCCTTTCACGTGGAACTGAGTTGCTCATTAAAGAAATTAAAGAGTCTGGATTGAGAGGAAGAGGTGGGGCCGGCTTTCCCACCGGCCTTAAATGGTCGTTTATGCCGGGTACGTCAGATAGTCGCCCTTCCTATTTGGTTGTGAATGCGGATGAGAGTGAGCCAGGAACGTGCAAGGACCGGGATATTCTTCGGCATGAACCCCACAAGTTAGTTGAGGGGTGTCTAATTGCTGGTTTTGCGATGGAGGCTGTTGCGACTTATATCTATGTCCGTGGAGAATTTTACAACGAGGCCCAAATTCTCCAGCAGTCCATCGATGAGGCATATTCGGCTGGTCTGATCGGAAAAAATGCGTGTGGCACCGGTTTTGATCATGACATTTTTGTGCACCGGGGTGCTGGAGCTTACATTTGTGGTGAGGAGACGGCTCTAATAGAGAGCTTAGAAGGTAAAAAAGGTTTGCCTCGCTTAAAGCCCCCTTTTCCCGCTAATACGGGATTATGGGGTTGTCCAACCACTGTTAACAACGTTGAAACGATTGCTGTGATTCCTGACATTGTGCGACGCGGCGCGAGTTGGTTCTCAAGCTTTGGTAGAAGCAATAACACCGGCACTAAACTGTTTTGTATTTCGGGTCACGTCGAAAATCCTTGTAATGTCGAGGAGTCGATGAGCATACCACTTAAGGAGTTGATCAATAAGCATGCGGGGGGGATTCGTGGAGGCTGGGAAAATCTGTTGGCTGTGATACCTGGTGGTTCGTCCGTCCCGTTGATCCCCAAGGCTATATGCGATGATGTCTTGATGGATTTTGATTCCTTATCTGAAGTGAAATCCGGCCTAGGTACTGCGGCTGTGATCGTTATGGATAAATCTACGGATATAGTAGCTGCAATTACTCATCTTTCGCGGTTCTACAAACATGAAAGTTGTGGTCAATGCACTCCGTGCAGGGAAGGTACAGGTTGGATATGGAGGATGATGCAAAGGCTAATAACGGGCGATGCAGGAATGGCGGAAATTGACCTTTTAGAGCAGGTCACGCGACAAGTTGAGGGCCATACCATTTGTGCTCTTGGTGATGCTGCTGCATGGCCAGTGCAGGGCTTAATACGGCATTTTCGTCCAGAACTTGAGCGACGGATACTGGGCAAGGCCAAGGCTGCTTAGGGAAATCATCTCATGCCGACACTTGTGATTGATGGAAGTGAGGTTCAAGTTGAACCTGGAGTTACTGTGCTTCAGGCATGTAAGAGCGTTGGGATTGAAATTCCTCATTTTTGTTATCACGACCGTCTTTCGATCGCAGGGAATTGTCGTATGTGTCTAGTAGAAATGCATAAATCACCAAAACCAATTGCATCCTGTGCTATGCCTGCTGCGGATGGGATGGTGATTAGTACTAATACCGAGACGGTCCGGCTCGCTCGAGAAGGTGTGATGGAATTTTTACTCATCAACCATCCGCTCGATTGTCCAATATGTGATCAAGGTGGCGAATGTGACCTCCAAGACCAAGCCATGGGGTATGGCAGGGGCGGGAGCCGGTATCAAGAAAACAAACGTGCCGTTACGGAGAAAGACTTTGGACCTCTTATAAAGACCTATATGACTCGCTGCATACACTGTACGCGTTGTGTCCGGTTCATGGAGGAGGTAGCAGGTACCCCGGACTTGGGTGGACTGTGGCGTGGTGAAGACATGGAAATAACAACGACGGTCGAGCTCGGTCTGAGCTCTGAAATGTCCGGAAACATTATCGATCTGTGTCCTGTAGGTGCTTTGACATCAAAACCCTATGCTTTCTCTGCGCGTTCCTGGGAATTGAGAAAGACCGAATCAGTGGATGTTTTAGATGCAGTAGGGAGTAGTATTCGAATTGATGCCCGAGGCAACCAGGTGATGCGTATTTTGCCGCGTGTTAATGAAAACGTGAACCAGGAATGGATTGGAGACAAAACACGCTTCGCTTATGACGGACTTCTTCGTCAACGCTTGGACCAACCATATATCCGCGACGATAACGGAAAGCTTGTTCCTGTTACATGGCAGAAAGCATTTGCGGCGATTGGAGATCGACTTCGGAACCTTGACGGAAGTCAAATTGGTGCAATTGCGGGTGATTTATGTGACTGCGAGTCAATGCTAGCGCTTAAAGATTTAATGTTGGCGTTGGATTCCCCTAACATAGATTGCCGACAGGATGGAGCAGCGTTGCCCCCTGACTTTCGTTCTGGTTATCTCTTCAACTCGAGCATTGCGGGAATTGACGAGGCGGACCTTTGCCTGCTTGTTGGGTCAAATCCACGAATAGAGGCTCCGGTCATCAACGCTCGAATTAGGGAGCGATGGCTTCTGGGTGATTTCACAGTGGCAAGGATTGGCGAGAAAGGGGAGTCAACGTTCCGAATTCGTGATTTGGGAGATGGGGCGTCAACCTTGGAGGAGTTAATCACCGGTAATCATGATTTTTGCAATAATTTAAACAAGGCTGAACGGCCCATGCTTATATTGGGTCAAGGCCCCCTCTCACGTGTTGATGGGGAAGGCATATTGGGGGCGACACGATTGCTAGCGACACGTTTTGGTTTTGTAACGAATGATTGGAATGGTTTTAACGTGTTGCATACAGCAGCAGCACGAGTCGGTGGAATGGATCTTGGTTTTACTCCTATGAAGGGTGGGCTTAATGTGCGCCAAATGAGCATGGCGGCCTCAAATGGGGAGTTAAAAGCCTTATACTTGCTTGGTGCCGATGAGATAGATATGGCAAAGTTGGGAGAGGCGTTCGTTATTTATCAAGGGCACCACGGTGACCGGGGTGCACATCGTGCCGATGTGATTTTACCTGGGGCGGCCTATACGGAAAAAAGTGGATATTACGTGAACACGGAAGGCAGGGTGCAACTGGGCTCACCCGCTACGCAACCTCCCGGAGAGGCTCGTGAAGACTGGAGTATTATACGCGCGTTGTCGGAGTCTATGGAGAAGACACTTAAATACGACAATATTTCAGAGCTTCGCCGGCACATGGTAGATCGTGTACCGCATTTCGCTAATTTAGATACGATTGAGAGAGTGGCATGGGAAAACTTTGCTACTCAGGCAAAGATGGATGTGGATGAGGAAAAAATTAAAAGTTCTGTTCAGGATTACTATATGACGGATTCGATTAGCCGAACCTCTGAGGTAATGGCTCAGTGTAGTCGACGATTTTTAAATCCGAGTCGGGCGAAAGAAAAGGATGTTTAGTACAGGCCAATGGAAGTTTTGTGGAATCAGTATTTTTGGCCCGGATTAGTAATTGTAGGGCAAGTATTTCTGATAGTTGTGCCTTTGTTACTAGCTGTCGCCTATCTAACGTATGCTGAACGTAAGGTAATAGGTGCCATGCAACTAAGGAAAGGCCCAAATGTGGTAGGGCCTTTTGGGCTTCTTCAACCGATAGCAGATGGTTTAAAACTCCTACTCAAAGAGACTATCGTCCCGTCAGGTGCTAATGGCCCGGTTTTTGTGCTGGCGCCTTTAATTACGTTCACACTAAGTTTTGTTGCGTGGGCAGTTATACCATTTGACGAAGGTTGGGTTTTAGCTGACATCAACGTTGGAATTTTATACTTGTTTGCTGTCTCCTCACTTGGGGTGTACGGCGTCTTGATGGCAGGGTGGGCAAGTAATTCGAGGTATGCATTTTTAGGGGCGTTGCGTTCGGCGGCGCAAATGGTTTCTTACGAAGTTTCAATGGGTTTCGTGATCGTTACAGTTTTAATCTGCGTAGGTTCATTGAATTTGACCAAAATTGTGCAAGCGCAAGAGGGGATGTGGTTTTGTATCCCCTTATTTCCGATGTTTATAATATTTTTTATATCCACTTTGGCGGAAACCAATCGCCATCCATTTGATCTTCCCGAAGATGAGTCAGCCTTAGTTGCAGGATATTTCGTTGAATACTCAGCAATGTTATTCGCTTTGTTTTTTCTTGGAGAATATGCGGCGATGATTTTGATGAGCGGCATGACAGTTATCTTATTTCTTGGGGGATGGCTTCCTCCCTTCGATATTGCGCCCTTTAACTGGATTCCCGGTATTATTTGGTTCGGGTTCAAGGTTATGTTGTTGTTGTTCTTGTTTTTGTGGGTGCGGGCGACGTTGCCTCGGTACCGCTATGATCAATTAATGAGATTGGGTTGGAAGGTATTTCTTCCATTTTCGCTCCTCTGGGTAGTGGTCACAGCAGGTGTGGTAGTGGCCTTTGACTTGTTTCCCAACGATTATCAATGAATTTCTAGGAGACGACATGTCTTTTGTCGGTAAACGGATTCAAGCGTTCCTATTAGCTGAAATTTTGCAGGGGTTATGGTTGACTCTTCGTTATATGTTTCGCCGAAAGGTCACTATTAACTATCCATATGAGAAAGGAAGTTTAAGCCCTCGGTTTCGCGGCGAACATGTGTTGCGGCGATATCCTAATGGAGAGGAACGGTGTATTGCATGCAAATTATGTGAGGCAGTTTGTCCCGCACAAGCAATTACCATAGAGGCAGAACCGCGGGAAGATGGAAGCCGCCGGGCTACAAGATATGATATCGATATGGTGAAATGTATTTACTGTGGGTATTGTCAGGAGGCTTGTCCGGTGGACGCAGTCGTCCAAGGCCCGAACTACGAATTCGCCACAGAAACCCGTGAAGAACTTCTCTACAATAAGGAAAAATTGCTCGAGAATGGTGATCGTTGGGAAAGCCAGATCGCGGCAAATTTAGTGGCGGATGCACCGTATCGCTGAAACCATTCGCGCAACTGGAATAGAGTTATGAGACGATTCATTCAGAGGCAGATCTCAGCGACCAAAAGGAGACTTGTGTGATCCTTTCTGGTTTGTGTTTTTATATGTTCTCTTCGGTGATAATTGCATCGAGCATTATGGTAATATTTTCGACTAACCCCGTGCATTCTGTCCTTTTTCTTATCTTGGCATTTTTAAATTCAGCTGGTCTCTTTGTGCTACTAGGTGCAGAGTTCTTGGCTATGATCCTAGTGATCGTGTACGTCGGAGCGGTCGCTGTTTTATTCATGTTTGTGGTCATGATGCTGAATATCAATTTTAGCGCAATGCGCGCGGGTGTACTCCAATATTTACCAACCGGGGGGATGATTGGGTTGGTGTTGCTTGCTGAACTGGTGTTTATCATCTCAGCATGGCAGGGAGGCTCAGCCGGTATAGAAGTGATTTCTCAAACCGGGCCAACAGAGGTGACAAATACGAGAGCACTAGGTGATCTTCTCTACACAAAATATTTTTATTTATTCCAAGTAGCTGGGATCATACTTCTAGTTGCTATGGTTGGTGCTATTGTCTTGACCCTACGTGAACGTGAAGGAGTAAGGCGACAACGTATTTTCCAACAAATTGGACGCAAGCGTGAGGATTCAGTAGAAATAAAAAAGATAACGCCGAGAAGTGGGGCGTAATGATTGTAACCCTTGAGCATTATTTAATTTTGGGTGCCGTGCTGTTCACAGTTGGTGTGTTTGGAATTTTAATCAACCGAAAGAATGTCATCGTCATCTTAATGTCGATTGAGCTTATGTTACTTGCCGTTAATCTTAATTTCGTTGCCTTCTCTAGTTTTCAAAGCGACATGGTCGGGCAGGTGTTCGTTATGTTTGTGCTCACCGTAGCGGCAGCCGAGGTGTCGGTCGGGCTGGCTATTCTCGTTGCATACCATCGTTTACATAGAACAATAGAGGTTGAGGATATCAACCGGCTGAAAGGTTGAAAACGTGTACACGGCTTGCATTTTTTTGCCTTTGCTCGCGGCTGTTGTCGCGGGGTTGTTCTCACGTGTAGTTGGGGACCGGGGCGCGCAGTTGGTTACCTCGAGCGCAATGGTAGTTTCATTTTTGATTTCACTAGTACTTTTTTATGACGTGGCTCTTGGGGGCAATGCCCATCGAGTTCAGTTGCTAGATTGGATCTCGTCGGGACAATTTGAAGTGGTATGGGCCCTTCAATTTGATTCGCTGACTGCCGTAATGGTGTTTGTCGTAACTACGGTATCAGCAGTAGTGCATATCTACTCGATAGGGTACATGGCAGATGATCCACATATTCCACGATTTATGGCTTATCTATCCCTGTTTACTTTTTCAATGTTGTTGCTGGTGACTTCTGACAACCTTGTTCAGCTATTTTTTGGTTGGGAAGGCGTTGGCTTATGCAGCTACCTTTTGATTGGCTTTTGGTACACAAGACCGAGTGCCAATGCTGCTGCAATTAAAGCTTTTTTAGTGAATCGGGTGGGAGATATCGGGTTCGCCTTAGGCATTTTTGCAATTTTTGTGGTTTTTGGGTCGGTTCAATTTGAGGAAATTTTTGCAGCTGCACCAGGTTTGGTTGGGCATACTAGCGTTTTTTTGAGTATGGATTTTAATACGCTTACTTTGATTTGTTTGTTGTTATTTCTTGGTGCAATGGGGAAGTCAGCCCAGATTGGTCTTCACACATGGCTTCCGGACGCAATGGAGGGACCTACGCCGGTTTCGGCATTAATACATGCTGCTACGATGGTGACTGCGGGAGTATTTCTAGTCGTACGATGCTCTCCATTATTTGAGCTTTCAAATGTGGCACTGTCGGTAGTGGCATTCGTCGGTGCCTCCACCGCAGTAATGGCAGCAACAATTGGTTTGGTTCAAAATGACATTAAACGTGTAATTGCTTATTCCACGTGTAGCCAGCTTGGATATATGTTTTTTGCCTGTGGTGTATCAGCTTATTCTGCCGCAGTATTTCATCTGGTGACACATGCTTTTTTTAAAGCACTTCTGTTTTTGGGAGCAGGATCGGTCATTCATGCCATGTCCGATGAACAAGACATGCGCAGGATGGGAAGCATCTGGCGTTTGGTGCCCGTTACATATGCCCTAATGTGGATTGGATCTTTAGCACTAGCAGGAGTTCCACCTTTCTCCGGTTATTTTTCGAAAGATCTAATTCTGGAGGTGGCATACAACGCGCGGAGTGGGATTGGCTACTACTCTTTTTGGCTCGGGATAGCAGCGGCGTTGATGACGGGGTTCTACTCTTGGAGGCTTCTATTCATGACTTTTCATGGCGGGTCTAGAGCCGATGAAAAAGTCATAGCTCATATCCATGAATCTCCAAAAATTATGGTTCTGCCGCTCTTTGTTCTTGCCGCCGGTTCAATCGCTGCAGGTTTTATTGGATATGGTGTGATGATCTCGAATGGTGATTTTTGGGGTCAATCAATTTTCGTAGCATCGTCCCATCACGCACTGGAAAATGTTCACCATGTTCCACTTTGGGTCAAAGGGTTGCCACTTACGGTCGCGGCCCTTGGTATTGCCCTTGCATACCTTTTCTACATTAGGTGTCCATATATTCCAGAAAAAATGTCCAAGTCGGCGAAAGGGCTATACTACTTCTTATTGAACAAGTGGTATTTCGATGAATTTTATATGTGGCTGATCGTGCGCCCGGCCAAGAGACTAGGTTTTGGGTTGTGGAAATCCGGAGACGGAGATTTGATCGATGGTGTTGGTCCCAATGGCATCGCTGCCGGAGTGATCAACTTATCAAGGAGGGCCAGTAATATACAGTCTGGCTATATTTACCATTATGCATTTGCCATGTTGATTGGCATTGCTTTGTCGGTGACCTGGTACATTTACTTGGGTTGAGTGATAATTTTGATTGAGTGGCCGATCTTAAGTGTTCTGATTTTTCTTCCTCTGGTCGGCGCACTGTTTATACTTTTCATACGTGGCGAAGAGTCAATTGCAGCTGCAAACGTCCGAGCTGTAGCATTATGGGCTTCAGTTATAACTTTTGCGACTTCACTGTTGTTGTGGGTAAAGTTTGACAGAACTACTGCGGATTTTCAGTTCGCGGAGCATCGTGAATGGATTTCTGAGTTTGGAATATCCTATTCCCTCGGTATCGATGGAATTTCACTTTTATTCGTTGTCCTGACGACGTTTTTGACCTTGATTTGCATACTTGCAAGTTGGGAGTCAATTGTAATACGAGTTAAAGAGTACATGATCGCATTCTTGGTCATGGAAACCATGATGATCGGCGTGTTCTGCGCACTGGATACATTTCTTTTTTATATCTTCTTCGAAGGCCTTCTGATTCCAATGTTTTTAGTCATCGGAATTTGGGGTGGTCCAGAGAGAGTTTATGCAGCGTTTAAGTTTTTTTTATATACACTAACGGGCTCAGTACTTTTTCTTATTGCCTTGTTAACCATGTATTTGGAGGCAGGCACTACATCCATTCCAGAACTCATGCAGGCGAGCTTTGCACCTAGCTTGCAACTCTGGCTGTGGCTTGCACTGTTTGCATCGTTTGCTGTCAAGATTCCGATGTGGCCCCTTCATACATGGCTTCCGGATGCTCATGTCGAAGCACCTACTGCAGGTTCTGTAATTCTTGCAGGCGTGCTTTTAAAACTTGGTGGATACGGGTTTGTAAGATTTTCCTTGCCTATGCTTCCGGATGCAACGGCATATTTTACGCCTCTAATTTACGGCCTGAGTATCATCGCTATTGTTTACACATCGTTGGTGGCACTGATGCAGGAGGATATGAAAAAATTAATAGCATATTCGTCTGTCGCTCACATGGGGTTTGTAACCATTGGTATTTTCACGTTGACTTCCCAAGGTGTTGAGGGCGGTCTGGTTGTGATGTTAAGCCATGGAATGATCTCTAGCGCTTTGTTTTTATG
>CAZSYW010000054.1:0-12302 GCA_964611315.1 uncultured Rhodospirillaceae bacterium
ATGAAATTCGCTCGGGGAGAGGCCGTAAAATACGGTTCCTCAGTAATAACGCGGGCGGTGTACTCGGTGGTCTGAGCACAGGCCAGGATATAGTAGTGCGGTTTGCGGTTAAACCGACTAGTTCGATTCCGCGGTCTGTGCGTACGATAGACATGAGTGGCCGCAACACAGAAATTTTAACCAAAGGGCGACACGATCCTTGCGTGGGCATCCGGGCGGTGCCAGTAGGAGAGGCTATGATGGCCTGTGTTCTTGCGGACCATGTTCTCCGCCATCGAGGGCAGAATGAAGCAACCTGAGGGCGTGTATTTATTGCGGGTGCATTGATTGCGGGGCTGCGGCTTCCCGCGTGAATTTTTTTATGGCCTAAGTTAATTAAATGATTCTCGAACTGTGTGCCACGCAGGGCACTTTACGGGCAATACTGTATCTCGAGCTCGGTGGGATTTTTAGCGCCTTATAACCCAGTTATATAGCCCGGAGGCGACTAGCATCAGCAATACAAGTGCGGCTCCATCCATCAGATAAGGTCCCCAACGCCCGAGGATACGCCCGCTGTGAATGTCGAGAACGACCCTTTCCCATGGTAGCCCATGACCTCGGTATATCCTGAGAATATCACTTTCTATTGTCCTTGGTATTGTGCTGGTTTCGGTCCAAATAGGAGCATGGTCTGCTTGGCCCCATATCAAAAAATCTGGATCAGCTGAAAAAACGCCCATAGGGGTGTCGATATAAATATCGTTATCCCTCCACCCCATACGAACTATCTCCGCTGGCAGGTCCACAACTCGCTCTATCAAAGCGCCCTCTGAGTCAAAAAGATACAGCGTGTCCTCGGTCGCCGCAGCGAAACTATCCCGCGTCCGGACTGCGCCCTGTATGAGCCCGGCGCGCTCGTAAATAAGTTTGTTGTCCAGAAAGAGGTACCCATCCAGTTCTGTAATCCAATTTGTGCCAATACGATAGCTTACTGGGGAGTTATTTGGAGCTATCCCATACCAGTCCAGCAGCCATTCGGCTTCAATATGTTTCTGGTCGAGGGTCAATCTTTCCGTATGGTTTAAGGCTATCCCTGTGACCAGAAGTACCAAAAACAATACGGCAGCGGTGACACCTAAACGGCCATGCCAGCGGAGAATGGAATAGGCAACCTGGATCCGTCTACGGTTAAAGATTTTTCGCTTGCGACTAGCCTGGGTCCATTTGCTCATGAAGATATAACGCCAGTTATGTTATACCGGCCTGCCCTTTCACAATTAGGATGGTAGCCGATATTCTGTCAATCGGGTTGCTAGGCTCAAAATTCGCGAATTGTTGTGCCGTCATAAATTGGTCCGTTAAAAAGAGAGCCGAACCTCCCAGCCTCGCAGGTAACGGTAAATTAGAACACAACTCCGTTCAATGAGTCACTTGACACAAGGGGTGATAAACTAAGTGAGTTGACGTGAATTTCGAGCGGCGAGGGCAACCAAGCACCAAAGACGCAACGTAAGAGCACTACCCATTAAACATCGCTAGCTTGGCGCAATTTGTTCGTGAAGATACAAAGCGAGCTGCGCCAGACGGGTGAGCGCGCTCACGGATAAAGTTGCGCCCGATATTCCGTCGATCGAGGTGCTTAGCTGGTAATTCTCGACTAACCGTGCCTCTAAAAATTGATCGGTGAAAAAAGAATGCCTAACTTCCCAACCTCGGCTTTCGCGGTAAATTAGAACCGAAACACGTTCAATGCGTCCATCGTTTATTACGATGCCGGTTGTGATTGGTTTGACTTTGCCAATTTCTTCCAGGATCCATGCACTCTGGGAGCCCTTGGTCCAGTAACGTATTCTTCGTGGACCCTTGTTGTGGGTCATAATTTTTGTGGTAACTGCTCTAAGGTCTTTTGTAATCCATAATATTTTTGGATCGGGTTTCGCATCGCCAAAAACTTCAGTCAGGAATTGCTCTGGCTCCAGGTACACCTGATCAGCTTTTCCTGGAGTGTTGAAGATACAAGAGACAGAAAAGAGTGTGGCAATGCAAATGCAAATTTTGTGCACGTTCATTCTTTCAGCCGCCCGAGATGAAGAAGGGGCCGAACAGCCCCTTCCGTTACCGATATCGACGGTAAATGTTTCAATATCTAGAACTGCCAGCCCATGCCTAAATTCAAACGATCCGAACCCGTGTCTTCCTGCACACTAACCTGATCGTAGTCCATCTTAAGTACTACGCCCGGATGAATCCAATAATTTGCACCGACTGTGAAAGATTGTTCTTCGCTGTCCGTATTATCGCTGGACTGGCTGTCAAATTTGCTGTGGCGGGCAAATATACCAAGTGTGCCTTGACCATTGGCTCCAGGCACAGGAAACCGGTAGGACGGTTCAATATAGTAGCCCCACTGTTCATCCCGACCGAAAGCAACCGGCCCCACACCTGTTGTGCCACCATCCATATCCCACTGAGCGTACATTGCCCGCAGGCCCCACCCGTTTATCAGGATATCTGCGTTGGCGTTGTAGAGCCATGCGGAAATGTCATGGTCTGAGTCAGTGCCGGCTTCCGCGGCGCCTTGTGTCAGGTCGGATTGGTATTGAAGTGCAGCACTTAGACTGACGCCCGGTATACCATTCCATCGGACACGGCCCGTAGCAGCCGGTTGGTTTGCAACCGCCTCGGCAACTTTCTGACGGCCACTCCGTATCCTAAAAGCGCTACTGCCGGTCACGGGCGTTGCAAGGCCGGAATGGATATAAAAATCATATCCAATTCCGTCCCCCAATTGTCCTTTGGTGCCAACCCCGGCTTCCCACCATGTGCTCGGAATTATTTCCGAATGTACCCGGTCTCGTTCCACTCCAAAGAAGGTAGGGGGTTCATGAGTTTCGTTCAGAAGCCCGACAGGAATCAAATGGACGCCTGCAATGAGGCTCTGGCTTGGCGCTACATCCCATTCGATAAACGCTTGCTCTAGCTCAACCTCGCCTGGTTGTCCCTCGCCGGCGAGCGCATGCTCTAGTTCGAACTCTGTCTGTAGTCGCAATTTGTCGTTAAAATCGTATTCTTGGAACAAAACAAAACGATGAACGTCAATTTGTTGCGTGTCACCCGCATTGTAATGTATCTCAGCGTAGCCGCCCCAATGCAGTCGATCGTCTCCACCGCCGCTCGCAGCTTCTTCGATCATCTCACCAGCCATTTCCACCTTTTCATCGGTTTCCTTGGCTTGGGCCTGGAGTGCCTCAATCGTGGCTTGCTGCTGCTGAATGATTTCCCACATTTCTTCAACGCTGGGCGTCTGGGCGTTTGCTTGTCCCAGGACCCCGATGCCTCCAACACAGGAAGCTATGAGTGTCTGACGAAAGATCGCCTGTCTCCTGTTCATTTTCTGTTTCTACTCGTCGTTCAGTTTCTAAGTCGGACGGTACTTTGTCGTCCGCAGACCAGACTCACCCAAATCGGCAAAAATATTATGCGATTAAGTCTCATTGGTAATAATAATGCTACTTAATCGCAAATGCAATAAGTCTCAGTCTCAATGCGAATGCGTCTCACCACTATCTGACGGCCAGTGTTTGGATCGGTTCCCTATTGAGTAGTCGGCACTAATTGCCTCGTCAGGCGGTGTTCTCAGCGTGAATGGATGAATTTCAACAGGGCTATTGATGTTTTTGTTTTGAGTGCAGGGTTACTTTGGATTGAGGGCGGGGCGAGGAGCGTCGCGCGGCTGCCAGGAATTCCACATTGCCCCGTGGGCCGGTTATGGGGCTTTTTTCCAAGCCTAGTACCTTCCAGTCGGGTTGAGAGGCTATCCAGCCCAGTACCTTATTACAAACGTCGCTGTGCACTGTCGGATCGCGCACCACGCCACCTTTTCCGACACTAGAGCGGTCTGTCTCAAACTGTGGCTTGATCAAGGCCACCAATGTAGCGTCGGGCTCCGCGCGCTGGAGGGGAGCCGACAAAATTTTGGTTAGGCTGATGAAACTAACGTCACAGACGATCAAGCCTACCTGATCCGGGACCTGATCAGCGTTTAGGTATCGCGCGTTAACGCGCTCGCAAACTATTACACGGGGATCATTTCGGAGTCGCCAATCAAGTTGTCCGTGCCCCGTATCGACTGCATAGACCTTGGATGCGCCAAGGGTCAGCAACACATCTGTAAAGCCGCCTGTGGATGCGCCAATGTCAAGGCATACTGTGCCAGAGGGCGTTATGTTAAAATAGGAAAGGGCATGCGCCAACTTTATACCGCCTCTGGATACCCAGGGATGCGGACGTCCGCGAATTGTGAGGTCGGTATCAAGTTCTATCTGTTGACCAGGCTTGTCCAGTCGCCTCTCCCCCTGAAAAACCAATCCGGCCATGACGGAAGCTTTTGCCTGAGATCGAGTGCTAGCAAGTCCACGTGCCACTAAAACATCATCAAGACGAGATTTGGGGCGGTTTGTCATTTTCGGGTTTCAGTCTATACGGCGATTAACGGGAAACTCAAATTGTTGCACTCGAGGAAGAGTTTTAGTGGTCGCGGGAGCCGACGAACCGCGCAACGTCTCGCAGTACTGCGGCGCGGTCCTCGAAATGTGCGAGGGAAGTAATCGAGTGCTTGACTAAAGTTTCCGCTTTGCGCCGGGCTTCCGCGACGCCGAGGAGCGAAACAAATGTAGCTTTACCAGCAGCATCGTCTTTTTGGACCTTTTTCCCGGTCATATCTTCGTAGCCCTCAACATCAAGCAAATCATCTGTGATTTGGAAAGCTAGGCCCAGCGCTTGCGCATATTCAACTAAGGCCGCCTGATCCCTTAGATTTGCTCGACCTAATATTGTTCCTGCCTCGACAGAAAACTCAAACAAGGATCCTGTCTTCAATTGCTGAAGTTGGGTGACCTGGGAAAGGTTGAGGGGGTGAGTTTCAGCGTGCAGGTCAATGGCTTGTCCCCCGATCATTCCATTTATACCGGCACTTTCAGCGAGCCTCTGGGTTAGATGGCACCGGATTTCAGGGTGTATTTCAACGTCTGACCGGTTCAGCACCTCGAAGGCCAGCGTTAGCAAGCCGTCACCGGCAAGGATGGCGACGGCTTCCCCAAAAATTTTGTGGTTAGTAGGTTTTCCGCGCCGGAGGTCGTCATTATCCATTGCCGGTAAATAGTCATGTGTCAATGAATAGCAATGGATTAATTCAACTGCCGCTGCTACCCGCACTGACTGGGCCACAGGGACGTTGAACATGGCTGCGCTTTCCATCAAAAGGAGAGGTCGCAAACGTTTGCCGCCACCTAGGGCCGAATACCTCATCGACTCGGATAAAGTTGAAGGAGCCTCTTGATGGTTTGGTATCAGTGCGGAAAGCTCATTTTGGATAGCCGCAGCCACGGACAACATAGTTTCATCGAGTGCTGTCACGACGGGGGATCATTCTCTTTTCCGATAACTTCCTCAGTAACTGTACCGTCGGCGTCCAATTTTATTTTGCTAACTTTTTCCTCAGCTTCCCGCAATTTTGCGTCACAATGTCGTTTGAGTGCTGCACCGCGCTCATAGGCTTGGATCGCCGCATCAAGATCAGTATCTCCACTCTCTATTCCCCGCACGATTTCTTCAAGTTCATTGAGGGCTTCCTCAAAACTCATTTTTGAGATTTTGGGGCCAGTATCTTTTTGAACCATGATCCATCCTTCGTGCCGATTGCGCATCAAGTGTCGGAGCCAAGTCTAGGGATGGGCACACTCCTAGACAAGTTAGTGGCAATGTTTAAGGTCCTTTAGACTTTCGCGTGGCCTTTACCTATTCTGTGGTCCAATTAGGTGCCCGTTTTTCAGAAAATGCTTTCGGGCCTTCAACGAAGTCAGCACTTTTATAGAGTGACTGTACCGCTGGATAGGACGACCCAATAGCATCTTGAAGGGACGGTTTGTCAAAACCGCTGTATACCGCCTGTTTAGAGGCGCGTAATGACATCGGTGAACATTCCAACATCATTTTGGACCAGCGCTTGGCTGCGGTCATGAGATCTGCCTGGCTAGTTACCTCGTTTACGAAACCTAGCTCTTGACCTTCTTTCGCTGTCACCCGGCGTCCGGTCAAAATCATTCCCAATGCCTGTTTTTGCGGGATCATACGGGGCAAGCGATGTAGACCTCCTGCCAGCGCCGCCAAGCCGACACGTGGTTCAGGGAGGGCAAAGACCGCATTGTCCGAGGCGATGATTAGGTCGCAAGCGAGGGCAATCTCAAAACCACCTCCCATAGCGAAACCATTGACAGCGGCGATAACCGGTTTTTCTAAATTGAAACGTTGTGTCAAACCTCCAAAACCGCTGTTCGGACGTTCCCGAGATCCACCGGCAGCTTGGTATTTGAGGTCATTACCGGCGCAAAATGCTTTGTCGCCTGTGCCAGTAATAATGGCTACCCATTGTTCCGGATCGGCGGCAAAATCGTCAAATACCGCGTCAAATTCAAAATGCGCTTCGGAATGTAATGCGTTGTACACCGTCGGGCGGTTGATGGAGATAACGGTCAGTTTTTCTTCGCGTTTGACGGTCAGAAATTCAAAGTCTGACATGATTTTCCCCTCTAGCATAGATAAGGTGCAGCGTCACAAAAGTAGTGTTCAGTGCCAAGTTGTTTTCTTTTTTTTCGGTAATGAAATATTGCGTTATGGTCATGCAATACCTCTATTTAATTTTCACTGTGTTTAGTATTTTAAGTGCAACTCGAGTGAGAAATAAAGGTGGGATGTTGGTGGTGTAGAACGACAGAAAAAGACGAACCTTAATTCAACGCCACAACGGCAAAAGTGATCGTGGTTATCGGTGTGGTGCTGTTCTCTGGATAATGCGCGAATATAGGATGCCCACTCGTTATTAGTTTGCCATTTCCATACATTTAGCAGTTGAGAATTCGGTCATTCTCGATCATATATCTTAGATCTTTCGGCAAAGCTTGCCTGGTTACTACGAAGAGACTACCGCTCTTCCTAGGCTTGGCGCTGAGCTATAAAAAGCTGTCTGTGGACTGGGATAGGAGACCCTATGGCTAACAAATTACATCACTGGATTAATGGTCAGCAAGTCGACGGTGTGGATGGTAATTACGGGGACGTCTTCAATCCTGCGACTGGCGAAATAGCCTCTCGGGTGCCGTTTGCTGGCGTTAAAGAGGTCGATGAGGCCATTCGTTCAGCTCAGGCAGCATTTCCTGCTTGGTCGGCAACACCGCCTATTCAGCGGGCGCGTGTAATGTTTCGATTCAAAGCATTGATCGAGGACAATATTGATGAAATAGCTGCGCTGGTTTCATCGGAACATGGTAAAACTCTAGATGATGCGCGGGGGTCCACTACTCGTGGTCTTGAGGTGGTAGAATTCGCGTGTGGTATCCCCCATCTCCTAAAAGGAGAGTTTACCGAGCAAGTTGGCACGAATGTCGACTCATATTCTGTGCGACAGTCTGTCGGGATATGTGTTGGTATCACTCCATTTAATTTTCCGGCAATGATCCCGTTGTGGATGTTCCCACTTGCGGTAGCGTGTGGGAATACCTTCATACTCAAACCGTCTGAAAAGGACCCATCGTGTCCGCTGCGCCTGGCTGAGTTGTTTAAGGAGGCTGGTGGTCCAGACGGAGTCTTGAACGTTATTAATGGTGATAAAACGGTGGTTGACGCGTTGCTCACGGACCCTCGGATTGATGCGGTGAGTTTCGTTGGTTCAACGCCTATTGCCGAATATGTGTATGCGACAGCGGCTGCTAATGGAAAGCGCGTGCAGGCCTTGGGTGGTGCAAAAAATCATATGGTCATTATGCCAGATGCCGACTTTGATCAGGCTACCGATGCACTGATAGGGGCGGCGTACGGTTCTGCTGGGGAGCGCTGTATGGCCGTCTCTGTAGCTGTTGCCGTCGGCGAGTCAGCGGAACCGTTGGTTGAGAAATTAACGCCAAGAGTTCAGGGGTTAAAAATCGGTCCTTACACCGATCCTCAAGCGGAAATGGGCCCAGTAGTTAGTAAACAAGCGTTGGAACGAATAAAGGGACTCGTCGACTCCGGGGTGTCACAAGGTGCGGAGTTAATTGTTGATGGCCGTGACGAAATTTTGCAAGGCTACGAGGAAGGTTTTTTTCTCGGGGGCTGTCTTTTTGACAAGGTGACACCCGAGATGGACATTTATCGTGAAGAGATTTTCGGTCCGGTTTTGTGTGTCGTCCGCACCCCAGACTACGAGAGTGCTTTGCAACTTGTGCGCGACAATCCTTATGGGAATGGCACTGCTATCTTCACTCGTGACGGAGACGCGGCGCGAGATTTCACTGTGAGGTCCAACATAGGTATGGTGGGGGTCAACGTTCCAATCCCCGTTCCTGTTGCCTACCATAGTTTTGGTGGTTGGAAGCGATCTATGTTTGGAAATTCAAACACTCATGGAATGGATGGTGTGCGATTTTATACTCGCACCAAAACGGTCACGGCGAGGTGGCCATCTGGTATTCGCGAGGGAGCGGACTTTTCAATTCCGACCCTCAAATAGGGGTTGCGACAATAGGGTGGGACCGTATCGTTCGGACTGGCGGAAATGACCGATGGGTTAATCGCTGCGTATAGAGAGCAGGTCCGGACGGGCGTGCTCGAGCCTGATGCTGCACAGGACCGGGCTGCCCAACGGCTTCAACTTCTGGATAGAAACTTGCGAGGCCATTCGAAGGTCGCGGTGCCACGCACATCGATCTTCGCCCGTTTTCGGCTTGAACGGGGTGTGGAAAGCCCCAAGGGTATTTATTTGTTTGGTGGTGTCGGGCGCGGTAAAACTATGCTGATGGATTTGTTCCACGGAACGACCTCGGCTAGCTCGAAACGTCGGGTTCATTTCCATGTCTTTATGCTCGAAGTACATAGATGGATTCATCGTTGGCGCAAAAATGGTGGAGCTGAAAAGAGGGAGTCCGACCCAATTCTTCCGCTGGCGGCAAACCTTGCATCTGAAGCGATTCTTTTGTGTTTCGATGAATTCGAGGTTAGTGATGTCGCCGATGCCATGATACTTCGTCGTTTGTTCTCTGCTCTTTGGAGTCAAAATGTGGTGGTTGTGATGACCTCAAATGTGCGTCCTGACGATCTTTACTTTGATGGACTACAAAGGGAACTGTTTCTTCCTTTCATTGATTTACTTAAGAAAGAAATGACTACTGTAGAGCTGGGCTTTGGGCTCGACTATCGGCAACGAAATTTGCAAAGAAATGATGTCTATTTTGTGCTTGGGGAAGGCGATGGAAATTTCTCCATGAAGGATGTTTTTCATGATTTGGTGGGCAACGTCGATGCGATTTCGGAGGCGGTATTGGTAGATGGCAGGGTTCTTAATGTTCCTCGTGTCAACCAAGGTGTAGTATGGTTCACTTTTAGAGAGTTGTGCGAGGAGTCACTAGGTGCAGCAGATTATCTTGCACTCGTTTTGCGATATCATACCGTATTATTATCCGATATTCCGGTGATGGCGCCAGAGCAGCGAAATGAGGCCAAGCGCTTTGCGACACTTATAGACATTTTGTACGAGCACAAGGTGAAATTGGTGTGCAACGCGGCAACGGCACCGGAGGGACTTTATCCTGCCGGGAAAGGTGCACGTGAGTTTGCTCGAACAGTATCGCGACTGAACGAAATGCAGACCGCGCAATATTTATCTTTCCGACGTGACGGATAGAACGAGTTACTTGGGGATCTTGCTGCCTCTCGGCAATTCATTAACGCAGCAATACGCAACAGACGAAGCTCTCAGGGGAGTTAGCTTATGACTCGCAGTAAAATAGCACTTATAGGTGCGGGCAGTATTGGTGGGACACTGGCACATCTTGCTGGCTTGAAGGAGCTGGGTGATGTGGTGCTTTTTGATATCGTTAAAGGGGTGCCGCAGGGAAAAGCGCTTGATATTGCGGAAACGTCACCGATTGAAGGGTTTGATGCGAACCTGTTGGGGGCGAACAGTTATCGCGCAATTCGTGGGGCAGATGTAGTCATTGTAACCGCCGGAATTCCCCGGAAACCCGGTATGAGTCGTGATGACCTGATAGGCGTCAACTCTGGCGTGATGGAGGCCGTAGGTGCCGGCATAAGAGCAAACTGTCCGAAGGCGTTCGTGATATGCATTACGAATCCACTTGATGCCATGGTGTGGGCACTTAGGGAAAGCAGTGGGTTGCCTCATGACAAAGTTGTGGGCATGGCAGGGATTCTTGATTCTGCAAGATTTCGGCACTTTTTGGCTGAAGAAATGGGCGTCTCTGTGAAGGACGTGACGGCCTTTGTGCTCGGCGGGCATGGCGACTCGATGGTCCCATTGGTCCGTTACTCGACTTTATCGGGCATCCCATTGCCTGATTTGGTGAAGATGGGATGGATATCGAAATCCCGGTTGGAGACGATTGTTCAACGAACACGGGATGGGGGCGCCGAAATTGTGGGGCTGCTTGGAAATGGGTCGGCTTTCTATGCTCCCGCATCGGCTGCTATTGAAATGGCTGAGGCATATCTGAAGGATAGGAAACGTGTCTTGCCCTGTGCAGCTTATCTGACTGGGCAGTACGGGGTCCGAGGCCTCTACGTGGGTGTCCCCGTGGTTATAGGGGCAAATGGGGTCGAGCGGATAATAGAGATTGCCCTTAATAAACGCGAGAGTACCCAGCTCCAAAAATCAGTGGCGGCGGTGCGTAGCTTGGTCGCCGCAACAAAGAAAGCGCGCAAAAGGAAAAAATAGTTGGCGATCAGAATCGTCTGGTTGGTTTAGTTAAACGAGAGCAAAGATGAATATTCATGAATATCAGGCGAAAGCCATTCTCAAACAATTTGACGTGGCCGTCCCGCGGGGCCGCCTAGCCTGCAGCGCTGTGGAGGCAGGAAAGGCCGCTCTGGAACTTGGAGGCTCTGTATGGGTAGTGAAAGCCCAAATACATGCCGGGGGCCGTGGTAAAGGTGGGGGTGTGAAGCTTTGCGGCACGGTCCAAGAGGTTATCAATGTGTCTGAGTCGATGATAGGGATGAATTTAGTAACACACCAAACGGGACCCGGTGGCAAGGAGGTTGAGAAAGTTTACATAGAAGAAGGTTGTGATATTGCACGCGAACTTTACCTAGCCTTATTGCTTGATCGCAAGGTCGGTCGCCTATCTTTCGTGAGCTCCACAGAAGGTGGGGTCGATATTGAGGCAGTAGCGGATGCGACACCGGATAAGATTCTTCGTGAGATCATAGATCCTGCATCCGGGATGGTTCCAGATCATGCTCGTAATTTAGCATTCGGGCTGGGTCTAAATGGGGGCCACATGCTTGAGGCTGAGAAGTTTATTGGTGGAGTTTACAATGCATTCACTGCGACCGATGCAACGTTAATCGAAATTAACCCAATGGTGGTGACCAGTAATAATCAGTTGTTGGCGCTCGACGCGAAAATCAACTTTGATGATAACGCTCTGTTCCGTCACCCTGAGCTTGCCGAGCTCCGGGACGTAAATGAAGAGGATCCTCTTGAGCGCGAAGCTCAGCAGCATGATCTTAGTTATATCAAACTTGAAGGCAATATTGGCTGTATGGTGAATGGAGCCGGATTGGCTATGGCAACAATGGACATTATCAAACTCTTTGGTGGCAAGCCGGCCAACTTTCTTGATGTTGGAGGGGGTGCAGATGAAGAAAGGGTGACTAAGGCATTTAAAATTATTCTTTCGGACCCTGATGTTGAGGCCATACTGGTAAATATATTTGGGGGCATAATGCGTTGTGATGTGATCGCCGAGGGCATAGTGGCGGCCGCGCGTGAGGTAAGCATGCATGTGCCTCTGGTGGTGCGACTAGAAGGGACCAACGTCGATCTGGGGAAACAAATACTTGCCAGGTCCGGCGTGCCACTCGTCACCGCGGATGATTTAGCTGATGCTGCCGCCAAAGTGGTGCGGACGGTAGGGGAGGCGCATTGATGGCTACTCTTGTTGATTCATCAACTAGGGTAATTTGCCAAGGGTTTACAGGGCGTCAAGGGACGTTTCATTGTGAGCAGGCAATTGCATATGGCACCACGATGGTCGGTGGCGTGACCCCCGGTAAGGGTGGGGGGACCCACCTCAGTTTACCTGTTTTTAATACAGTACATGAAGCTGTCGCAAAGACGGCGGCAAATGCCACTGTGATTTATGTTCCACCGGCTTATGCAGCTGATGCGATTTTGGAGGCAATTGACGCGAAGATTGAATTGGTGGTTTGTATCACGGAGGGTATTCCTGTTGCAGATATGGTGGGAGTCAAGGGAGCGCTTTACGGGT
>CAZSYW010000055.1:0-12224 GCA_964611315.1 uncultured Rhodospirillaceae bacterium
CTCAATTACAGTAATTAGAAAAACTAAACTATTAAGTTTGTCAAAAAAAGAGGCATTGGTAAATATCTTCTACCTAGGAAATATGGATAGGTTGGCAAACTTGCTGGCGCAGAGAGGCATTGATCTTTTGTTATCTGGTGGTCGTTGGACATTAGTTGCGCCGGACATTTTAGATCCCAAAGGACTAGAGCAGACAACCGATGTAATAGAGGATGTAGTTTCCGGTGAAACGAGGCAAGCTGTTGAGGAACTTCCAGCATTAAAGAGTGAGAAAGAAAAAAGCAGTTCAAAATCCCCAGTTAGTCCTGCGCCGTTGGACGATTTATTGGTCGAGTAAGACATGATAAACAGGGTAAAGCGATCTTTTTGAGTTAAGCTGTTGTTAGCAGAATAAATGAGTGCCATTGCCGGCGTGATATCTGTTACGTGCAGTGCTTTATGCTAACATCATATTAAAGGTTCCTGGCAGGCCGTACGATTATGGAAGGAAAAATTGTGAGTGCACAGAAGCAGGCTTTATTCTGGTTGGTTGCCGCAGCCTTATTTATGGCCGCCCTGTCATTGTTCAGTGAAATTCTTTTGCCTTTTGTAGCAGGTTTGGCAATTGCCTATTTTCTTGATCCACTGGTCGATTACATGGAAAAACGCGGTTTGTCCCGTGCTTTGGGTGCCACCATCGTTTTGAGTGGATTTGTGATTGTGGTGGTAGCAGGTTTGGTGGTTTTGATTCCTTTGGTGCAGGCGCAGGTAGTAGGGCTCGTCAAGGGAATGCCAATGGTGTTTGAAAGTCTGAGTCGAGGTGTTACCGGGGTTCTTGACAGTTTGTCGGCACACATTGACGAGGAAGATATGGCGGAAGGCCAGGAAGCCCTAATGGGCTTCGCATCAAGTGCAATGGGGTGGCTTTTTGAGTTACTCATGAGTGTCTGGCAGTCGGGTTTGGCATTTTTTAATGTTATTGGCCTAATCGTCGTTACCCCCGTGGTGGCCTGGTATTTGCTGCGCGACTGGGATCATTTGGTCACGAAGGTCAATAGTTGGTTGCCCCGCGATCATCTTCCTGAAATTAACAATCAGCTTTCTTTGATAGATCAAACCATAGCTAGTTTCGTGCGTGGTCAGGCGACAGTTTGTCTGATTATGGCAGTTGCTTATGCGGCGGCATTAGAAATAATTGGGTTAAATTATGGCTTGGTTGTTGGTTTGATTGCTGGGCTGATCACATTTATCCCGTATGTTGGTTCTATGGTCGGTTTGTTGCTGTCGGTTGGACTAGCCTTCGTTCAGTTTGGCGATCTTATGATGATTCTGTTGGTTGCGGGGGTGTTTTTTGCAGGGCAGGCAATTGAAGGTAATTTTTTGACCCCAAAACTGGTTGGTGACCGTGTTGGTTTACACGCTGTCTGGGTGGTGTTTGCGTTGATGGCCGGAGGGTCATTGTTTGGATTTGTTGGAATGATGCTTGCGGTGCCTGTGGCGGCAGTGATAGGGGTCTTGTCGAGGTTTCTGTTGCAAAGATACCTTTCAAGTGGAATTTATCTTGGCCGAGATTCGGCTGGACCGAATGGGCCAACATGACGTCGAAGTTGTCACATCAATTACCTATAGATCTATCTGTTAAACCGGCGTATAGCCCAAACGATTTTGTGGTTGCGCCTTGCAACGCTGATGCCATGGCATGGCTCGGTCAGTGGCCCGATTGGCCGGGCCGTGGTTTGGTAATATATGGCCCGCCGGGGTGCGGTAAAAGTCATTTGGCTCGAGTATGGCAGGGACATGCCGAGGCGCATTTCATTCCTGGTGCGAGCTTACAGAAGAATGACCCCGGTTTAACTGGCATGACCTCTGCGGTTGTGGTTGACGATGCTGATCGCGCCAATGAAAGAGCGTTATTGAACCTTTACAACGCTGTCGTCGAGGCACGTGAGACGATGCTGTTGACTGCTGAAACTAATCCGCCTTGCTGGTCCATGGCGTTACCGGATTTAGCGTCACGAGTAATGGCTCTGGCCACTGCCGGCATTGGGAAGCCGGACGACTCTCTACTTCAAGCGGTGCTGGTAAAGCAGTTCTCGGATCGGCAATTGCACGTGGGTGCTGAAGTGGTGGTGTATCTGGTAAGCCGGATGGAAAGATCGTTTGTGGCAGCACGGAAAATGGTAGCCGCGCTTGATGAAATGGCGCTTGACGGGCAGCGTTCGGTTAGCATTTCCCTTGCTCGAGAGGCCCTTGCAAAGTTTGGAGATTTTCGCCCGAAAATTGCTGAAACACAAGATTGATGTAGGGGTATCAGTGGATCTAAGGATTGGTGGTTGCAAGACCATCGTGAGTGGGCCTTGCTGGGCCGACGGGGGGTCGCAATGTACCAATAAATAGTTTGTTGCCGGGTGGGGCTTTTAAGACCGATCGTTTGAGTCCCAAATACAGTTTGCTCCAAAGAAGTATGGTTGTCCTTTTGAAGGACATGCATCGTGTTAGGTCAGATGAAAGTCGGGCAAAGTGGTTTTGTTATCCTCTGGAGTTTGGGGGCGCTTGTGCCTTTTGTGTAACGCACAGATAGGGGCGTCACCGATCAGTATTTCTTGCTGGATGGGGTTTCGTGTCCGTGGGCTTTGTACCTCATAATAGGGTTGTTGCTTTGACCTAGGCGTGTTTGGTGAATGTTTTCAAAATGAAGTTATTTCGGTTTGTTGTTATAATGCTTTAGTGCCGAGCTTGGCATAGAGGCTGGGCAGGGTTATAAGGTTAAGATCAAGTTAAATTTGTGGTCATAAGGAATGGAAACGTTTTGAACGTGCGGAAACTTGCGACGGCAGAATCTGAAGGCGGGTCTTCGAATGATCAGCCGGGCAGACGTTATATGAACCGTGAGCTTTCGTGGCTCGCGTTCAACGACCGAGTTCTGTCCGAGTGCTATAACAAGATGCAGCCGCTGCTTGAGCGAGTGCGTTATCTCTCAATTTCTGGCAGCAATTTGGATGAATTTTACATGGTGCGCGTTGCTGGTCTAAAGGCTCAGATTGCTGCAGGGATCACGGAGCTGAGTCAGGACGGTTTGACACCAATTGGACAGTTGAGTTCCGTAAATGGACGTGCGGAAGAATTAAGGCGTAAGCAGAGTAAGGCTTGGGAAAATTTGTGCTCAGAGTTGGAGCAGCAGGGTGTGCTGGTTGCGGAATGGGATCATCTTTCTGAGACTGATCACCGATGGTTGGAAGAATATTTTGAGAAGTATGTGTTTCCGGTTCTAACGCCTTTGGCAATTGATCCTGCGCATCCGTTTCCGTTTGTTCCGAACCTGGGTTTTGCCATGGCGCTTCAGCTGTGCGGTAAACGCAATAAAGAACTATTGCGTGCGCATGTTCCGTTGCCGCGGCAGGTTGATCGGTTTATCCGTCTGCCAGGCTCAGCGGTGCGCTTCGTCACTTTGGAGACGTGTGTTCGGCATTGTATCCACTACTTGTTCCCGGACTTCGATGTTAGCGGCATGGGTTTGTTTCGTGTGATACGAGATAGCGAAGTGGAATTTGAAGATGAAGCCGAAGATCTAGTCCTGTCATTTGAGGAGGCAATGCGAGAGCGTCGGCGTGGTAACGTGGTGCGTCTTGAGATAAGTGCTGACATGCCGAGAGACCTTCAGGCCATGGTAGTGAATGAACTTGATGCAAGGCAGAAAGATGTAGTGGAGGTGCAGGGTCTGTTGGGCCTCCATCAGTTAGATCAACTTATCCAATGCGAAAGGGAAGACCTTAAATTTCCACCACACACCGCCCGATTCCCAGAAAGGATTCGGGAGTTCGGGGATGACTGCTTTGCTGCTATTCGTGAGAAAGACATTATCGTCCACCACCCCTACGAAAGTTTTGATGTTGTTGTACAGTTTTTAGAACAAGCGGCAGCTGATCCACGCGTCGTAGCAATCAAACAAACGTTGTATCGAACTACGCCCGACTCCCCGATCGTGAAGGCTTTAGTAGCCGCGGCAGAAGCTGGAAAATCAGTGACTGCCTTAATCGAATTAAAAGCACGATTCGATGAGGAGGCTAATCTACAGCTATCGCGTGTGATGGAGAGAGTCGGTATTCAGGTTGTGTATGGTTTCTTGCATCTTAAAACTCACGCAAAGGTATCTTATGTCGTTCGCAAAGAAGAGGGGAACTTAATAAAATATACCCATTTTGGGACAGGTAATTATCATCCTGTTACAACTAAAATCTACACGGATTTATCCTTTTTTACGTGTGATCGGGCCTTATCGAATGACGCAGCTTTGGTGTTTAATTTTCTTACGGGTTATGGAGAGTCACCCAATCTTTCAAAAATAACGCTTGCGCCAGCGTCTCTCCGTTCAGACTTAATTCAATTAATTGATAAAGAAATTTTGCATGCAAAGGCAGGGCGTCCGGCTGTAATTTGGGCGAAAATGAATTCACTCGTTGATGAGGAAATAATTGATGCCCTCTATCGAGCTAGTGGACATGGAGTGCAGATCGATTTAGTCGTGCGTGGCGTCTGTTGTATATATGCGGGTGTGCCTGGTATGTCCGAGAACATCCGAGTAAAAAGCATAATCGGACGCTTTTTAGAGCATATGCGTATTTGGGCGTTTGGGAATGGTGGAAGCCTTCCTAGAGCGTCGGCCAAGGTATACATTTCATCCGCAGACTGGATGCAGCGTAATTTTGATAGGCGCTGTGAAATAATGGTGCCAATAGAAAATTCTACTGTTCACGAACAAGTTCTTGGTCAAATTCTCTTAGCCAATTTAAAAGACGAGGCGCAAAGCTGGCAAATGAGACAAGATGGTACCTACGAGCGGGTGGATGCGGGCGCTGACGCGTTTTGTGCGCACGATTATTTTATGACGAATCCTAGTCTATCGGGTCGTGGTTCGGCCTTGGAACGTTTTGGTGGTCCCGCACGGCTGCGGATAGCAGCTGAGCAGAGTTAGAAATGCTTCACTTTGTGTGTGGAGGAATCCGGTCCCCGAAGGCGGGGTCGGTCAGGAATAATTGCCACTAAAATATGCCTAACGGTCAAGTGTTTGTCACTTTGTCGGTATTGGCTTCAGTTACAGATATTGCGTTTCCGTTTACGGACAGTGCGAGCGTGCCTCCTATAAGTTTTCGGGCATCAGACCCAAAGATGTTGTATCGCCAACCGTTCAGTGCCGGAACATTGTCGATCCCCGCGGCGATTTCTAGCAGCTCCGATGATGTTGCCACTAATTTCTGTGCTACCCCGTGTTGTTCACAACGCATTTTAAGTAATACTTTCAACAGTTCCACCACTGCACCCGATGCATTGACATTTTCTTTCCGTTTGGGGTGTCGCGGACAGTTTTCCGCGGCAATCCCCAGGCCCCGAGCGATCCCGTTTAGCAAATCCGATCCGAGCTTTCCTTTTGCAGCACCTTCTGAAAAGCCCCGTATCCGGGCCAACTCGATGGTGGTATTAGGTCGTGAAGAAGCAATCTGTAAAAGGGACTCGTCGCGAACGAGGCGTTGGCGAGGTAGGTTTCGCTGTCGAGCCCAACGCTCACGGATAGCGGCAATTTCTCTCAAAATGGCCAGTGTTCGCGGGCCAGCGCCGCGAGCCTTGATCTTTCGCCAAGCATCCATCGGGTCAAGATCATAAATCTCGGTGCTGCAAAGGGCGGCCATTTCTTCACTTACCCAAGTACTTCTGCCAGTGGTAGTAAGCCGTTCATAAAGGCTCCGGTATATTCGTGGCAGGTGGGTGACGTCTGCAAGAGCATATTCTAATTGTCGTTTCTGCAGAGGCCGAGTTGACCAATCGGAAAAGCGAGAGGATTTGTCAACGCGCGAATCAGCAAGTTTTTTAACCAAAGTTTCGTAGCTCGCGGCCTCCCCGAATCCGCAGACCATTGCGGCAACTTGCGTATCAAATATCGGTTTGGGTACGGCGCCCGTTAAATAGAAAAATATCTCAATATCTTGTCGTGCCGCGTGTATTACCTTTGGCACAAGCTCGTTCGCCATCAAACCGAAAACCGGTGAAAGGTCAATATCGGGCGCCAGAGGGTCAATTGCGAACGCATTACTCTTTGAATCGGAAAGCTGAATCAGACATAACCGTGGCCAGTACGTTCCTTCACGCATGAACTCTGTATCCATGCAGATGAAGGGCTCATGCGCGAGGTTGAGGCAAATATCTTTGACCGAGTGGCTGTCAGTTATCAAAGTCATAATTAGGTTTTCTCATGGGCGGTCTGATAGTGTCTAAGTGTTTCTTGTTGTGTGCATGTAGCCCCGAGATGCACGATATTAGATACTGGCAAGGAGGGCCAAATTAAAGCAGTTCCACTTTGACTAAAGTGTCGTGCTTTTCCTTTCGCATTTGATTTGTTAGAGGGTGTCCAAACTCTGGTACATCTATTTCAAACCGGTCTCCGTCTTCTGTTTTTATGTTGTTGGCGAAGCTGATTGATCCTGCGCCAAAAAAATGAACATGCACATCTCCAGGTCGACAAAAAAGTTCATATTTAAAGTGGTGGTGCTCGAGGTTTGAAATCGCGTGTGACATGTTATCTTCTCCGCTCAACATCTCGCCGTCCCACAGTATCTGGTTGTCCCGCCGCACTCGGATTTTTCCTGTCACTGAATCAGGGAGAGGTCCAAGGCGCAGTTCCGGGCCAAGCGAGCACGGACGTAATTTGGAGTGAGCGAGGTAAAGATAATTTTCTTTTTCCGTAACGTGGTCAGAAAACTCATTGGCTAGTGCAAATCCAAGTCTATACGGTTTACCGTTTTCACCAATAATGTAAATGCCGGCGAGCTCTGCTTCCTCCCCCCCGTCTTTTGCAAAGGAGGGACTAATTAGAGTGCGGCCACAACCGACTAAGATTGATCCGTCACCTTTCCAAAACCATTCGGGCTGGGAACCAATTGCCCCCGATGTGGGTTTCCCTCCGTCAAGACCAAGCTTAAACATCCTCATAGAATCAGTAAGGGTTTCTTGGGCGCCTTCTAACTTACTGTGCATCTCATCTCTTGTTTGGGCGCTGCCAAGGTGGGACAGCCCTGTTCCTGTAACTAAACAGTGAGCTGGGTCTGGGTGATCAATTGGCGGAAGGATGAGCTCAGCCGCTAGGAGTTCCTCGTAAGAAACGAGTTCATCTTCGATGCGGTTTGACACTAGGGATTCTAAGGTGGTGTTGGCATGCGCGGCTTCCACAGCTAGTTCATAAATTCGTTGCGCGCCATTTACAACTTGGAGGTAGTTATGGTCTCTGTCAGAAACACCGATGCGTCTTTCACCTTCCTGAGTTTCAAATTGTACAAGCCTCATTTAACCCTCCTGCATGCCGCTCCCTTGATTACTATACTCTGTTCGGTTTTTTAGGGGAAAGAGGGACTTCGTAATGAGGATGTTATCCAGCCTGTTTGCCATCTTTGCTTTGGTCTTTTGTGCTGGGTCGGTGACTGAGGCCGGGGTAGATCGCTTGGAAATTGTGGAGCGTGTGCCATTTGCCAAGGGGTACCGATTTGGTGCTTCAGGTGCCTATGAACGTATCATCGGACGGCTGCACTATGCGGTGGACCCAAAAAATTCGAAGGCAAACAGCCCCATTGTTGATCTGAGCTTAGCGCCAACTGATTCCAGCGGCTTGGTTAGGTTTTCTGGTGACTTCATGATTTTACATCCAGTGGAGCCCGGGCGAGGCAACCGAACCTTGCTTTATGAGGTCGGGAATCGTGGCAATATCGGAATGTTGAGTTTTTTTAACGACGCGCCTCAGACTAATCAGCCGAATTCCCGTGCCGACGCTGGGAACGGGTTCCTGTTCCGTGAAGGGTACACGTTGTTATGGAGTGCATGGAATTGGGACGTCACTGATGCCAATCACCGAATGCAAATTGAGTTGCCAGTGGCAAGCGATGGTGTGGACCCAATAGTCGGTTCGATAGCGGCTGAAATCACCGTTAATACTCCAAGTCGTTGTGAACCTTTTGCATGGGGAAATTCACGGGGATATCCTCCGGCCCCGGAATTTACTGTGAACAGCGCTCTTAGCGTTCGTCTCCGTCAGATGGATTTTCGAAAACTGCTGCCTCGAGATCAGTGGTCGTTTGGTTGTATGCCGCTGGGAGGAAATGTACTTAGCAGAACGCATTTATATTTAGTCGATGGTTTCCAACCAGGGTTACTTTACGAACTTGTCTATAAAGCTCAGGACCCTCGTATTGTTGGTTTGGGGTTAGCCAGCATTCGTGATGCAATATCGTTTTTTCGATTCTTTCAAACCGATAATAATTTGGTAGCCAATCCTTTATGGGGTGCTACGGACAACGCACTTGTATTGGGAATTTCCCAATCTGGCCGGGTGATACAACATATGATCTATCAGGCTCTCCATATCGATGAAGGCCAGCGCATGGTTTTTGATGGAGCCCTTGTTCACGTAGCCGGAGGGGGGAAGGGCAGTTTTAATCATCGGTTTGCTCAAACTACCCGCCATCCGAGTGTCCATGAGGACCACCAGTATCCCGCAGACTTTTTCCCATTTACCACAACTTTGCAGAGTGATCCTGTGACAGGGGAGGAGGGGGATGTATTGGCGTTGGCAAAAGAAAATGGTGCAGTACCCAAGATTTTTTATACAAACACTTCTACCGAATATTGGGCTCGCTCTGCCTCGTTGTTACATACCGATACCGAAGGAACAGTAGACGTCGCATTGAATCCAACGTCGCGATCATATTTTATTGCGGGGGCACAACATGGTGTGTGGGCGTACGCACATAGGGGGTTTTATGAGAATTGTTTCAATCCAGCAGATCAGCGTCCGATTATGCGTGCTCTATTGGGTCGTCTGGCCCTTTGGGTGGGGGAGGGCATTTTGCCACCCGGCAACGCATACCCCCGTATTGATAAAGGTACGTTAGGAACGGTCGCGGATTGGAGCAAAAATTTCACACGGTTGCCGAGTATGCGCCTTCCAGGCCGTAATTTGGCTCCGCCTCGTCTTGATCACGGACCTCGTTGGCAAAGAGGCATCGCCGATTATGTGCCACCCGTATTTGGTCTCCCTTATGTAACATTGGTTCCGATGCCAAATGTGGATGGGCTTGATCGTGGCGGGTTACGTCTGCCCGAAATTGCTGCCCCTTTGGGGACTTATTTGGGGTGGAATTTACGGAGAGTAGAAATTGATGCCTCGGAATCTATCGGGCGCTGGTCCGGTTCGTTCGTACCCCTTCCTCGGACCGAATTGGAGCGTCTTAAGAATCATGACCCGCGTGATTCAATTGAGGTTCGCTACGGCAGTCGTTCCAAATATCTGGAAAAGGTGCATGATGCGTCACGAGAATTGTATGTTAACGGGTTTCTTTTGAGCGAGGATTTTCAACGAATTAGTGAACGTGCAGGCCAATTTTACGATCGTTTGATGGCAAGAGATCTAAAGAGCGATTCATGTGGGTATACAGTCCCACGTAGTTGAAAGGATTTAGTCGGAAAATAAGGGTTCCGATCGGATTTTGGATTACGGTATAGTTAAAAAAAGTATGTTGGCATAAGGTGCTGTATGAGGAAGAAATCGACTGTGGTTGATGGAGGTGGCGATGGTAGGTAGTGAAAGATTCGTGCCGTCTGGTGTAATCCCTGCGTGTTTGCTTCCATTCAATGAAGATCTCTCGATTGATGAATTCAATTATCGTAAACATTTGCGGGATGTTGCGGATGTGGATGGTGTTTCAGCAATCACAGTTAACGCCCATGCATCCGAAGCACACGCATGTACGTTGGAGGAGCAGCGCAGGATTCTAGATATAACAAAGGATGAAGTTACCGACGTTCCGGTTATCAATGGTATCTATGCAGACGGCAGCGGTTTAGCCGCCAATCTCGCGAGAATGGCGGAGGCGGGGGGTGCCTCGGCCTTGCTGGTTTTCCCACCGAATTCGATCTCTATGGGGGGGCAGTTGCGCCCGGAGATGGCATTGGCACATTTTAAGACTATTGCAGAAGCAACAAATCTTCCTTTGATTGTTTTCCAGTACCCACTTAGTGGAGGTCTCGGCCATACGTTTGAAACTTTACTGCGGTTATGTGAAGAAGTGCCGAACATAGTGGCAATTAAGGACTGGTGTAACGACCCCATGCTTCATGAGAAACATGTTCGCGTTTTTCAGAACTTACCTCGTCCAGTAAACGTTCTTACGACTCATAGTGGTTGGCTAATGTCCTCGCTTATTATGGGTTGTAGGGGATTATTGTCCGGGGCCGGGAGTGTGATCGCGGACTTGCAGGTAGAGCTCTGGAGAGCGGTGCAGGATCAAGATCTTGTGCGCGCAAAAACTGTGAACGAACGAATCCATCCATTGGTGCAGGCTTTTTATGCGCCCCCGTTTCTCGATATGCACAATCGGATGAAGGAGGCAGCCGTTTTGCTCGGTCGTATTCCGAGGGCGGTAGTGCGCCCACCGCTTTGCAAGCTGGAAGATTCAGAGGTTTCTCGCATTCAATCGGCACTCAAGGAGGCAAAGATTGGTTCTAGCTCCTTTGTGCCACGTGCAGCCTGAGTTAACGAGGGCGCTTGGTCCAAGTCACTTGCAATTTTAAGTGTAGCCGCTATTTGTTAAACGGTATTTTTAACCTATACATCGCGTCGCATACTACAAATATTCGGTTCGGACGTTCAATGTGGGGTCTGCGGCCATTTGCTTTTCGTAATGTGTGGTGGTGATGATGATATTGACACAAGCGACCACATTACAGGGAGAATAATGGAATGGTGAGATTGCGCGGAAAACCTTGGTGGGTGCTGGCTTTGATACCCTTCCTGCTAACGTTAAGTCCGGTCGCAAATGGGGCTAGCTTGGATTCAGTCATCGCCGGGCGGTCAGATGCTGATCGGGCACGCGATCAATATCGACATCCAATTGAAACCCTATCCTTGTTCGAAGTTGAGCCGGGGATGACCGTGGTTGAAACTTTGCCAGGTCGCGGTTGGTATACCCGAATATTAGTTCCGTATATTGGATCGGGTGGAAGGTTTTTCGGTGCCAACTACGAAATTGGTATATTTCAACGGATGTTTGGGGACCGTTGGGAGTCTCGTAGGGCAGGCATTGAAAGTTGGCCTCAAACATTTCCGGCTAAAGCAGCGTCGTACTCCGACAGTTCTCCGGAAACGGGTGCTTTCACAATTGGCCAGGCTCCAGCGGAGCTTATCGGAACAGTTGATCGCATTCTTTTCATTCGCTCGTTGCATCATCTAAACCGGTTCGATCCGTTGATTCTTGACAAAGCCGCAGCAGAGGCATTCGCTCTGTTAAAGCCTGACGGAATCGTTGGCGTGGTGCAACATCGGGCACCAGAGTCGAACGATGAAGAATGGGCTAACGGTTCGCAGGGCTATCTGAAACAGACGCGAGTTATAGAGGCATTTAAGGGCGCAGGTTTTCACTTAGCGGCGACCTCAGAGATCAATGCGAACCCTAAAGATATGCCAACCGAGAGTGACCGAGTTTGGCGTTTGCCTCCATCACTTCGTGCTGAAGGTGAGGAGCGGGAGGCGAACCTCGCAATTGGCGAATCCGACCGGATGACCTTAAAATTTGTAAAGCCCAACTAGAGCCTCGTGAGGCCTAGTTTGTAGAGGCTGGTGTGGAAGGGACTTTGTTTCTTAACGGTGGTGGGCGCGGCTGGGATTGAACCAGCGACCCCCACGATGTCAACGTGGTGCTCTCCCGCTGAGCTACGCGCCCTGTTCCACCAAGCACTTGACACTAAAGCCGTTCTGGCCCGCATCGAATGCGGGACTATACTCGGGTTTCACCGGAAACTTAACCCTTTTTAGGATATTATTTTTGTACTGGGCTCACACTGTGGCAGCATGGTGCGGCTCTGCTGGCACAAAGTGATTGTTGGTAAAGTTAGGTAAAATCTAATCGTAGCCATCGCTTTCCAAACCCGTCGTTCCTGCAAACTGGCCAACGAATTACGAACCCGGGCCCCTGGGCAATGGGCCGGGTTCCGTGGATAATGCTACGTGGACCGAGAACCATAGCCGTCTTTGCTAACGTAAAAACCTCCCCTCACTTAAGATTCAACATTAAATATGGTATTTATCCTCTCTCCGATGGAGCTTCCTGATACGGTGAAAAATGGCTGAACACTATCAAACGCTAACCACCCAGCGAGCAATAGATCTCGCAGCGCAGCATCACAAAGAGGGTCGCCTGTCTCAGGCCGAA
>CAZSYW010000056.1:0-8604 GCA_964611315.1 uncultured Rhodospirillaceae bacterium
TGTAGCGATAGCCTGCAAACCAGCGACTCCCGCACCTAACACTAAGACTTTGGCCGGAGCGATTGTCCCCGCTGCGGTCATCATCATGGGGAGCGCCCTTCCAAACACCCGTGCCGACTCGATTACCGCTCTGTAGCCAGCTAAATTGCTTTGTGATGTTAGAGCGTCCATGCTCTGCGCCCGGCTTATGCGCGGCAATAACTCCATCGCAAACGCAGTTATCCCAGCACTGGCGTACGCTTGAGCCGAGCCTTTGTTTTGCAATGGATCCAATAAACCAACTAATAAGGTACCTGGCTTGATCATTGCAAGTTCATCTGTGCCTTGGTCATTTCCTATAGGCGGGCGCACTTTTAGGATGATGTCGGCACCAGAATAGGTTTCATTGGCATCTTTCCCAATGAGGGCTCCGGCCTTTTTGTAGAGCTCGTCGGGGAACGTTGCACGGACCCCAGCTCCAGTCTCGAGCATGACTTCATGGCCCATTTTGACCAATCGCGACGCCATATCGGGCGACATCGCGACGCGGTTCTCACCGTCGTGCAATTCCTTAGGAACGGCAATTTTCATATTTTATATCTACCGGGCTCAGCCCGTTTTCTTGAAGTCGAGGAAGAAAAAAAGCGTCAGTATATATGTAAATGTGACTTGCCAAGTGCGCGTCAACCCCGCCCGAACGAATTATTTGGAATTAACTGTGATGGTCTTCTCTAAACGTGGATAGAGTGCCATTAGGGTAACACCACGAGCGACCATAAACATCGTGAAGGCAAGCCAGAGTCCATGATTACCTAAAAGAGGGACCAGATAAAGCACCAGGAGTAAATAGATAAAAAAAGAAATTAGCATAGCGTTTCGCATATCTCTTGCGCGGGTCGCACCTATGAATATGCCGTCGAGTTGAAATGCCCAGACAGAGACTATTGGGGAAATAATCACCCATCCAAAATACTGCTGGGTCGTTAGGCGTACATCAGGCAAATCCGTTATTACGGAGATGATGGCGTCCCCGAAAAATAAGAAGATAAAGACATAGCCTAGAGAGACGACCAGCGCCATTTGTGTGGATGATTTGACTGCACTCCGTAGCGCTGTTTTATCACGTGCGCCGACAGCATTGCCAACTAGGGATTCAGCAGCATGAGCGAAACCGTCCAGCCCGTATGCGAGAAAATGCTGGAAGATAATAAGAATCCCATTTGCTGCTAACACGAGTTCGCCCATTCGTGCGCCTTGTATGGTAAACATTCCCACAGCCGCAATCACACAAAGGCTCCTTAAAAAGATGTCGCGATTCAGGGACATAAGTGCGAGTAGCGGTTTGCGTTCCAAAGTAGCTTGTGGGGTCCAATGGGCGTTTAAATCAGCCTTCAGCCGAATAACGAGGTAAAGGCCTGCTCCAAGGCCAACGTATTGGGAAATCATGGTGGCTAGTGCAACTCCGCGTACCTCCATCCCGAGTAGTTTGGCGAGTAGAATGTCAAGGAAGATATTTGTGCCGTTTATGATAACCTGCAAGACAAGAGCTTGTTTGACCCGTTGGAGACCAATGAACCACCCTAGTAGCGCGATATTGGCGAGCGCTGCCGGTGCTCCCCAAATCCGAAGAAATATGTAGTCTTGAACATAAATCTGGACCCCTGACGTAGGGTTAAACAAAGTGAGCGTCAGCGACACAATGGGTGTTTGGCACAATAGGATTAGGATTCCAAAGCCAACAGCCAGTAAAACTGCTCGGGCAACCCATGTTAAGGCGGCTTCGATATCTCCGGCCCCATGAGCTTGGGCCGCAAGCCCTGTGGTCGACAGTCGCAGGAAGGACAGTCCCCAGTATAAAAATGAAAAGACCGTGGACCCTACCGCAACTGCGCCGATATGAGCGGCGCTCAGATCACCAATGACGGCCGTATCGACTGCACCCAGTAAGGGGATCGTTAGGTTTGCCAAAATAAGCGGAAATGCCAGTTGCCACACTCGATTGCGCCAAAAGCCATCCGCTAAAGGCTTGCCTTCCTTCATTTCTGTCCTCGAATGGAGAAGTTGGTTCGCTCCTTCCAAGTAGTTCTTCGCTTGATCCTGAAGGTGAGTTGATTTGGGTACAGGAGGCACTTCAATTTACTAAGGGACAATGGCGTGAGGCTTTTGAAGTTTGTCCGACCGGAAGTATTTGCTAGTGTCGTCACGTAGTCGTTTGCTTGCAGGGCAGCGTGGTGTGGTTCTTAAACCAGGATCTCATGTCACCGGCCATCGAGTAAAGTTGGGTTTTAAGTGGTTCCGCCGGGCGTGCAGGTGCCTATGAGGGATGGAAACTAGCAAGATGCTCTTTCCTAAAGATTTTTTTTTACGATACGCGTTAGAATCCGTAGACTACGACCCAGTAATACCATGAATGCTACGCTATCCGGGAGAGCGAGAGTGGTCAACTATTCGTCGGATAATGGCGTACACCCTGTCCGGAGGCCAATCATGTCCGCTCCATTATACATCGTTGATGCTTTTTTAAGGCTCGTTTCTCTGGGCCCTAATTGGGGGGCTAAGCTGGATGAGGATGAACTGATAGGACACCAAGTATCCGGTCGAGGTGGGGAGGTGGTAGTTCCAGTTGACGGTGAGAGGGTTCGCTTGTCAGGAAGGGCTATGACTGGTTTGAGCGGTGAACTCTTGTGAATCCGGTAGACACTCGTGTTGCAGCAAGACAACTTAGCCTCAGTCGCCTGAACGGAACTGTGATTAAAAAATTGCCCTCCCGCTATCGCCCTGTTAACGAAACCGAAGCTTATCTGGTTCAGGACCATCTTCACGAAATTTTAGGCCAAACCAAATTTGGCGAAGTGGTGGGACACAAAATTGGCTGCACAACGCCAGTGATGCAAGATTTTCTTAATATTAGGAATCCTTGCTCAGGGGGAATATTTGCGCCGACTTCTCACCACCTTGCAGGCATTTTCGAATGCAAAGCTTTTCGTCATGTTGGTGTGGAATGTGAAATCGCTGTCAGGCTTGGTGACCCTCTTGGGTCAGGAGTTGGTTCCAATAGTGTCGAGTGTGTCGCGGAGGCTGTCGCCGAGGTGATGCTTGCCATTGAGATAGTTGATGATCGATACGAGGAGTATGCATCGCTAGGAGCCCCCACCCTAATTGCCGACGATTTTTTTGATGCAGGATGTGTGTTGGGAAACCCCAGAAAGGATTGGGATTCTCTAGATCTCGCGTCGCTCAACGGACATATGTATATCAACGGAGCCGAAGTGGGTTCTGGGCGTGGCGGTGATATCATGGGGCATCCGTTTCACGCACTGGCCTGGCTAGCTGAGTCATTTGCGGCTCGCGGTAAGGTCCTAATCCCAGGTCAATTTGTTTTACTTGGTAGCGTAGTTGAAACTAAGTGGGTTCAACCGGGTGACCTCGTTGAAATAGAGGTTGATGGACTAGGGAAAGCTCGAGCTCAGTTTTGCTAATGGGCGGGACCACCAATTTCAGTTTTTTATATTTGTGATGGTTTTGACTGACTGACATGGGGTGGGTGGGTTTTGCCACGGGGTATCGGGCCCCGGCGGTGGCATCAGAGGACCATCCTCATCTGGATCATA
Source organism: uncultured Rhodospirillaceae bacterium (assembly GCA_964611315.1). Taxonomy (GTDB): domain Bacteria; phylum Pseudomonadota; class Alphaproteobacteria; order UBA7887; family UBA7887. The sequence goes on from CAZSYW010000056.1 coordinate 3,591, forward strand.
TTGCGGATCGGGCGGTGTATCGGTTTGTATATCAGGTACAACCGGTGGAGATTCCGGGGGTGCTTCGGGTGGTAACCGGGGCGGTGCTATGTGCAACAAGTTTTTGTCTATCTGATAATTTGATGCCTCAAGGCGGGCCGGTCCAAGTGGCTCCGCCGATTGAACCACTTTAAGTTCGGTATCGACTAATTTCCACACGTTGTTATGTTGCGAGCGCCAGTAACCACGTGCGTCAAAACACGATGACACTCCGAATAGATTCACCGCTTCGCAGAAGTTCAAAACCCTTATTGATGTTTTCTAGAGGCATCGTATGGGTTATGAGGTCATCGATGTTTATTTTCCCTTCCATGTACCAGTCTACTATTTTGGGAACGTCCGTACGTCCCTTCGCACCACCAAACGCGGTCCCTTTCCAGGTTCTTCCCGTTACGAGCTGGAACGGGCGGGTAGAGATCTCCTGGCCAGCTCCAGCTACTCCAATGATGACTGAGGTGCCCCAACCCTTGTGGCAACATTCTAATGCTTGACGCATAACGTCGACGTTCCCAATGCACTCAAAACTGTAGTCCGCACCACCATTTGTTAAGTCTACCAAATGCGGCACCAAATCCTCTTTGGCTTCCAGCGGATTAACGAAATGGGTCATTCCAAATTTTGTTGCTAGTTCTTGTTTCGAGGGATTGATATCAACACCGACTATCATGTCGGCACCTGCGATGCGCGCACCCTGTATTACGTTGAGACCAATGCCACCGAGGCCGAAAATCACTACGTTATCTCCGGGTTGTACTTTGGCGGTGTTCATCACCGCCCCTAGCCCGGTGGTGACGCCGCAGCCTATGTAGCAGACTTTTTCAAAAGGAGCGTCGTTACGAATTTTTGCGAGTGCGATTTCGGGTACCACCGTGAAATTGGAAAAGGTTGATGTGCCCATATAGTGGTATATTTTTGTCTGTCCCAAGGAGAATCTGCTGGTTCCGTCCGGCATTAGCCCCTTGCCCTGTGTAACGCGGATTGCTTGGCATAGATTAGTCTTTCCGCTCAGACAGTATTCACATTGCCTGCATTCAGGTGTGTATAGCGGAATGACGTGATCTCCCTTCTTAAGCTCGCGCACCCCCGTCCCAACTTCTGCGATTATTCCGGCGCCCTCGTGGCCGAGGACTGCCGGGAATATTCCTTCTGGATCCGCCCCGGAAAGGGTAAATTCATCTGTGTGGCAAACTCCTGTCGCTTTGATTTCAACGAGACATTCACCGTCTCCAGGACCAGTGAGTTCGAGGTTCTCAACGGAAAGTGGTGCGCCTGGTTTGTGTGCTACGGCGGCTTTAGTTTGCATGTTTAGTATCCTCTTTTACTTGGTAGCACCGGAATGCGAGTACTCTATGGTTCACAGGAGTTCGATTATTTAATACCAATTCCGTCGGTTTGGCGGAACGGAGAATAGTTGAACTCTATAGCATCAACGTGTGATTCAATTTCATCACGTTCTTGCGTCAAGTATGTCTCTACGGCCCGTCTAAAATGCTCATCGCGAATCCAGTGCGCGCTGTAGGTAAGTCGTGGCAGATATCCACGGTGTACCTTGTGTGCGCCCTGGGCCCCTGCTTCTACATGCTGGAGCCCTCTCTCAATCGCGAAATCAATGGCACGATAATAGCAAGCCTCGAAGTGAAGGCAGTCGTGTTCTTCAATGCAACCCCAGTGCCGACCATAAAGGGTGTCAGCACCAATGAAATTCAATGCGCCGGCTATGTAACGACCATTTCGTTGGCACATAACTAGGGCAACTTTGTCCCTCATGGTGTGGCCGATTAAATCAAAAAAACTTCTGGTAAGGTACGGGATGCCCCATTTTCGATTGCCGGTATCCGTATAAAAAGCAAAGAAGGCGTCCCAATGCTCTCTTTTAAGGTCGGTTCCGGTGAGCGTTTCAATTTTCACGTCCTCAGCGATAGCTCGGGCGCGTTCTTTCCGAATAGACTTTCTCTTGCGGGAAGTCAGGTTTTCTAGGAACTCGTTAAAATTCTCGTACCCAGCGTTTTCCCAGTGGAATTGCTCCCCGGTTCTTTGTAAAAGTCCTGTTCCACCCATTAACTTCCACTCCGCTTCAGTGGGAAAAGTCACGTGCAAAGAGGAAACGCCGAGCCTGTCAGCTATTTTGGTGGCCGCTTGGATGAGAAGCCTTTGATTTCTTTCTTTTTCCGGACCAGGTGCCACTAGCAGGCGGGGGCCCGTAGCTGGTGTAAATGGCACCGAGACTTGGAGCTTAGGGTAATACCGACCACCTGCGTTTTCGTATGCATGGGCCCAGTTATGGTCAAAGACGTATTCGCCTTGCGAATGGCCTTTGACGTACATCGGCATAGCACCTACCAGGCCGTTGCCTTTACCTTCTATTAAAACATGTTGGGGCAGCCACCCTGTTTCCGCTCTGCACGAGCCGCTTTCCTCCAGTGCATGAAGAAAAGCATGAGTGAGGAAAGGGTTGTCGGTTCCAGCGCAAGCGTTCCATTCCCCGGCATTGACTTCGGACAGGGATGATACGGTCCGAGCACTGAGGGCATCATCACGCGTAGAATTTGCCTCTGCTTTGACGGTAGGAGAACGTTTCAAGCGGCTTTCCACATTCCTTCGACAACGAGGTGGTCGGCCAAATTTTTTAATCCTCGGTGACAGCGCTCAACCATTTCGTCGACATCACCTTCGGTTATGACGAGTGGCGGAGAAAATGCGATGGTGTTCATGATTGCGCGGTTAATCATGCCCTCATCCAGTAATAAACGAGTAATTTTCTCGCCAATCTTAGCCGATGGTTCGAACGGGATCTTATTTGCTTTGTCCTTAATCAGCTCCAATCCAGCTATTAGACCGATACCCCTTACTTCTCCAACTAACGGATGGTCAGAGAAACTTTCGCGGAATTTCTTTTGAAGATAAGCTCCAATTTTATTTGCATTATCCACTAAATTTTCACGTTCCATTATCTCAATTGTTTTAAGGCCCGCCGCAGCGGCTAGGGGGTGGCCCCCGTACGTGTATCCATGGGCGAAGGGCCCAGTTTCTGGGGAAGCAGATTTAAGAGTTTCCCAAATTTCTTCTGAGATTATTGCGGCGGACATCGGCACGTAAGCGCTAGTCAGGCCCTTTGCAATAGTCATTAAATCGGGTTCGAGGCTATATCGGTCGGTGCCAAACATGGTTCCCAGCCGGCCAAATCCACAAATCACTTCATCGGCAATGAATAGGACGTCGTGCTTTTTGAGGACTTTTTGAATTTCGATGAAATAGCTCTCGGGTGGGGTTATGACGCCGCCTGCCCCCATGACAGGTTCTGCAATAAATGCCGCGACGGTGTCAGGACCCTCGTGTTGAATTAGAGTATCAAGTTCTTCCGCGAGACGTTTCGAAAAATCGACTTCTGTTTCACCTGTGTTTGCACCCCAGTAGTGATGCGGAGGCGAGACGTGGAGGAACCCATCCAAGGGCAAGTTGAATGAATTGTGATTTCGCGGAAGCCCTGTCATGCTTGCCGCGACAGCCGTTACACCGTGGTATCCCTGTTTACGTGAAATGATTTTCTTTTTTTCAGGTTTTCCACGGATATTGTTGTAATACCAAACAATTTTAACTTGCGTATCATTGGCCTCGGAACCGGAGTTACAGAAGAAGACTTTACTCATATGCTCTGGCGCAAGTTCGAGGACTTTGTCCGCTAGTCGAATTGCTGGCTCGTTGGCCATTGAGAAGAACAAATGGTAGTACGAAATTTTTTTTGCCTGCTCCGTGATTGCATCAACCATCTCTTGTCGTCCGTACCCAATGTTGACGCACCAAAGGCCACCCATGGCGTCGAGATAATCCTGGCCGTTGGCGTCGGTCACTCGGGCGGCGTGTCCGCTAGTAATGACAACTGGACCATGATCAAGGTGTTCAGTGATAGAGGTATATGGATGGAGAAGACTTTGTTTGTCCATTTCCGAGAGAGAAATATTGCGACCGTTGTCGTGTATAGTCATCGGGAGAATCCCTTTGTTCTAAAACGCTATTTAATTTGAAAAACCTCAAACACGGCATCTGATTCAGTTGCACAATTCCGTGGTAATGCGTTAGTGCCAACGGCAAAACGGGCATGTCGACCAGCATCGCCAAATACCTCAACCATTAGATCAGAGACACCATTAGCTACTTCGGGTTGCTGTTTGAATCCATCAACGCAGTTGACAAAAACACCAATTTTGACGCAACTCTTAACCCGGTCCAGATCTCCAGAACAGGCTGATTTTAATTGTGCAATCAAGTTCAGCCCGCACAGTTGGGCAGCTTCTTTAGCCTCTTCCAACGAAATTTCTGCTCCGACCTTGCCTACATGCTTAATTTCCCCATTCCAAAAGGGTATTTGACCTGCGATGAAGACCAATGACCCAGTAGTTACATATGGCACATAGTTTGCGGCAGGTGAGGCAGGATCCGGCAATTCGATACCCAATTCCATAAGTCGTCTGTCAATTTTTCCTGCCATAATTACCTCCTGAGTTTTCGGTCATCATAAACTATTTTGCTAAAACGAGGAATCGTGTCGAGTCTTACTTGCCATTATTACTTTTGAGGGGCAAAAAAGGTGTTCCGGGGCGGGCAAGCCCAAGACCTGAAAAAAGAGAGACTTTCATGGAACAGGCGACTTTTGGGGCAGGTTGTTTTTGGGGTGTTGAAGCTGCATTCGGAAAGATTCCGGGTGTAGTAGAGACCTCTGTGGGGTTTTGCGGAGGTAATGTCCCGAATCCCACGTACGAACAGGTATGTACTGGCGTGACAAACCATGTTGAGGTGGTAAGAGTGTTATTCGATTCAGAGACAGTTTCCTATGAGCAGCTACTAGAGTTGTTCTGGAACATACATGACCCCACTCAGGTCAACAGGCAGGGACCAGACACAGGGGCCCAATACCGCACCGTTATTTTTACGCATGGTGATTCGCAGCGCATTAGCGCCGAGACCTCCAAGGAAGAGA
>CAZSYW010000056.1:8704-11903 GCA_964611315.1 uncultured Rhodospirillaceae bacterium
ATTTTTACGCATGGTGATTCGCAGCGCATTAGCGCCGAGACCTCCAAGGAAGAGATAGAACAATCTGGGCGCTTTGCGGGTAAAATCGCGACTTCAATAGAGGCAGTTGGTGATTATTGGATGGCTGAAGACTATCACCAGCAATTCTTTCAAAAACGAGGGGTTGCCTCGTTCGGTCATTAAAAGAAGTGTAGGACTGTTTTTCATTGTTCAAATGGCAAATGTTCCTAGCATTCAGGGGTTGCCCTAAGAAGTCATGGAGGGGGAAACGTGGAATACACGGAAATTTTGTATCGCGAAGAGGGGCCAGTTGGATGGTTAACGCTCAACCGTCCGGACGACGGGAACATGTTTACGCCCACCATGTGTCACGAGATTCGTGACTGCATTAATGATGCTCGTCTAGAAACGCGGACTAGGGTTTTGGTCTTAACTGGTGCCGGGGATAAATTTTTCTGCATTGGTGGTCGTAAGGAAGGTATGGAGGATACGAAACTTTACGCCGGTGTATTACCGACGTTGGAGATTTATGAGGCAATTGACCGAATTCAAAAACCGGTCATTGCCTGTGTGAACGGCTTTGCGGTCGGGGGCGGGAATGTACTGCAAATGGTTTGTGACCTGACCATCGCCAAGCAAAGTGCGATCTTTCGCCAAGTGGGTCCCATGATGGGCTCCTTCGATGCTGGGTACGGCACATGGTATCTTGAGGATTTGATAGGTAAAAAAAGAGCAAAAGAGATGTGGTACACGAACCCCAAACTGACTGCCGCTGAGGCCCGTGAGATGGGTTTAATCAATCGGGTGGTCTCTGACGATGACCTTGCGCGGGCGACACGAGACTACGCGTTGGAGGTGGCAGCTCGTGGCTCAGTTGCTCTCGCTTCTCTTAAGGCGTCGTTTAACGCCCGTCACGGAGGGGTCGGAGGGTTGGCACGTCTGGCACACGATTTACTGCTCCGGCAATACTTAAATAGTGAGGAATCGGCGGAACTGAGCGCTGCATTTCGCGAAAAACGAAGTCCGGATGCAGATAAATTTGGCTCTTAAACAATGCCTTTGTTAACCCTCCATGATCCGACAATGGCGGCTCGTTATCATGAGCAGGGGCTATGGGGCGAAGACGGATTGTACGACCACGCCGCTCGTCAGGCGAGGACCATACCAGACCATTTTGCGGTGCGTGATAACAGGAGAAGACTTACTTGGCGGCAGGTAGAAAAATGGTCTAGGGCAATTGCAGATACTCTTGCAGACTGTGGTCTAGTTATTGGTGATCGGGTCGCAATGGCGCTGTCAAACAGAGCAGAAGCAGTAGCAGTGATGCTGGCTTGTTCAAGGAATGGATATATATGTAACCCCTCGTTACACCGGAATTACAAAGCTTCGGAGATGTTGTCACTTGTGGATGAACTCGACGCTGCTGCAGTAGTGGCAGAAAAAGGGTGGAGCGCAGACGGTGTCGATTTGATCGGGTTAATAAAAGAAAGAACCACTTGCCGTGTTTGTTTTTCAATTTCCAAGGAAAGGGAAGGGTCACAATATTTCCCGAGTTGGGACGAAAAAATAGATAATTCTGTATACCCGAATTTGGGTGCGGATAAAATTTGCTACCTTGCTTTTACTTCCGGCACCACCGGAAAACCCAAGGGTGTGATGCATAGTGATAATACTATCCTCGCCAACGCGCGTGACCTGGTGAAGGATTGGGGCCACAGTGAAAACACAATATTGCTGTCTCTGAGCCCGTTATCTCATCACATTGCATGGGTTGGTTTTGCGCAAGCTCTAATCTCCGGAGCAGAATTTGTAGTTAATGATCCGTCAGAGGGTATGGATAACTTTGATTGGATTCGTGAGGTGCGCGCGAGCTACGTAATGGGAGTGCCCACGCATGCGATAGATCTTTTGGCTCAACAACGTGAGAGAGGTGCCCGTCCCCTTGATTCTCTGAAAGTATTTTATATGGCCGGAGCACCCATTCCCCGGGCAACCGCAGAGGAATTTATGTCACAGGGAATTTTACCTCAAAACGTCTACGGAATGACCGAAAATTCCTCGCATCACTATACCCACCCAGGGGATAATACTGACATCATTGTGTCGACTTGTGGACGCGGCGGGCCATCTTATCAGGTAAAAATTTTTGATCCTGCTAATAATCACCAGTCGCTTTCCATCGGTGAAGTTGGAGAAATAGGAGGTCGTGGTGCTGCGCTGATGCTGGGTTATTTTGGGGACCAGGAGTCGACCGAGAACTCTTTTAATCGAGATGGTTGGTTTATGAGTGGTGACCTCGGGCGACTTGATGCGTCAGGAAATTTAGAAGTGGTCGGCAGGCTCAAAGATATTATCATACGAGGCGGCCACAATATTTACCCCGGCAAGATAGAAGACCTAGTGTTAGGACATCCGGAAGTTGAAAAGGCGGCGGTAATTCCGGTAAGGGATACGAGACTTGGCGAAAAGGTTTGCATAGCTATCGTGCCGCCTGCTGATACGGATCCTGATGTGGAAAAAATTCTTGGATACTTGTACTCGTCAGGACTTTCGCTCTACGACTTGCCGGAATATTACGCGGTACGTGCTGATTTTCCTTTGACGGCAAGCGGCAAAGTACTGAAACGGGAGCTCGTAAAGCAGATGGATAGGGGAGATTTTACCCCGCTTCCAATCCGATTTAGTGCTTCGGACGACCGTACCGAACCGTAAAGGGGGTGGATCCATTGTTAAATTGTGAACGCCGGGGTCATGCCATGGTGATGACTATCAATCGGCCCGAGGCTCTGAACGCACTATCGTTTCTTCTACTTGAACGAATTGATGCGTGTCTTCGTGACGTGGCGGATTCGGACGCCAGAGTGTTGATTATAACAGGTGCTGGTTCAAAGGCTTTTTGTGCCGGGGCCGACGTTACTGAATTAATGGGCAAACCCCCTAAAGAACACCGAATTGGTGTCGAAAGGGGTCAAGGAGTATTTGAAAAATTGGCTGACTTTCGTATCCCAACCATTGCGATGGTAAATGGGTATGCATTCGGGGGCGGGCTCGAATTAGCTCTAGCATGCGATTTTAGATTAGCCAGTCCTCATGCCACGTTGGGTTTCCCCGAAATCAAACTCGGTTTGATCCCAGGTTACGGCGGTAGCCAAAGATTGCCGCGTTTAGTTGGTGAAGGTCGAGCACTTGAACTCATACT
>CAZSYW010000057.1:0-11838 GCA_964611315.1 uncultured Rhodospirillaceae bacterium
GCAACGCTCCAACCGATCGTTTTAACGCAGTGCACATGAACCACTATAGGATCTGCCATGATGGCATGCAGGCTTGTCTCGATAGACGGGCGTAAAGTGGACGAAACCAGATTTGTGATCGTCTGGCCCTCGAGCGGGTCAGTCGCGCCTTCCAATAGCTTTGCACGCACACCCATATAATTGACTGGAATAAATATTTCCTCCGAGGCGGACGCCTTAAGACTCTTCCCGGAAGCCTTCACCCATAGAACCTCACCAATTTTCATAGACGTATTACCGCCGGGTCCCTGGACAAGTAATGGGTCGGTGCCGATTTGAGCCGAAAGTAGTCGCAAAGAAAGTGGTTCGGAGTTGTTTTCGGGAAGCATCTTAATCTCTCTATATTGCCCCCCTTACGAAATGAAGAAATAGTCTCAGAGACGCTCCAAATGAAACCGGTCGTTCACAGATTTGTAGCGGAACAACCTGAGCAAGATGCCCACCAGCTATGCATCTATTTGTAGTTTAGAAACGGACGCGACACCTACGGCGCCAAAATGAAATTGAAACGTAAAATCTACCCTTTACTCTACTAAACAACAGAATGTAAGAATTAAGTTGCTTAAATTGACTGTTTGTTACGTACCCCCCAGCACCATCGTTACATAACACGCTTGATGCTATGACATCAAAAACCGGAAAAATACCGGAGACATAAGCCAGCAAGCAACTTTGTTATCGGCCGATGTTTCGACATACTCCAACAAATGCAGAAAAAGAGTTAAGCTGTTCCCGTTTCTTTCAAAACGTATTGGCTGATTGACTGTCACATGTGCGGATTCGTAACTATTGCAGAGCCACATCGAGTGTTCCCTGACTCGCTGCTTAAAGAGTTTGAACAAGATCTGTTTCATCGCGGGCCGGACGCTGGCGGCCAGCTATCTGAGCACGGCTTTGCGATTGCATTCCGCCGTTTAGCGGTTCTCGATCCGGGCGATAGGGCCGATCAACCGATGACAGACCCAACGGGGCGTTACACAATCGTCTTTAATGGGGAAATATACAACTTCCGCTCACTTCGTGAAAGTCTGCAGGCCGTGGGGGTTCACTTTCGGACTACGGGCGACACAGAGGTAATATTGGCCGGCTATGCTTATTGGGGGCGCGAAATTTTTACACGCCTGGAAGGCATGTTCGCATTGACAATCGTGGACCGTCATCGGCGAAAAATTATAGCAGCGCGAGACCCTTTCGGAATCAAGCCGCTTTACGTGATGCGGCGCGGTGGCCTGACGACTGTCACGTCCGAAATGCGTCCCCTTGCACGTATGATGCCACTTGAAATTGATCGCACAGCATTGGCTGAGCTTTTGGTTTTTCGTTTCGCGGCAGGCCGTCTTAGCAATATTTTAGGTGTCGAAAGTTTTCCTGGCGGCATGGGCTTATCGATTTGTCTTGAAACTGGCCACCACGAAGAGTTTAAGTTTGACAGCCTTCTTGACACTTTTGTTACTGACAAGGAGTTAACAAAAAAAGACGCGGTGGCCTTGTGCCACGATGCTATTACGAAGTCAGTGCGTGACCATCTGGAGAGCGATGTAGGGTACACGTTGCAGCTCTCCGGTGGCGTGGACTCGAGTCTCGTCGCCGCAATTGCCGCCCGGGAGACAAACGACAACATTAGCTCCTTTGGTGTCCACCTTCCTGGGTCTCAGCTAGACGAGCGATCCTATCGACGCCATGTCGTGGATCACATCGGATTGACACACCACGAAGTTCCTCTCAGCGATAAAGATTTCGCCGACGCGCTCCCCCAGGCCATCAGGCACATGGAAGGCCCGGTGCCCCATTACGGTTGTGTAATGTTGATGCTGCTCTGTGAACGAATTAGCAAGCACTCAAAGGTCGTTCTCACAGGCGAGGGTGCGGATGAAATGTTCGGAGGCTACAAACGTTACGGAATTTGGCAGGATCTCTTACTTAAAGGACAAATAGCCAAGATAATACCATCCTGGATGTGGCCTATTCTCCAACGTTGGAGACACATCGAGCGTTACAGCGGGCGCGATCCGTCTATTTTCGGAGCCGTTTATCATAACTTTTTAGCACTTAATGAACTCTTCCCAGATTTAGCGCCAGTACCAGGAGAACGTGAGTTTATCGGAGCAAAATTCAAAGACTTCCGCGATCGCATGTTCGCGGTCGACCAGTCGACTTACCTTCCTTCCTTGCTGATGCGCCAGGATAAAATGGCGATGGCCGCTTCGGTGGAAGCGCGGGTCCCATTTACCCATTTCCCTCTGGCTCGCATTGTGAACTCAATTCCACTTTCCCTCCGGGCTCCGGGAGGAGAGACAAAGCCGATACTCAAGGAAATTGCAGAGACTCTGTTGCCAAACCAAATTATCTACCGACGTAAGGTAGGGCTTGCGCTGCCTCTTGAGGAATGGGTGCAAGATGCCAATGGGCTCGGCCGCTATATTGAATTATTGACGCAACCTGACTGCAAACTGGCCACATATACCGAGCCACGGCGTTTACATTCCGCTGTCAGGGCATTTCGCAAATGTCCGAAAACCAGCCCAGTTCCTATGCCGCACCTTATCAACCTGGAACTATGGTTGCGGAGTATTCCACTTAATACCGGGCAAAACACCCTTCGCTAGCTAAATTTGGCCACCGGATAAGCCAACATTAGAGGGTGTTCATACAGTGAACTCTCATTGACAGAGGCATCTCATACTTTTAAGTTCACACCGTGAACACAAGAATTGACCCTGATTAACATGGCAAACAGTCCAGAATCCGCCGAGAAGATTCGATTTGCAAACGTCGATACCACCCTGAAAATTATCGACGCAATCGACAGTAACGGGGCAAAATCGCAGCGCGCCATTGCAAAACAAGCCGAAGTCGCGCTTGGCCTTGCTAACGCATACTTAAAGCGTTGCGCGCGAAAAGGCTGGATAAAAATGAGGCAAGCTCCGGCGCGTCGATACCTCTACTACGTAACACCTAAGGGATTTCAAGAGAAAGCCCGTCTTACAGCCGAATATTTGTCAAATTCGCTCGGAATGTTTCGGGTCGCACGTACCCAGTGTGACGATTTGGTCGCGGATTGCATGGATCAGGGGTGCACACGCATCGCTTTGGCAGGAGCGGGCGACTTAGCCGAAATTGCAGCTTTATCAGCCTTAAACGAGACAGTGGAATTAGTTGGGGTCATTGATAGGGCCTCCAATCAATCAAGATTGGCAGGGGTTCCTATCGTCCGGAGCCTTGCTGAAGTAGGTCCTGTAGACGCAGTGATTATCACAGATATTGATAACCCCCGGGCTACATTTGAGTTTCTTATCCAGACTTTCCCTGAGTCTCAGATCTTTATCCCTCCAATGCTTCGAATTAACACGGATCGCCGAACAGAATTTTTGGAGGAAAGCACGGAATGAAGCGCTGGTACGTTGTCCACACACGGCCAAACGGTGAACTGCGTGCCGCCCACAACTTGGAACGCCAGGGGTTTCAAACATATTTGGCGCGATATATGAAAGAACGACGGCATGCGAGAAAAGTTGAACGAATACAGCGCCCCCTGTTTCCACGTTACGTCTTCGTTAGCTTGGATACCCATACCGACCGCTGGCGTTCGATATTAGGGACATTCGGTGTCGAGTATCTCGTTAGTAATGGGGACACACCAACGCCGATTCCTGACGCAATCGTCGAAGAAATCCGTGAGCATGAGGATGAACGCGGCTTAGTTGTCCTTCCACCAAAGACGCTGAAACCTGGACAGCAAGTCCAGATTATTGAAGGACCATTGGCAACACAGACGGCCTGGTTTCAGTGCGAAACAGACAGTGAGCGGGCAGTATTTTTGCTCAAACTGCTCGGACGTCAAGTTCGTGCGACGATGGCTTACGCCTCGGTAGCCGCGGCATAAAATTTTCGGCTCCAACCAAGACCGAGCCGAACGATGCAATAATGAAACCTGGTGGATCAAATTCACCCGGACTGCGGTAGCATGGAAACAAAACTTTTTAACGATCGCTGCGCATAAACCTAAATGCGCATAAGATAAAGTGATCCAAACATGCTAGTAGCGAGTGTTCTGCGACGACTCCGGCATGGACCGCTTCGTGGACTCGCACCATTGTGGTTGTCCTTGGGCCGCCGCTATCGAGACTTTATTTTACGCCTCCCTAGAGACATCTTCATCAAACATCATATTGGCCCGTACGGCCCCTTTGCCTTGCACGCTTACTTCGCATTCAGCAACTTTTCGGAATGGGGTAAAGACCATAATAATGGTTTCGTTCCATTAATAGAAGCATGTCGTGGCAAACATTGTGTCCTAGATGTGGGGGGACACATCGGATTGGTAGCGATCCCAATGAGCAACGTAGTATCTGAAAATGGACAGGTATATTGTTTTGAGCCCAGTTTAATAAACTACACTTTTCTTCTCAAACACCTCGCGGCCAATAGGGTCCAAAACGTCAAACCAATAGATTTGATCGTAGGATCGGCAGATGACGAAGTAATATTTTTTGAACATGAGCGTCCAGCTGGGCAAAATTCTTTGGGCGCTGCCGCGGGAGACGGTCTCGAGTACTTACCCGTCCATCGAAAACAAATAACTTTAGACTCTTTTTGTCGTGACAACCATTTGTGTCCTGAAGTCATAAAGATTGACGTTGAAGGAGCTGAGACTGACGTAATTAAGGGAGCGCGCAAGGTACTAACCCGCTTTAGGCCGAAGCTCTTCCTTAGCATACATCCGAGTAAATTATTGGAATTAGGTAGCTCTACGAAAGAATTAGTGGCCCTTTTGGATGGACTTGACTACGTCTGCCGAGAGATGGACGGATCGTCTGCCAGTGTTTTCCGACTTGCAGAGTATTTAGTCGTCCCTAAAGAATGCTTGTAGATTGAAACTGCACAGCATTTACATAACACTCCGCGATCGCGGTTTCGGTGCATTAGCCAGTGCAAGTATTGGTGTATTGCGAAGTTATGTTAACCGAAATGTGCTGGGCCACAGATATATTAAGCGAAAAATTTACGATTACCTTATGTGGTTAGACGTGGAAGATCGTGGGATTTCTCGCAGCTTGCTGCTTTTTGGAAACCGGGAACTAGACCATAAACTGATTCTCGAGGATGCTTTGTCCCCGGGCATGTCAGTTTTAGATATTGGAGCGAATATCGGCTATTACACACTTATGATGTTGCGCTTGATAGGGTCAAGCGGGACACTAATAGCCGTTGAGCCATCCCCTAGTAACGTGAGCCTACTCAAACGCAACTTATCGTTGAACGGGCAGTCCGATATCGAAGTACACCAGAAGGCTGTTTCCGACATCAACGGCGTTCGGGATTTTTTTCTATCCGAAATGTCTAACCTCAATACTTTTCACAACACTGGAAGTGGAACTAAACATCTCTCTGGCACCACCATCTCAGTTGAAATTGAAACAGTGCGACAAATTGCTGCCGGACGGCGTATCGATCTTATTCGAATGGATGTGGAAGGGCACGAAATTGAAGTCATCAATGGGTTGATACCTGCAATAGAAAACAAAGAAATGGCGCCGGTAATTGTTTTTGAAACCCACTTATCTCGATACAACCTTAAGCATGACATGGAGAGACCGCTTAGAGAGCTGTTCGCACTAGGATATCACTTGGCTGTCGTAAGTTCGTCTTCCGAACGAGGCACTAGGATCATTGAGTCCCTTGGATATCAGGGTAACCAGTCCGCACGCAGTGATGGAGTGGTTCGAACACTATTCACTGATGTAGCGGACGCCGATGCGATAGAGTTGATTTGCAATCGGGGAGGAGTCCGCACGGCTGTGCTGGCACCTAGGGCCTAAGCCGTGTCTAAAGCGACATCTTTTTTGCCCTATTGTCGTCAGTCGATAGACGCAGAAGACGTAGCAGCTGTAGCAGAAACTGCGTCTTCTCCTTTTCTTACGACTGGCCCAAAGATCGGTGAGTTTGAAATCGCTTTCGGGGCGGCCACCGGCGCATCGTTTGCGACGGCCTGTTCCACAGGCACTGCTGCCTTGCATTTATCGGCTCAGGCCCTTTCACTGGGACCTGGAGACGTCGCAATAGTACCGAGCATAACCTTTATTGCCACAGCAAACGCGGTACGATTTACAGGGGCCGAGGTCAAGTTCGCTGACGTAGACGCGGATACCGGTCTGATGAGCGTTGACCATGCCAGAGAAGCACTCGACAATATCCATGATGGCAGGCCTGCCGCAATATTCCCTGTCTACCTAAACGGCCAATGTGAAGACCCAGTTAGACTGGAAAGCTTTGCGCGAACCTACGGCCTGAAAATTGTTGCTGATGCCAGCCATGCGTTAGGCACAAAACATACAACAGGAATTGTTGGCGACGGAAAATATGCTGACTGTACTTGCTTTTCATTTCATCCTGCAAAGATGATTACTTGTGGTGAGGGAGGAGCAGTAACAACACGTAATGATGACCTGCAAGAGCGTCTGCAACAATTGCGCAGCCATGGCACACAGAGATCCCCCGAAAAGTTTCACAACACAAAACTAGCATTTGCCGCCGACGGCAGCCCTAACCCGTGGTATTACGAACAAGATGAACTAGCTTATAACTATCGCATCACGGATCTCCAGTGCGCCTTAGGTTTGAGTCAATTACGAAAATTGGAAGGCTTTGTGAGGCGGCGCCAGGAACTCGTCACACATTACGATCAGCTAGTTGCTGACCTTTCTCCGGTGGTCACGTCCGTAGGCAGAGTAAGTGAGTTATGCACAGGCTGGCATCTTTATGTCGTACTAATTAACTTCGATGTCCTTAAAATTGACCGCGGCGAGCTAATGTCACAACTGGCTGCACACGACATTGGAACGCAAGTCCATTATATACCGCTACACAAGCAGCCCTACTATCAGAAACGTTACGGAACCGGCACGCTCTCTGGGGCGGAGTCATATTACAAACGATGTCTTTCCTTACCACTGTTTCCAAGCATGTTGGATCAAGATGTTGAGAGGGTGGTGGGCACGTTACATGACATTATTCTTGCGAACCAAGCCTAGAACCGACAGTTCATCTATCGTCTGCACACGGCTGTTTTATTTCTAGATCAATAAGGAACTGTGTTTTGCCAACCGATGCTTTTGATTTGACCAATAAATCAATTTTGGTGACTGGAGGAAGCGGGTCTTTTGGGCGCGCCTTTATTCAACACCTTCTCGAACATACTAAAGCGCGACGCATCGTAGTGTACTCCCGCGATGAGCATAAACAGCACGACCTTGCCCAAACTTTGGCAAAGAGTGCTAACAGACTGCGTTTTTTCATCGGTGACGTCCGCGACATGACCCGCCTATCGGTGGCTATGCGCGGGATTGACTATGTCGTTCACGCCGCCGCGCTAAAACATGTGACGATTGCAGAATACAACCCAATGGAATGCATCCACACCAATGTTATGGGCGCAGAAAATGTCGTCACTGCAGCATTGCAAAACGAGGTAAAAAGAGTCATTTCTCTGTCAACAGATAAAGCGGCAAATCCCACTAATTTATACGGTGCGAGCAAGCTGGCTTCCGACAAAGTAATGGTTTCTTCCAACGGTTTATCTGGCGATATAGGCACGCGCTTTTCCGTCGTTCGTTATGGCAACGTTCTCGGATCTCGGGGCAGCGTCGTCCCACTCTTTCGGAAATTGATTGCTCAAGGGGCAACCTCCGTGCCAATTACCGATCCGGAGATGACACGTTTCTGGATTACCCTGCCACAGGCTGTAATTTTCGTTTTGTCGTGTTTTGAAGTTATGAGAGGAGGGGAAATATTTGTGCCAAAACTTCCTAGCACAAATATTCTTGATCTTACAAAAGCACTGCACCCGGATATTAGCACGGAAATTATTGGTATCCGTCCGGGTGAAAAACTGCATGAAGTGTTGCTTACGAAAGATGATTCCCGGCATACGGTGGAGTTAAAGGACAGGTACGTAATTGAACCAGAATTTGTATTTTGGGAAAAAAGCCGGCGACCGTACAGGGAAGCACGACCAGTGCCTAAAAATTTCCAATATGACAGCGCGAGCAATCCCTGGCGCCTGACCGTCCAGAGCCTGCGATCCCTTTTAGAAACTTCTAAAGCCTGACTGCCCATCCTTCGGATGAAAAATGTTAGATAGGCATGTTACAACGGTTACAGTTATTGGTCTTGGTTCAATTGGCAGCCGACACGCCCGGAACCTGCATGAGATGGGATTCTCAGTAACTGGTTTTGATCCAGATATCCAACAACGTGCAACAATAACTGCTGCTGGCATTGTCACCGTCTCGAACCGTGAAGCGGCGCTAGCCGCATCAGATGCCGTTATTATTGCGTCTCCCACGCCGTGTCATATCGACGATTTAGCCGCAGCCATCGAGGCGAATTGCCATGCTCTTGTCGAAAAACCGCTGGGACACCGCGAAGACCGCCTTCCGAGCTTGCTACATCGTGCAGAAGAAAAAGGCTTAATTATAGCCGTTGCCCACAATTTACGGTTTCGTGCCATCGTTAAGAAAATTAAAAGCGTCGTTAGTGACGGTCGACTCGGCGATCTCTTTTGGGCACGTTTTCTCAGCGCATCCTATTTGCCCGACTGGCGGCCTGAACAGGAACATAGAACGGGATATGCAGCTGATCCCGTATCGGGCGGGGTTATTTTTGACGCCATTCATGAGCTTGATCTCGCGCAATATTTGCTCGGCCAAGGGAACGTGGTGACTGCAACAGCTGCAACTACAGGCAGATTGGGCATCCCATCTGACGACATAGCAGACATAATCATACAGCACCGCAATGGCGCTCGATCGACGATACATCTTGATTACCTAACCCGACCTCGGAGGCGGCGAGTTGAGATAGTTGGCGCAAAAGGAATATTGGAGGCCGACTTGAGATTGGGTTTGCTGCGGTTAGCAGACCATGATGATCATGAAATCGAAGCTATGAAAGTAACAGCAGCGCCCAACGAGGAATATATTAGCTGCGCAATAGATTTTCTTTCCGCCGCCTACACTCTTGAACCTCCAGCCTGTCCGGCGAGAGACGCATTTGCTGTACTGCAGCTCGCGTTTAAGGCAAGGAGCTTGAGCGGGCTGCCAAGTTGCTAACTTAACAAATAGACTGTAGGCATTTTTATTGAGTAATCTGCATTCGCCGGAGCGACTAGTTGTGTTCCGTGCCGACGGGGGCCCCGGTATCGGCAACGGGCACATCATTCGCTGTTTAGCTCTGGCGCAACAGTTAAATGAACTCGGCTGGTCAACCATGTTAGCTGCGTCAAAAGCAACGTTCTCTGCCGTGCCCCAGGCAAAACAATTCGATCGTATGTTGATCCTTGAATCCAACGTTGACGAAGTTGGGCCACTAGCGGTGGCGACAAAAGGAAAAGCAGATTTACTGGTAATCGATCACTATACGCAGAATATTTTGTTTGAAGAATCTTGCCGGAGGTGGGCAAACAAAATACTGGTAATCGATGACTTAGTAAACCGCCGCTATGATGCAGACTATATCCTAAACTGCAGTTCTCAATCGTTCACGCCTTACGAACCACTTGTTCCAGCGCACTGTCACTGCATGCTCGGACCGAAATGGGCGCTACTAAGACCCGAGTTCTACGTGGAGAGGCAAGCAGCCCTGACACGACGCCAACGGGACACCAAGGTGCGACGCATCCTGATTGCTGTGGGAGGAGCGGACGGCCGCAACCTCACTCCATTGCTGATATCTGCCGCTAAATCCGCTACCGCGGGGCTAAATGTGAGCTTAGATGTGATACTTGGAGGTCATGCACGTTCCCTTAACACAGTGCGCGGGATGCAACAGGAGAAACCAGCATCTTTTGCGTTATATGTCGATACAGATAAGGTCGCTTCCTTGATGGGTATAGCTGATATAGCAATTGGAGCTTGCGGGGTGAGTAGCTGGGAACGTTGCGCAATGGGGTTGCCGACAATATCTATTATTGCTGCGGAGAATCAAAAGCCGGCAGCCAACTTTCTCTCTAGGGCTGGAGCTATAACTCTGATTGGAGAACAGAGTGAAACAACAAAAGCTCGCATCAAATCAGCGACTGTTTCTTTGTTAAACAATCAACAAATGAGGCTGGCCATGGGCGTCGCAGCATCGAAGGTTTGCGATGGTGGCGGCGTGCACCGCCTCGGCGCATTGCTGGACGGTATCGACACAAAACGAGATTCACATGACATCTAAAGTTGTTCTGATAGTTGCAAGCCATCCCGACGATGAGTTACTTGGAGTCGGCGGCACTGCTTGTGCGCATGCAGCTGCGGGGGACAGAGTAGAAGTAGTCATAATCACAGAAGGTGCGAGATCCCGGAAGCCAGACAGCCCCCCAAAGAAACTAGACCCGTTAGTAAGGGAATTGAAAGAAGCGGCAGGAAAAGCCGCGAAGATGCTTGGTACCTCTGAGCCGCGCTTCTTGGACCTGCCGGACCAACGCCTCGACACATTGCCCTTCTTAGATATTGTGAGATCTGTTGAGACAGTGATTATGGAGATTAGACCGCAAATTGTTTACACGCACCACGCAGGGGATTTAAATTTAGACCACCGAATAGTTCACGATACTGTTCTCACCGCATGTCGACCACTGCCCGAAAGCTCGGTTCATCTGATTCGCTGCTTTGAAACCTTATCATCTACAGAGTGGAATAACCCGAACCAGTGCCTTAATTTTGTTCCAACGGATTTTGTCGATATAAGCGCGCAATTGGAGAAAAAACTGGCTGCATTAGGGCACTATCAAAACGAGATGCGTGACTTCCCACATGCCCGTTCTTTACAAGCAGTTCGTGCGCTCGCGGAATGGAGGGGTTCCACGGTAGGGAGACCCGCTGCTGAGGCTTTTGTCGTTGTCCGCCGTATTGAGCAATTGAGTTAGAAGTGGTCCTATAAGCTAGAAGAGATCACAACTCAATAGAACCAAGGAAGCCCCCGCTTTAAAACACCCGAAGTACTCTGAAATGGACACTGTCAAAAGTATTGAAAAATATATCGTGCGCGAGAGTATAGATTTGCTCCTACATGCGTCAAAAGAAAAAGGTATATCATTCGATGCAGAAAATAACTTGAAGGTAAATCCTATCTCGCCACGACTTAGAGATCTGTGTCGTTTGCACGCGTTAATCCGACAGAATCACAGCTTTACGGTATTAGAGTTCGGCGTAGGTTACTCCACCGTGATAATTGCAGATGCCTTAGCCAAAAATAAAGCCGACTTCGAAAATTTGCCCTATGAGCGACAACTTGGTAGGGACAAAGGGTTCATGGGATATTGTGTTGATGCAGACAAAACTTGGATCGAGCGATGCAAGGCAATCACGCCAGATAATCTCGCGGCACACATACATATAACCCATAGCGAAGTTACGGTGGGCACTTTTAATGGAAGGCTTTGCCATTACTACGACAAACTGCCCAACGTCGTTCCTGATTTTGTATACCTAGATGGCCCCGACCCAGCTAACGTGAAAGGCCAGAAAAATGGGATGGATTTCGCAACGACAGGGCGAACCGTGATGGCAGCTGATCTTCTGATGATGGAATCAACACTGCTCCCAGGTACGGTAATTCTTATCGACGGGCGCACCAATAACGCCCGTTTTTTGGAGCGAAATTTCCAAAGGCCGTTCCTCCGTGAATGGGATGAAAAGGAAGACTATACTCTTCTGACTCTTAACGAACCGCGTCTGGGCCCCAAGAACATTTTTGGCGCCGATTTATTTTCTGAAGCCCCACAGTGAAAGGGGCCAGATGACTGCGCAGGGCTCTGAG
>CAZSYW010000058.1:0-11699 GCA_964611315.1 uncultured Rhodospirillaceae bacterium
TCTACGGCGACCCACTCCCGGCTGGCAGTTCTTTCTGCTTGTTGCGCCAACTCTAGGTTTCGTTCTTTCGCGTCCCTGACCAGAGCGGCATCATGAAGTGCCACACGGAATTGATCTGCCTCCTCTTGCTCCACCTTTAACCGCTTGCGCTCAGCCACGTCAGATACATGGGCCAAGCGAAGTTCTATCTCTCCTTTCTCAGCTTCTATCTCCGTAGATCGCATTCGCGAACGGGACAGTCGTTCCTGGAGAGCGGTGTAACGTTTCTCTAAACCACGACGGTTAATTTGGGTCGCGGCCGCTTTTTCTGTTAGCGCAGCAACAGTAGCATCCAGTTCGTCCACGATCTGACGCACTGACGCCACCCTATTTCCAGCCTTACCGAGAAGGTCAATGTCTTTTGTCTTAAGCTCAAGAAGTCCTTCTTGCTCCTCGGTAAGATTAGTCAACTGTGTCCCTGCGTCTCCGCGCAGCGTTCGCTCACGTTCTACGTCCGAAAGGAGCACTTCAATTTGGGATTTTACGCTGTCCGCCGCTTCCCTGACGCGCCGCGCTTCCTCATCCACGCGCTCACCTTCGATCGACAAGCGTTGGACCTTAGCCGCCGCTTCCGACTCTTTGCGCCGCAAGCCTGGCAACGCTGCCGCTGCCTTGGCCTGATCAGCGGCAGCGGCCGCTGCCTTCTGAGCTCGCCCTACAACTTCCCTGTCAATTTCGGCTAGCTGTGAGGTCGTTTCTCGTAACTCCAAGTCTGCCTTTGCCCACCGGCTATAAAGCAACATGGCTTCGGCCTTACGAATACGCCCACTTAAGCTTCGGTAACGTGAAGCCTGCCGGGCCTGCCGCTTTAGCCCTTGCAGTTGCCCTTGAAGTGCTGCGAGTACGTCGTCTAGCCGCTCTACATTACCTTCCGCTGCACGCAACCTGAGTTCTGCTTCGTGCCGACGTGAATGTAACCCTGTTATGCCGGCGGCTTCCTCGAGCAGGTGGCGTCGCTGATCAGGTTTTGCATTAATGATAGCCCCAACCTGCCCCTGGCTAACGATCGCGGTGGAGCGCGCACCAGTGGTTGCATCCGCAAACAAAAGCTGTAAGTCGCGCGCCCGCACCTCCTTTGAGTTCACCCGATAAGATGAACCGAGGCCGCGCCGAATATGGCGAGAAACCGCTATCGAATTTCCGTCGTTGTACACGGCGGGTGCATCACGCTCAGGATTCTCCAGATGCAGCTCAACTGTGGCATTATTTCGTGGTGGTCGCGATGCAGTCCCCGAAAAGATCACGTCGTCCATCTCACTACCACGAATTTGTTTGGCGGAAGTCTCGCCCATCACCCAGCGCAAGGCCTCGACGAGGTTTGATTTGCCGCAACCGTTTGGACCGACAACACCAGTAAGACCGGGTTCAATGAGTAGCTCCGTGGGATCCACGAAGGACTTGAAGCCGTTTAGCTTGAGACGCGAGAAATGCACGCTTTTAGCCTTACTCGGTCACTTGGCAC
This sequence comes from uncultured Rhodospirillaceae bacterium, assembly GCA_964611315.1. GTDB lineage: Bacteria > Pseudomonadota > Alphaproteobacteria > UBA7887 > UBA7887. The sequence continues at coordinate 1,502 of CAZSYW010000058.1, forward strand.
ACCCACAATGAGCATTTCACCCGGACCGCAAGCTCAATATATCGTGAATTTATCTTAATTCACCACTAAATATAGTAATTTCTGTTACAAAATCTTGGCCTCGCCTTAAAATCGCTTCAACGGCCGTCATTGGCTAGCCGCCGCGATTAGTTCAGTGAACCTCTCTTCACTTGGAACGCCCGATACAAGTTTACCGCCGATAGCGAAGCTAGGCGTCGATTCGATATCGTATTCGTTTTGCGAGTCGAGGCGAGATTGGATAATTTCATCAGCCAACGCTTCATCCTGCAAACAACTCTCAAAACGATTTCTACCCATTCCAGCAAGCTGGGCCAGAGAAGCTAAGCCTTTTTCAACGGGCTCACTAAATGCCCAACTCTCCTGCCGCTCGAACAGTAAACCCAAATACGCAAAATACTGACGCCGATCGGCACAATGCGCCAACATTGACCCCAATAGCGCAGCACGATTTAGAGGAAAATCACGAAAAATAAACCGTACTTTCCCCGTGTCGATGAAATTCTCCTTCAGCCATGGGAAGCGGTCCCTGTGGAAAGCAGCACAGTGAGGACAACTCAGTGAGGCAAACTCAATGATGGTTACCGGTGCATCCAGATCCCCTAAAACGGGTTCATCTAAGGCTTCCGCCGAAAATACCCAGGGAACACAGGACCAAAAGACAAAGGTGGATAAAAATGATTTTAGGCGCATTGATCTTCCGCTAAAGGCTCAAACAGTTGCACAACAATAATGTCGAAGCAAAATCGGCTCAAGTGGGACCCCTGCCACCAGTCAGACCTTGGCGAATTCTGATCCGAGTGACGGCACGATACCCAAAGTGGCTTGCGATCCGCTCCAGAATCTGTGGTTCAAGATGCTGTATTTCAACAGCGACCGAACCATCGACACGCAATGTTAACACACCATCTCGGGAAATCTTCTCCGGGCAACTTTTTGCAGCCGTTTCCGCGCCGACAACATCAATCCAATCAGTTAAAATCGAGCCCTGAAAAAATCCGCGGTCACTAAATGCTGCGCGCGTTAATTTTGGCAGCATCTCGGACAAGCGTCGGGCTTTCGGTTGCATGATCAAGACCTCGTGTGGCAATAACGTCAGCTTGAACTTCTGATAATGGCTGCGACAAGCAGCCCATATTGATTAGCCTATAAAGTAACACAATGCGGCGGAGAAATATATCTGGGGAAAACGGTGAAGCCGTTAAGGTTTTGCTTGATTGGTACGATAGGAACGGTCGAACCTTACCTTGGCGCACCAAACCCGGCAAAAAACCGGATGTTTACCGAGTATGGGTGAGCGAGACCATGTTGCAACAGACGCAAGTGGCAACCGTTCGTCCGTATTACAAAAGCTTCATTAAGAAATGGCCAAATTTGACACAATTGGCAAAAGCAAAGCGCGATGACGTTTTACAATGTTGGGCAGGTCTCGGGTACTACGCGCGAGCAAGAAACCTTCACGCATGCGCTCAGATCCTCGTGAGCAAACACAATGGGGTTTTCCCAGATAAGGAAGAAAGTCTGCTCTCATTGCCGGGAATCGGCCCGTACACTGCAGCCGCAATAATGACCATCGCTTACGACCGTCCTGCTGTCGTAGTTGACGGCAATGTGGCGCGGATAATGGCTCGGCTTTATAAAGTTGAAAAACCAATACAGGAAAGTCGGCCCCGACTACAAACATTGGCGGCCTATCATAGCCCCCAGCACCGCCCCGGAGATTATGCACAGGCGATAATGGACTTGGGCGCAGTCGTTTGCACCCCTCGTTCGCCAAATTGCGCCGAATGCCCATGGTCAAATTTTTGCGAAGCGCACGCCACTGGAACACCAGAGAACTGGCCAAAAAGGAAGCCAAAGGCCAGCAAACCTCAATGCCACGGGGTTGTTTTTTGGATCGAACGTTCCGACGGTGCAGTGGCACTCCGCCGCCGACCTGATAAAGGCATGCTTGGCGGCATGTTGGAGATCCCAAATTCTGGATGGCACGATCGACCATTGTCTGAGAGTCTTATTGGTGCACAGTCACCAATAAAAAGTAAATGGGTGGTGATTCCGGGCTTAGTCCGCCACAGTTTCACCCATTTTAACCTGGAACTGACCATTTGCGCGGGAAGAGCAGAAAAAGCCCCAAACGGCACATTCTGGTGTCCGAAAGGGGATCTCGAATCACAGGGTCTGCCCAGCCTAATGCGTAAGGTGGTTACCCTCGTGCAAATGACGGAGATGAATCTAAAATAGCATTAGCTCCGACATCAATCGGAGCACCTCACTGTAAAGCGTTCTCCGCTCTTACTTTCTGCCTCAATAGGTCGATTGGAGACAGTTTACCACGGTCATCATAGAACCAAAATGCCCAACCATTGCAACTAGGTGCGCCCTGCAAAGCGGCCGCGACACCATGGATCGAACCCGTGATGTCGCCCGCAACCAGTGAACCATCCGCGCGCACCTTTGCGCTCAACCTTCGACTATGATCGTAAAGCACTACACCAGGAGACAATAGGCCTCGCTCGATTAAATTACCGAATGGCACTCGCGGTAAGGACCGTTTGCAAGGGGTTGTCTGCAACTCTTGGCTCGATCTTGGACGGATCCCCGCTAGCCGGTCCCGCGCCAAAGCCACATAGTTTTGATCTCGCTCTATTCCCAGGTATCGACGGCCAAGTCGCTTCGCGACCACACCAGTGGTCCCTGTACCGAAGAATGGATCCAACACCAGGTCCTTCGAGTTAGTGGTTGCGAGCAAAACCCTGTAAAGCAGGGCCTCAGGCTTTTGTGTTGGGTGCGCTTTTTGATCGCCTTGACGCAACCTCTCGCGACCAGTGCAAATCGGAAAGGACCAATCCGACCTCATTTGCAGATCCTCATTCAGCATTTTCATTGCCTGATAATTAAAGGTGTAGCGCTTTTGGTTTTTGCTCTTCGCACACCAAATAAGTGTTTCATGGGCATTGGTAAAACGCCGGCCACGGAAATTTGGCATCGGATTAGTTTTACGCCAAACTACATCATTAAGAATCCAATAACCAAGATCCTGTAGCACTCGACCTATCCGGAAAATATTATGGTAGCTACCGATTACCCAAAGGCTCCCAGTATCAGACAGCAATCGATGCGCAGCGCCCAACCAAGCTCGAGTGAATTCGTCGTATTCCGCAAAACTATCGAACTGGTCCCAGTCTTCAGCAACACCGTCGACTACGGTATCGTCAGGGCGTCGCAAATCCTGACGTAGCTGCAAATTGTACGGCGGGTCCGCAAAAATTAGGTCCACGGAGCAAGGCTCAAGACTTTCCATCACCGATACACAATCGCCCGTCAAGATCCTTCCGTAAGGCGAATCTTCGACCGGCTCACCGTCCCTGAGCATGAATCCCCCCTTATGACTCAATACATTACAGATCCCACTTCCAATAGAATCTGCGAAAAAATTTTTATTTTCTTGAATCTTAGACTTTTAGTGTCTCTTGATGCAAGTGTCGGAGGCCGACCTAGTTGATTGCAACAAATGGAGCTCTGAAGTGAACACTCAACCGTTTGATTTCAGAGCCCGCGCCACGGGCGCAAAAGTCCGTCGATGATGAGGAGTTACGCCCCGGAGAGCCAACGCCGCAAGGTGCTCCGAAGTAGGGTACCCGACGTTCCGTTCCCAGCCATAACCTGGGTAGGAAACCGCAAGATTCCGCATCAAATTGTCCCGGGTTACCTTGGCGACAATGGAAGCAGCAGCGATCGATAATGAAAGGCCATCACCACCAATCACGGTTTGTACCGTACAACTCAGTTTAGGTGAGCGGTTGCCATCCACTAAAGCCACGCTCGGCGACGGATTCAGCTGATCATAAGCACGTGTCATGGCTGCGAACGTCGCCTTTAAAATGTTAAGATCATCAATTTCTGCCACGTCCGCAATGCCCACCCCAACTGCTGCTTGATTTTTGATTTTTCTAAAGAGACCCTCCCGTTGTATCCGCGTCAGAAGTTTTGAGTCCTTAATTCCATTAGGAGTACACTGCTTATCAAAAACAACTGCTGCTGCCACAACAGGGCCAGCTAACGGTCCTCTACCGGCTTCATCAATCCCACAAATTAATCCTTTGAATCTAGTTTCGATTGAAAAATCCGGTCCCGGGCGCTTCACTGCCATAGCCACAGAACTATAGTACAACGGCAAGCTTTTAGACCAGCACCACTGACAAAACCGATGAAATAAACCAACCTAACAAGCCCCCACGGCAACTATGAGCCACCTTTCTTTTGTTCTACGCCAGAAATTAAATTGCCGCTGCAAACCCTATGATTACCAGCAACGACACATCCGCCTCTAGCACGAGACCGCTCCTGAGTGCGGTCGTTCCCACCTTGAATGAGGCCGATAACATTAGGGCGTGTCTCGGTGCATTGATAGAAGGAGCAGATGAGATAATAATCGCTGACGGAGGCTCATCGGATGACACAGTGTCCATTGCATCAGGTTTTAGTGTTCATTGGATCGAGACTAGCAGGGGTCGCGGGCGCCAACTTGCTGCAGGAGGAATCGCAGCAAACGGGGAATGGCTCATGTTTGTGCATGCCGATACCATCCTCGAGGCTGGGTGGCCAAACGTCGTTTTAGAATTTATCAAGAAAGTCGGCGACGCCGAAATCGCCGGAGTGTTTTCGTATCGAAATGACTTAAATAGCCTTGGGGGAAAAATCCTCGAACGCTGCGTCGCATGGCGCACAGAATTGGGGCTTCCATACGGTGACCAAGGCCTCCTGATTGGCCGACAACACTATGACCGCTTAGGAGGGTTCAGGGATCTACCCATCATGGAGGATGTGGACTTAATCCGGCGTATCGGCCGACGTCGGCTCCGGCTTATTGAAGTGGCAGCAACCACATCGGGTAGTCGCTACAATCAATGCGGAATTTTTTGGAGAAGCTTGAGGAATTTCACTTGTTTAGCATTGTATTTCGCAGGCCTGCCCCCCCGGTTAATCGCTAGACTATACGAATAAAACGGTGACAAAATGTTACCCCGACATTTGATTATTTTTGCGAAAGCGCCCCGTCAAGGCGCCGCAAAAACCCGTCTCTCGGCTGAACTTGGACGAACTGCAGCATGCCAAATTTCGCGAGTTATTGCTTTTTCATTGATCAAACGCTTAAGCAACGATGCACGCTGGAACTGCCTGCTGGCTGTAACGCCCGATGAATTCACGCGTGTCGGACGATTTTGGCCCGCAACTGCCAGAAGGTGTCCCCAAGGTAATGGAACGCTTGGCCTACGCATGTCCCGTCCCATCCACGATCTACCTCCTGGGCCATTGGTAATCGTAGGGAGTGACGTACCAGGCGTTCAACAAGCGCACATAGCGAACGCTTTTCACGCATTAGGTAAATCACATTTCGTATTTGGTCCCGCGAGGGACGGAGGCTATTGGCTCATCGGCATGCGTCGGCGGCCTACAGTAATCGCGCCATTCTCCAACGTAGTCTGGTCGAGTCCGAGTGCCTTGGCGGATACACTACAAAACATCGATAAACGCTATAATGTATCGTTATTGGAAGAACTAGAAGATATTGACGATCTCGCCTCTTGGCGTCGATGGCAAAAGCATAATTCCATTCGCACTCAAACTAACTCGCTGGGTCTTCACAAAGACGCGGCATAAGTTCTACAAAGTTACAGGGTCGATAGCGGTTATCAAATTGATGGACAAGGATATCATCCCAGGCGTCCCTGCAAGCACTAGGCGACCCTGGCAGAGCAAACAGGTATGTGCCTTGGCAGGTTCCCGCTGTAGCGCGAGACTGGATAGTTGAAGTTCCAATCTTCTGAAATGAAAGCATCCGAAAAAGTTCACCAAAACCAGGCACTAACTTATCGTACATAGATTCAAATGCTTCTGGGGTTACATCACGACCCGTCACACCAGTTCCACCAGTGGCCAGGACCACGTCTATCTGCGGATCGGCAACCCACTTTTTTAGGTGACCAACTATTAACTGCTGTTCATCGGGGAGTATTGCCCTAGCCGCCAAGCAATGACCCGCACCCAACAAACGCTCGATCAAAACCGCACCCGATTTGTCGTCTGCTTCAGTACGGGAGTCAGAAACTGTCAACACAGCTATTTTAACGGGCAGAAAGGAACGGCTCTCATCAATTCCCGGCAAACCGCTCTACCCTTTCTGTTTTATTTATAGCGACATGACGCGGCCACTCGCCGGCCACGATCGACTGCAAAGATACGTCATCTTGGCCCAGTCGACTTCTGTACACACCCAAGTTTGTAAGTACACGACGAAGATACCACCTCGTCTCGCGTGATGGCACACTTTCTATGAACAACAATGGATCGTTTCTATAATCGACTTCCTTTGTCCATTTTTTAAGCGTCGTCGGTCCGCTATTGTAGGCTGCCAGAGCAAGCAACAGGTCTCCATCAAACATCTCACTGCTTAGTAGATAATTCAAATATCGCTGTCCAAGCTCAACGTTCAGCTGCGGATCGTAAAGCTGATCTGCCTTGCCATTACGATGGTAACGATTTTCCCCGTCAATAAAAGTGGCAGTCCGGGGCATCAATTGCATTAGGCCCCGCGCTCCACGTCTACTCCGGGCCCGTTCGTTGAAAATGGATTCCTGGCGGACCATAGCAAGCAATAGAGCATGATCTACAAGATAACCACTGCCCAACTTCCAATTCGGTGCCGGATACAATGCCACTTCATACGGTCTACTGAGATCTTCCTCCAGGAGACTTCCAATCCTGATCTGCAGCGCAGGCAAATCAAGTGCGACAGCCAAGCGAAGCAATGCTTCAGAGAGTCCGGCGTCAGCTTCCGGAAAGTATTTTCTTAATTCCTCTTCGGCAAGCCTCCTCTGCCCGACTTCTACCAAGGCGACTGCTCGACGCACATGCCCCGTCTGCAACAATTGATGCACGTCGTCCGATCGTAACGAAAGCGGAGCCCAATAAAATGGCGCGTGCTCTCCTAGTGCATTTAACGCAAGTAAGCCATAAAGAGTTCTCGGAGACCGTGCGGCTTGTCGCAACATGACGTCAGCCAAACCCTCATGTCCTAAGGCCTCATGAACACGTGCTGCCCAAAACGCCCCGCCCGCCTTCAAAAATTCCTCGCTAGTGTCGGCGGCCGCCAGGAATTCGAAGTAAATTTTAGCGGCATCCAGCAACCCTAGCCGCCAAGCAGCGAGCCCTGAGATCCAATAAGCCTCCGGCACGTATTCGCCTGACCTTCCCGCGGCAGCCCCAGCATATTCAAGCGCTTGCTCGTCTTTACCAAAAGCATAAAACCCTCTACCAACGTCCGCGCGTAACTGGTCAAACTCAATCTCTGTTAACCAACTTGCCGTCTCAGACTGAGATAAAACCTGCGAGGCCGCCGTCGGTCTTCCCCGACCAATCAATGAACGCACCTTTCGCATTAACTGAGCAACCTTCTTCGGTTGGGAAACACCCGCTTTGGAACTCGGAAAGACAGGTCCGTCTTCCCCACGTTCTTCTCCATAGCCAGACAAATAACCTCGTTTAGCTCTAACGGGCTCTGCAGCGCCTTCGGGCCGTCGCTTCATCGCCAAACGAAAAATCCGGTATGCGTCAGGCAAATCCGAATAGTCCTCCAGCCAAGCCGCAAGCTCTTCAAATTTGGAACGATAGGCGGTCGGATGCATATAGCGCTGAAACTGGACATGGCCAAACAGGATTTTGTCGCTGAGCTTGCCTATCAGAACATCGGCTTCCGACCACTCGCCATCCTCTTGCAACCGGAAGATTTCCTGGTACAGACCATTGTCCATATCCGACAATATTTTTGGGACATCGACCGACGAAAAGAGATCCGAAGGCTCATAGGAAAGAGCCGCCACTCGGACGCGGGCACCTATTTTTAAAGAGCCTGTATCGCGGTCCGTAACGATTCCAAAATCTGGGCTTACTCCGCCCTCTACATTTACATTTTCACCTGGGGACAACTCTGAGGAAACCACCCCGACGACGTCAGCACCCGTCGGCTCCGACATTACTGCACCAAACGCAATATCAAACCCAAACGCGAATAGCGTTACCCCAAGTAACCACCTTTGGCAGACAACAGACATGAGCGCACGCAGGCTCCCTATTCCTTACGTAAGCCTTCCCTGCTCCGGTATAAGCTACGTGGGGTTGGACAGCAATCAATCAATAAAGCACAGCTGCTATGCGTTTTGAGAAGTCCAAATTTACTCAATTTGGGTATGGTTTTATGAAAACTTCTTCGTACACTTTATAAAGAAAAAATCCAATAATGAATGTTCATCTTCTGGTCTCATTTTCGGCTAATCGCGTCCGAATCGCAATTAGATCGTGCCACGTCTCACGTTTTTGAGCAGTTTTGCGCAGCAAAAATGCCGGATGAAAAATGGCTGTGGTGTCGATAGCATCACTGTCATTGTCAGGACAGTATCGATACCATTTTCCTCGGAGACGAGTTATACCCTCTTTGCGAGCCAGCAGCGTTTTCGCGGCAATTCCACCAACCAAAACCAACACTCGCGGCCTAACCAAGGCAATGTGCCTTGCCACAAAGGGCAAACATAGAGACACCTCCTCACTAGTCGGACTTCGATTCCCAGGCGGGCGCCAAAACAAAATATTACTTATGTAAGCTGAGCTTCTATCCCGATCAATTGCTGCCAGCATCAGATCGAGTAACTGTCCAGCTGCACCAACAAATGGAACGCCCGTGCGGTCCTCCTCAGCACCAGGCGCTTCGCCAATTAACATTAGGTCGGCACGAGAGTTGCCATCCGAAAAAACTGTGTTTGTGGCAGTCCCTTTAAGTGCACACCCATCAAATTTCTCCACAGCAACACGAAGTTTCTCTAGGGTGGGGCTCGCCAATGCGGCTCGGCGGCCTTCTTTCAGAATCGCCTCAAATTTGCCCAATCCCGCACCCACCTCGGACATATCAAAACGTCCAACCCGTGGCCTGGAGTCTGGTTCTGGCGCCATTGTGCGGCTCGCCTCCTGCCGAAGTCGATTGGAAGGAGTATCCTCGATGGCCTCGTCCGCACCCGCCTCAAGAAGCCAACGTAAAAGGGACGATGCGACGCGCGAATCTGATTTCAAAGACACAAAATGTCCTGCATACAGCTTTATTAGGTAACTTCGCGCCTAAATCTGGCTGTACGGAATTGGCTTACCTTCCTTGTCGGACACAAGTTTGCCGCCCTCTTCCTGGGCAGCAATGTACCGGCCATGGCCGACATAAGAGCCAACATACAGGACCGGCTTGACTTTTTTTCCGTCAAATACCTTGTCTTGATCCTGACGATTGCGCCTACCCGGATTGTTCTTACTCGTCATAAATGCAATGCTCCTGTCTAAATTACTAGCGGCTGATGGGAATGGCACCCTACACTAGAAATACTCTCTGGCGACGTATAACTATTGCAGCCGATTGGATCACCTTCATCCCAGTCGCGCTTTTTTGCGCCAACTCTTCGGATTCGTCAACCGTGCGTAGGTTAATGCTCAAAATCTCTTTCGCGAGTTTTTCTCGGAAAACTTTTGCCTTTGCAAGACCCGAGATGTGGATGGTGGCCACGCTAGCCGTCCTGTGCACCAACGCTTGCCAAACGTCCCAAACTCAAGAAAGTAGGGCCGGAGCCACGATTGAAAACAAAGAAACCACGGAAACTTTTATTACAGAGAGAGACCCGACGGAGCTTCCAAATTCAGCCTTAGGTGGCTATTTAGCAGGCCGACACGCTCGGAACCTGTTTGATGCGTGGGCTGCATCTGTGTTCTTTGATCGTGCGCTTCAAGCGGACCGCAATAACCCAAGGCTTCTTGCCCGCACATTGTCGGCGATGGTTGGGAACCGACAGATGACACAAGGTTTGTCGCTGGCCAATCGTCTCATCAGCATGCAAACTTCTGATCCGATAGCACTTCTCGTGGTATCGGCAGAGGAAGTCCGGGCCGGGGAATTCGGGGAAGCGCGCAGCCATTTGTCCTCTCTTCCTAAAACCGGTTTTTACCCTTATCTGGAATCACTGCTCGTGGCTTGGACGCACGCGGGAGAAGGTGACGGGATCACCGCTCTTGAAACGCTTCGATTCCTCACAGCATCGTCAAATTTTTCGGTGACCCATGATTACCACGCGAGCCTGATCGCGGATTCTTT